>JBILXT010000619.1:0-3383 GCA_044378235.1 Planctomycetaceae bacterium
TCTCGCAGAATCTGACTCAGTGAGGTGCTGCCGGTTTCAGGGACAACTCATTCTCTTATTTTGAGCGTTGCGTGAGTTGTTCGAACTGAGCGGGAGTGAGGTATTCGATCGCTGAGTGTTTGCGTTCGAAGTTGTAGTACCTGACGTAAGGTGAGATCTCTTTCGCGGCATCTCTGATAGTCTTGTATTCGGTCATCTCGAGCTCGTTCTTGATGGTTCCGATGCCACTTTCCATGAAGGCGTTGTCATAGCAGTTGTCGGCTCGACTCATGCTGTCGCGCATCTTTGATCGCTTCATCACGGATCGGTATTCATTGCCGGCATACTGGCCACCGCGGTCCGTGTGATGGATCAGCCTCGCAGCTGGCTGCCGCTCTTTGATCGCCATTCGAAGGCATGAGAGTACAAGCGATTCCGTCATATCGTCTTTCAATGACCAGCCAACAATTCTGCGTGAATAAAGATCCAGCAGCAGAGCCAGATAACAAAACAGTCCGCCTTCAAGTGGAATGTATGTGATGTCGCCAAGCCATATCTGATTGATGCGAGTCGGTGTGGCCGCATCCAGCAACAGGTTCGGCGAGTAACCAAGTCCGTGCCTGCTGTTGGTTGTTTTGGGCACAAACGATTTCGGCTGAATCGCTCGCAAACCCAGTGTTTTCATTGCCTTGGAGACTTTTCTTGTGCCGCATTGATGGCCAAGATCTTTCAGCTCGCTCGCAATCCTTCGAGCACCGTAACGTCGACGATGTTTCTTAAAGATGATTCGTATCAGAGGAGCCAGTTCAGCATCCTGCTCCTCGAAAACTGTTGGTTCAGAATCTCGCCATGCATAGAACGCAGTGCGATTCACTTCCATGAATTCACAGATCTCCGACAGTGATGCTGCGTCTTCGAAAGCGATTGCTTCGATGGCCGCATAGACATCTGCTATTCGCTGCGGCCGAAAATAGCCAACGCTTTTTTTAACACATCACGCTCACGTTCGACACGACGAAGCTCGTTCTCCAGTTCACGCACTCGTGCTTCAAGCGAACTGGCAACTGGTCCGCTTTGAGTCAGTCGTTCCTGCTTCCAGCGGTACAACATGTTCACGTTCGGCAAACCCAGCCGCTCCATGACCGATGGCGCAGTGTGACCATCCAGCATCATCTGCACGGCCTCCTCCTTGAACTCATCTGTGTAACGCCGACGTGTGTCTTTTGACTTCGATACTGTCTTCTTCCGAGCCATCTCCAAGGTCCTTTCTGTGGCTCAGAATAAGAGATTCACCTGTCCCTGAAACCGGCAGCACCTCACAGCACGTCCCGCACTTCGCAGGTGGAAGAGTTCTCCGAGGCAACCTCCGGATTGTCGATGCCGCAGACTGTTTCAGAGATGGATTTCTGATTACTGTTCTTCATGGGTGGCGTTCCTTTCGGGGAGAATTGGTCTTTGTTAGGCAACCAACTCATCTCGAAATACGCCGCCTCTTTCAACCCTCACTCAAACACAACTTTCGACAGTAACTCCCGTTTATTGACGTAACAGTTTAGTCGCTCGCTTGTGGGCGATTTTTTTTGGCGCACGGGGCCAGCCATCTATTGTTAACTTCGTTTCATTGCTTCGATACCTTGGGTCAAGGCTGACGTAGGTTTTGAGGGCATTCAGGGCGTAACGATCACGAGGAGGCTTGGCATGGCTCGGGCGAATCGGCGGGATGTGTTGGCGGACGGGGAGATTCAGGTCGTGCATTGCATCAATCGGTGCGTGCGGCGGGCGTTTCTTTGCGGGAAAGATGAGCTCACCGGGAAAAATTATGACCATCGCCGCGAACTGATTCGTAATCGGCTGGAGTTTCTCGCCGGAGTTATGGGGATCGAGGTGCTCGGCTACGCGATCATGAGTAACCACTTTCATACGATCCTTCGAAGCCGACACGATCTTGTGGCAGCGTGGTCGGACGATCAGGTGGTCCTCAAATGGTGGTTGCTCTGCCCGGTTCGAAAGAACAAAGATGGCAGTCCGGCCGAACCAACCGAATTCGAGCTCAATCAGATTCGCAACGACAAGAAGAGCCTGAAAGAAAAGCGGCAGCGGCTATCGAGCATCTCGTGGTTTATGCGATTTCTTTCCGAACGCATTGCGAAAGAAGCCAATAAACAGGATGAGTGCAGCGGGCGGTTTTGGGAAGGCCGCTTCAAGGCCCAGGTTCTTTTGGATGAGGCGGCGATTCTCGCGTGCATGCAGTATGTGGATCTGAATCCCATTCGAGCGGGCATTGCGAAAACTCCGGAAGGCAGCAGTTTCACGAGTGCTCAGGACCGCCTGCGGGATCTGAAGACAGCGGCGGAAGAGTGTTCAGTTGACAGTATTCAGTGTTCAGATAAAGCCGGGTTGAGTACGGATTTCGAAGAAGTTCCAGTGCCTGATCGCCGCCAGTTCGACGCGAACGTTGAGCACGGTGCAAAGGCTGGTTGGTTGTCTCCAGTTCCGCTGGAGCCGAAACGTCAGGCGGTGAGGGCGAAGAAGACGGAGCGTCGTGCGTCGAACAAGGGTTTTCTGTCCCTTGGGCTTGGGGAGTACCTGGCATTGCTGGACTGGACCGCTCGGCAGGTGCGAACCGACAAGCGAGGCTCAATGCCGGCCGATCTGGAGCCCATTATGGAACGACTGGGTGTCTCTGCAGAGTTGTGGGTCGAGTGCGTGGTGAATTTCCGCAAATGGTTTCGTTCGAGCGTTGGCCGACCGAAGTCCATGTCGACCCACGCCGACTCTCGCGGCCACAACCGCGCGATCAGTATCAGTTCATCAAGACGCCTGTTTGCTCGCGATTGAGGTTTGGCGGAACGCGGCGTGGGAACGATTAGCGTGTCGCTTTTTCGTTTCATTGGTTTATATAGATGGCTGGCCCCATGATTCCGAACCTGGCGGAACGCGGCGCAGGAGCGATTAGCAAGTCGCCTTTTCGTTTCATTGGTTTATATAGCTGGCTGGCCCCATGATTCCGAACCGACCAGCGTGGCTCAATGCCGGCCGATCTGGAGCCCATTATGGAACGACTGGGAGTCTCGGCAGAGTTGTGGGTCGAGTGCGTGGTGAATTTCCGCAAATGGTTTCGTTCGAGCGTTGGCCGTCCGAAGTCCATGTCGACCCACGCCGACTCTCGCGGCCACAACCGCGCGATCAGCATCAGCTCGTCAAGACGCCTGTTTGCTCGCGACTGAGGTTTGGCGGAACGCGGCGTGGGAACGATTAGCGTGCTGCTTTTTTCGTTTCATTGGTTTATATAGGTGGCTGGCCCCATGATTCCCCATGATTCCCCAGATGAATCCGGAACCCAGGAAGCGGGTTGACGTGTTTGTGCCGGATAAGGCCTATTCGAAGGCGGAAGCCGTCACTCC
>JBILXT010000620.1:0-3381 GCA_044378235.1 Planctomycetaceae bacterium
CGAAGAAAGACAAAAGCGATTCGAGCCCCGCAACAATCGATGAAGATCCAAGCAATGCGGAATCGAAGTCGATGACTCCTTCTCGAGCAACCTCCGAATCAGCATCCGCAGCAAATGATTCCGAACGCTCACCTCGCACTTCTACCGGCAAAGGCGTTGCTAACAGTATCCCGACCACATGGTCATTGATCGCACAGGATCCCCAACCAACAGAGTTCTTCAGTTCCGCAGCACCTCGCACCATAGCCATCGCTGAAGATGCAACCCTGAATGATGTTTGTCATGTCGGTGCATCATGCTGGGCGGTTGGTGAACGAGGTGTTGTCGTTCAATCAGGCGACAACGGCCAGACATGGACAACAGCCATGACGCCTGTCGACTGCAGTTTGCAGTCAGTCTGTTTTTTGACGAACCGCATGGGCTGGATCGCTGGCTATCGAGTCATCCCGGGAACATCGCAACTCACTGCGGTGCTCTTTCAGACTCGCGATGGCGGCGCATCATGGACTGATCTTTCGGCGTCTCCACAAATTGCCGGAGCCGAAGCGTTAGCAACATCAACTCTTCCTGGCTTGCTCCATATTCGATTCTTCGGTCTTGATGAAGCCATGGCAGTCACGATGCCTGTCACGCAGCGCGGCGGAGCTGGTATCTTTCGGTCTGATGATGGAGGCCAAACATGGACGGCTCTGTCATCCGATCAACCTGGAAGCTCATGGAACACGGGCGTTTTTTTGAGCATGGCAGAGGGCGTGGTCGTTGGGCAACATCAGAGCTATTCGGCTGTGGTTTCTGATCAGGCTGTTGTAATCAATCCAGCACAGCCGACCTTGCGACAGATGCGTGGCGTCTCGCTCAACAGTGACGGCACCGGATGGATCGTTGGCGACAATGCAACCATCTTCACAACTCAGAATTCCGGCGTCACATGGGAGCCTCCCGCGACGGATCTCTCGAAATCGACCAGCGAAGTCGCCGACCTGAACACAGTCGCCCACAACGGCGAAACGATTCTGCTTGCAGGCAATCCCGCAGCGTGTTTGTTTCGGAGCACGGCGAACGGACAACAATGGGAGACCGTTCACATTCCAGCGACCGGGCAGATCAAGAAGCTGCGAATCCTGTCGGACGGCGTCGTACTGGCGGTTGGAAGTTTCGGCCAGATTCTTCGTTCCGGAGACGATGGTGTAACATGGAATTCTGTGCGTTCAACCAACATCCGTTCCGGAATTCTCAATCTGGTCACGAACGCGGATCAGGCTTCCTGGCAATTGCTTGCGAACACCGCTGCTGAACAGGGCGTTCGCTCCGTGACCTTGCAAATGTCTCAACACCTGCGAACGAATAACATAGATGCTGCAGCGAATACATCAGCGACAACGCGACTAGCTCTGACACAGCTGGCCGGCAACGACAGCACCGCCGACTGGATGTTTCCGCGAACTCGTCCGGAACATCATCGCTCGGTGCCGCAACTCATCTCTGAATGGGAGCGGCAAACTGACGGAGAGCTGCGACGACTGCTGCCACTACGACTTGCTCGCGAACTCCGCAATTGGCGTCCGACAATCGTCGTGATCGAGTCTATGAGTGACGATGATATGGTGGCCGGTATCTTTTCCGATGCTCTGGAACGAGCGATCGAGATCGCAGAATTTGATCCTGAAGCCGCCACTGAAGCAGATCCTGATCTTGTGGCGGCTGCGGAGTCGCTCAGTGTGTTAAGCCTTCCGCCCTGGCATCTTCAACGGATCGTTCGCCGAGTTCCTTCTGATCGTCAATCGTCGCCATCCTATGACGACAACGATCTATTGCCATCAATTGGGACGACAGCCGGTTTGCTGTGTGATGCGGCTCTGCGAGTTCTCACGGAAGATGTTCGAACTCGCTCCCGGGTCAGAGGCCGGGCGTCTTACGAAGTCGTCATGGATCGCAACAATGCGGCCGGAATTACCAATCTCCTGCAGGGACTGGATGCAACATCTCTGAAAGGAGCACGGCGGTCCATTACGCATCGCTCCGGCGAGCAGCTCAAGCAATTCCAGCAGGTGCTTGAGAAATCTCGCATCGAAGGCAGTGCTCTCCAGGGCCATGCCAAGCTCGCGCGAGCTGAAGAATCGCTGACGGCTGAACTTCAGAATGTCGGTATGGATTTGCCACGTGAACTGGCCGCGAAGCAATTAAGAGATCTCGGCGATCTGAATCTGCAGCAGAACAATATGGAAGGCTTTATCGCCGTGCAGCAGGAAATTATCCGCCGCTATCCGCAGACGGAAGACGGTCGACTCGCGGCCGAGATGTTGTTTCTGTTTTATTCGTCGGCGGAAACTCGCTACTACCGAAGTCGGTCCCAAAGCGGTTCGCCATTCGGAGCTGCTGTTGCAAAAGCCTCGACAGATTCGGCCTCAGGCGGGGCGGCCTCAACGATTTCGCCCGACAGAACGGGTGGCGAAGAAGGTCCGGCGGGTGCCACATTTGTGAAACCACAAAGTCGAAGTCCGCAGAGTCAGGGCTTTTCTTCGCAGGGCCAGGACCCGGTCGCTGCTCTTCAACAACGCTGGGACAGCCATGCAGCCACAGCCTATCGCATTCTGTCCGCCCGCGATGCTTCTCAGGCGTCAACGCGACAAATTGATCCGGCGGTACTGCTGCGTTACGCCGTGAATCAGCGACAAACAGATGCCGCTGGAGAACAGTCCAATGCCCTTGCGGAACTCAGCCAGCGGCCCGACGAATTCGGTTTGTACGCGAAATCAGAAATGCAGTTGCGAGCCACCGCGACGCCGGCACTTCCGCTCTTCAACTTGCCTCGCCAGACCGACCGACCGTTTCTTGATGGTCGGCTCACTGATTCGATCTGGGAAAACGCTGAGGAAATCTTTCTGCGTTCTGCCGGTGGTCGCAGAGGACTAAGGGGACAAGATGCCGACACTGCTTCTGGCACCAGTACAGACGACAACTCGGTCCGCAGCTTCGGCATGTTGGCTTGGGATGAAGAGTTTCTCTTCATCGCCGCCAGACTGGAAAAGACACCGTCGCAGAACAACCCCGTGGCATTGGCAGCGGCTCGCAGTCACGACGCGAAACATGGCGACAAAGATCGTTTCGAAATCGAGCTCGACACCGATCGCGACTACGTCACATCGTTTCAATTGACGATTGATGAATCCGGCCAAACCAGTGATCGCTGCTGGATGTTGACTCGCTGGAATCCTCAGTGGTACGTCGCTGTCGATTCCGATGAAACCGCATGGCGCATTGAAGCCGCTATTCCTTTTTCCGAACTGGTTTCACGGCCTGCGAAGCCCGGTGATCTCTGGACCGTCCGCATGCGCCGCATCCTGCCGGGTGTGCTGGAACACAGTTCCCTGAGCGCAGAAT
>JBILXT010000215.1:0-12009 GCA_044378235.1 Planctomycetaceae bacterium
CGGGAATCTTTGTCTGCACTTCTCCCGTCGCACTTTGGATTCCGACAGGAGCCGTCATCTTGGGATCAAAGGTTTCCGTCTGACTTGGTCCGCCGTGCAGAAACAGAAAGATCACGGACTTGTCTTTGAGTACGGATGGTCCGGATTCCGCATGAGCTTTCCCCAGCAACAGGTCAGTCAACTGCAATCCACCGAGTCCCAAGGCGCCGGCCTGCAGGAATTCTCGACGGCGTGAACGAGCATCACGGTCCCAGAAGCTGAGCATTGTGGAGGACTCAATCAACAAGGCGGGATTTGTCAGGGGCAAGACGCCCAGTGTGACAAATCAAACTCCCAAGCGAAAGCGAATTTCCCTTTCTCGCCCTGTTTGCCTCCTGAAGCGTAACGACGCGTGCCTTCCGGTGAGTGCCGAACGAAAAGGAAACTCGACCTCTCTGTTTTCCTTCCCGCTCGTCCGTTCGGCGAGAATCTTCAGCGGAAGTCGGAAGTAACCAATAAGCTTTGACTTCGTGACGTTCGGAGTGAAAGCGTGGTCTGGCGGATCGGGGTGGAGCGGAGAGAGTTCCTGGCTAAGCGAGCCATTGGAGCCGAAGCTTCTGACGATAGTTCTTTCCAGCCGCCGCCGGAAACAGGAAGTTCTCGGGAGTCGAGATCCGTTTCCAACTGGTTACGAGGGATACTTGACGTTCGAGTACTTCCACCCCTATCTTCATCATCCGGAAGCATTGATTTATCAAACGTCGGATTCGCTCGATCGTTGGCTGGGGATCAAGTCGTAGCTCATTTCGAGTTTCTCGAGGTGTATGAATGCGAATTGCTGTGTTGAGTGGGGCCTTAGTCTCGCTGTTTTTGTTGTCAGGTTGTGATTTGCCACCGGATCAGGAAGATCCAGCGCCGAGCCCATCGGAGCCTGCCGAGTTCTCGAAGGGACCAGAACTGGATTCCCCGTACGTGATTCCGGCGAAAGCTTATGACATTGTTTACGACCCTTTCCGAGGAAAGGTGTATGCCAGCCTGAATGGGCCCGAGAATGGTGTCGTCGTCAAGATCAATCCTGACAACGGAGCAATCGAACACCACGTTCAAATGGAAGGCGATGCAGGTCCTCTCGCATTAGCCAGCGATGGCTCGCAGTTGTGGGTTGGAGTTCAATCAAAGAATTTTGCGGGCCTGTGTATGATCGATCTTGCAACGATGACGCCGGGAAAGCCCAAAAGGTTGGACCCAAGTTATCCGGATCGTCCGATTGCCGTCAGGCTGAATATGATTCCCGGGACAAATGATGCTGTTGTTGCGTCGCTGGCCGGCACATCCAGACCTACTGCAGCAGTCTACGATGCAAGCATGATTCGCCCCGACTTCATTTCGAAGTCCGTCTGTTCCAACATGGTCTACTCGGGCGAGGAAGACGTCTACTTCGCCTTCAACAATAAAGACACTGGTTTTGAATTTCACGAACTTTTGGTCAGTGATACGGGCATCCGGTTGGTTAAGTCATACACCAACATCGTGGCAGGATTCGACTCGCAAAAAATTCTGACGGCCGGAGGCGGGCGAGTTTTTGGCGTCGGCGGCAGCGTTTTCGATGTCAAAACTCGCAAATTGATTCACTCTCTTCCCCCATTTACAGGTATCGGAATCTGTGAATCGAACGACAGACTATTTCTCGTCAATGCCGGATTGGGAGTCAATGACGAGTTTCCGTTCTCCCATTGCCATGTCGAAGTTCAAAAGCTCAGCGACAATGAACTGGGCCCTGTGTATGACCTCCCTCCGAACGTTCGTATTGTCGAGGGGTTTCAGTTCCCGGCAAAAACCAGTGACAATTTGTGGGGGCGTTACTATGAAGATACGTGTCGGCCGGTGCTGTTGCTTGGAGAGAATACTCTTGTCGTCAACAATTACGGCATGATGTTCCTGCCCGTGAAAGACATTCTTCAGGGAACCGGAGAGAGACGCAAAGAAGATAACGCTCCCGGGCCATCCCAGAAAGGTGCAGTTCCTTGACTCTGTACGTGTCAGCTACCTGAGAACGTTCAACAGGTTATTCCGGTCGTCAGTCCACAGAACAGTCCGGGAATTCGCTGCTGCACTGTCCGGGCCCAGGGCTTTCGTAAGCACTTCCGGTTCGCGGCAAAGCAGCATCCAGACGGATTCAAGAGCGACGCCGCCATCAGCGCCTCGTTCACACGCCTGAACACGTGCAGTGAGCCCGAATTCATCGCCAAGTGCTCGGACGACGGGTTCAAGGTCAAAGTACGAATTCGAAATGTGGACTGCGAGTACTCCGTCGTGGCTCAGATGGCGTGAATAGATCTGCATCGCTTCGGTCGTCAGGAGATGAACCGGAATCGCGTCACCGGAGAACGCATCCAGAACCAGCACATCGAACTGCTGATCAGCTTCCTGTTCCAGAACGAGTCGCGCGTCACCTGGCAGGACTTTGACTTCTGCTTCGCAGTCTTCAAGAAACGAAAAATGCTTCCATGCCAGATCGATCACGTCGGGATTGATTTCATAGAACCGCATGTGATCGCCGGGGCGAGCGTACACCGCCAGCGTTCCTGCTCCCAGACCGACCACACCGATTCGGCGACCTTCTGCCGAATTCGCCTGAAGCTCAGTCTGCCCCAGGACTCGTCCCGCACCGGAACTGAGCGAGTAATAAGTTGCGGGCTGACGACGACCGGCTTCATCAAGGAATTGACGCCCATGCACAACTCGCCCGTGGACCATGTCTCTTGATGGGCGACTGGTTACTTCTTCCTGAACATCAACGACACGCAGGACGCCGTAGAAATTACGTTCGATCGCTTTCGTTGAGGGCGCGTGCTGAGTGAAAATGGCCAGGTAAAGAGTCAGTGCCAGCGCAATGCCGGAACCGAACTTGAGAGACGTTCCGGGCGGCACAAGTCTTTGAAACTGAGCATCGCTTCTCAGCCACGTTCCGGCACAGATTAACAGACAGCAGAAGATCGCCAGCGGCAATTCACAGTACACATCAAAGATCATTGGCGCCAGCAGGCCAACGAATAATCCACCAGCGGCACCGCCTGCGGAAATCGTCAGATAGAACGACGTCAGCCGGCGCGGATTCGGCTTCAGTTTTACGAGTTCACCGTGACACAGCATGCAAACACAGAACAAGTTCAGGAAGAATACGACAATCTGCAGGACGACTCCAAATGACGCCCCAACAGCCATCATGACAATCGTGCCCACCAGGCTGGCTGTCGTGATCAGAGTCATGACCCTGCTGTTGTAGAATCGGTCCGACTCGAACGTCAGGATGAAGCTCAGCAGATACAAGGTCAGAGGAATGATCCACAGAAACGGGACCACAGCAATGTCCATGCAGACTTCGTTTGTCGTCGCCAGAAGCATCACAGACGGCAACATGGCAAGAATGAACCAACGTGCATAGGCAGGGGCCGAGTCGGCATCACAGGAAGCCGTTACTGATTCGCTGGTGACCTCTGATTTTGACTGAACGGCCGCAGTCCATCCACAGAGCAGGCACGACAATGCAAAGATCACGAATAAAGCGGACCAGAGTCCGGCCTGCATTGTCGAAGAGAAAACCGGCTCGAACAGGAACGGGTACGACACCAGAGCCAGCAGCGATCCGATGTTGGACAATGCGTAGAGTCGATAGGGCGAAGCGCCGGTGCAGGCTCGACTGAACCATTGCTGCAACAACGGACCAGTGGCCGACAGAAGAAAGTAGGGCATCCCGACAGTCGCCAGCAACAACAGGCTGATTCGCAGGGCAGGACCTTCGTTCCCAACAGGTTTCCACGCCACATCAGGAATGATCGGAAGTGACAACGCAGCGACGGCCAGCATCGCAGCGTGAATACATGCCTGGCGAGACACACTCTTTAGTGACGACAATAAGTGCGCGTAGGCGTAGCCACCGAACAGAAGCAGCTGGAACACCAGCATGCACATCGTCCACACGGCTGGCGTGCCGCCGAACCATGGAAGAATGAATTTCGCTAACAGCGGCTGGACCTGAAACAACAGGAACGCACTGGTAAACACCGTAATGGCAAACAGCACGGATCGATTGCCGGAAACAGGAGCTGGCAACATGCTGGGAAACCTTGATCTGTCACGCGAAACGCGCGCATGGGGAGTCTGATCAGAAACACTGGTCATGGAGACTAGCTCCGAAAAATCACCCGCGCGGAAGAAACTGCGCAAGCGGACCCTGAAGAGGTCCTTCCAGGGGAGACCTCATTGCGGATTATGATGACTCTCGGGTTTGCTGTGGCTGTCGCGGGACAACTGAAAACGATCCTGTCGATTATACGGGTCTCATAAGCTCCGAAGATTTGAGAAACTCTGCCATGTTGCGAAAACGCAACGCCTGCGGTGAGTTTATGTGGCAGAGTTCAGGCAGAAGCTAGACAGGTGTAATTGCGTCTGCAGTTCGCCCCTCCCAGATCTCGTTTATTGACGCCACTCAGCTTGTCTGAGTGGTGAAACGTTTCGCAACCAGAATCTGAATTCGCCGGAGCTACCTCAATTCCCTCAAACCACAGCCTGCGGCAGTGGTTTGAGGGAATTGAGGAGTCAAGAAAAAACGCCTTTCTGGTTGCCAAACCATCTTACCTTCGGCACGAGACCGAAGGGGTCGATTTGGGACAGTCGAACTACTGACTCTTGTTGTTCTTGTCGTCCCGCAGTCTGAGGTATCCAGCCATGTTCGATCTGCTTAATCGCCATCGCACGTGGTGGCAGAGCAGTGTGCTGGTTCTGCTGGGGATGGCCGTCTTTTGGCCATCGGTCCATTTTGATTTCGTCAACTGGGATGACCCAGCCTATCTTCAGCACAATGACCTGATCAAAGGATGGTCCTGGCAGAATCTGAAGGGCATCGCGACTGAGGTTGTCACTCGCAATTACGCGCCACTGACGATCTTCTCCTTCCTGGTTGAACATACGCTTTGGGGCCTCGATCCGGCCGGCTATCACATCACGAACATTATCCTGCATTCGATCAATGCCGTTCTGGTGTTTTTACTGGTTCGTCGACTGACGGAAAGCTCCTTTGTCGGCTGGATCACCGCCGCACTGTTCCTTGTGCATCCAGTGCAGATCGAGAGTGTCGTGTGGATCTCCTCTCGCAAGGGCCTGTTGTGTTCCATGTTCATGCTCGGCGCGATGCTGGCACGGATGAAGCCCCAGCCGACGTCTCGCGATGAAGGCCGCTATGTGTTCTTTCTGGCCCTCGCTCTGTTCTCCAAAGCGCATGCGGTCGTGCTGCCTCCGATCATGATGCTCTACGATATGCTGGTCCGCAGAAAATCGATCGCCGAAGCATTGCCTCGCCAGGTCATCCCGGGCTTCATGTCGCTGCTGCTGCTCATGTTAACCACGGGGGCGCAGAATTCGGTATTGGGCGGTGTTCGTGGGCATATGAGCCTTGGACTGCTGCAGATCATGGCGGTTGATGTCACCATTCTGTGGCAGTACATGGCCATGCTGTTTTGTCCGACGGATCTTTGCGTGATGTATGATCCGCCGACCGCCGGAATCTGGCCGCAGGTGCTGATTGGGCTCGTGGGCTGGGCGATCGTGGGGCTGGGGCTGTGGAAGATTCGCCGGACCCACCCGCTCTGGATTCTGGGAGCATGCAGTGTCCTTCTTTTGCTGTTCCCGATGCTGAATTTCTTTCGTATCACAACATTGATGAACGATCGATATCTTTATCTGCCCAGCATTATTGTGTTCGCAATGGCAGCCTCTGTTGTCGAACGATTGCTGAGAGTCGCGGAGTCTCCTTTGAGAGATCTGCTGGATCTGATCAGCACCTCGACAAAAGGGGCCATTGGATTCGTGGTCATCGCGAGCTGCGTGTTTCTGACTCAGCAACATCAGACCGTCTGGTCCGGCCCGGAGTCACTCTGGACGCATGCCCTTTCCCAATACCCGGATATGCCTCTCCTGAGAATTCAATATGCGGTCACCCTGTATGATCAGGGGCGTCTGGCGGATGCCCTGGATGTGATGAATCAGGCGTTGAAGGAGTGCAGGCCGGATGAACTGGACCTTGAACGAATGCAGCAGTTTGCCGTGGATTGGCAAAGAGAACTGACAACAAAACAGGCCACTGCAGACAACTCCCTGAAACATGGTGCGTGAGCGGTGCAATGTCCGTGCTGTCGAGCCATCACTGCCGATGAGAGTTATTGAACGGGCCATATGGCGACCGGTTAAGAGAGAAGCCGCGGAACGCACGGCACGGGGCTGCGGGTTTTCATCCGGGGCCTTTTCTGTATCGGAGACCTCATCATGCCACAATCAGAAGCTGACTTTCAGAAAACCGAGCAATTCAAAGCTCGACTTCGAGGAATGGGGTTGCTGGTCTTTCTGTTGATCGCAGTGGCCGGATTGAGTCAAGGCTCGCTGTTGATGACTCGGAAACTGTGGATGGATGAAGTCCATTCGTGGCTGATCGTCACTGACAAGAGTACGTCACACGCAATGTTGGCCTTGGCTGATGGAGCCGACTTTAATCCCCCATCATGGTTTCTGGTGACTCGAGCGATCAGTGGGCTGGCTGGCTCGCCCAGCGAGAAGTTCATGCGTGTGCTGTCGCTGGTGTGGATGTTGTCCACGGTGGCTGGACTTTACATGATGCTGTCTCGTCTGTTTGACTGGAAAGTCAGTCTTGCGGCGGTGATCCTGACGGCCTCTCATCCGTTGATTATCCATCAATCCACAGAAATTCGCTTCTACGGATTCTGGTGCGCCTGTGTTGTGTGGCTTTGCTGTGTGCTGCAATGGGATCCGGAATCCAGCACAAAGCGCAGGCTCCAATGGCTCCTGATCGTGGGATTCTCGCTGCTCACCGCGACCAGCCACTGGTTTGGAATTCTCTCGCTGGGCCTTGTCGCTCTCCCGCTTGTGATTCGTCAGAACAAAGACGAGCGCGGCTATGCACGAGCCCTCGTCATGCTGGCCAGCGGCATGACCGGCGTTTGTGCCTGTTTGCCATTTCTGTATGGACAAAAAGCCGCCATCAGCCGTCCCACGTGGATTTCACCTGCAACCGTTTCGGACAGCCTGCAATTCCTGAACTACTTGTTTCCAGCGTGGCAAATCCTGCTGTGTGGAGCTGCAGCAGCCGTAGGGATCATGTTGGCCCGCAAAGCGATGGTGGAAGAAGCGGTTCGAACATTGCCGGAAAAATCCGTGGAACTGTTGCCCTGCCTGAGTCTCGCGTTGATGCCACTCTTGATTGTCCTCGTTGCATGGATCCTTCAACCATCTCTCGTCGCCAGATACGCCATTGTGGGAGTCATCGGGTTGACACCTGTCTTTGCTGTATTACTGCATCAGGCCGACCGGAAACTTCAGTATGTCATGGTCGTGCTGAGCCTCGCAGGGTATAGCAACGCCGTCCTTGGTTATGGAAAGCAATGGAATGACGAACAACGCTACCAGGTGAGTCTTCTGCAGCAGCTTCGCGCTTGCCCTGATAACTCCACCGTGATTTTCGAAGACAGAATCGCGTGGATGCCACTGAAACATCATTATCCCCAGCTTGCGTCAGAATATCGGCTGGCGGATTTTAATGACTCTGATCTGACTCAGGACTCGGCGTTACGAATTGTTCAGCGCGATGCGGGCCGTCGCATAGAAAAGTGGTATCCCGAATACAGAATGCAGTCTCTGGAAACGTTAACCGGACAGTCGGATTTCTACGTAGTTCCTTATCCCGATCAGAAGCAGCCTGGACTCAGGTTCCCGGCCGATTACTCCGTCCGCAAAATCACGGAAGCCATTATGCAGTATCAACTTCCGATTGCTGTCCGCGGTGAAGGAGACGCCACTTCAAGCCGTGTGTCCGAGCCTGAAGACGGGATCCGGACGAGCAGGCAAAATCCAATCACGCGGAAAACTTTTTGACACGCAAAATTCGTGACCTACGTTTTCCGTGTCGTGAGTGACTAATCGTCACAACGGCTCAGCGGGCAATCATCCGCTGATTTCCTTAAGTGTTAACTCTGCGTGGCAGAGCACTTATGTGTTGGCGGGTAGCACTCCGCCGTGACGTCACTTGCCCGTGTCAGGGCTCCAACGTGAGGGGTTTTACTATGACGAAGTTTGCAAACAGCGTAAAGAAGTTCCTGGTATCAGAAGACGGCCCAACCGCAGTTGAATACGCGGTAATGCTGGCTTTGATCGTTGTCGTGTGTCTGGCCTCTGTCTCTGCAGTGGGCAGCAACGCGAACGCACGATTCAACAAGGTATCAAGCTACCTGTCATAAGCTGAATCAGCCGGAGTGTTGGATGTCACGACGTGGCATTCGGGTACGCTTCGCTTTAGACGAATAACGAAGGGATGCGAGTCAGTGATTCGCATCCCTTTTTTCGTTTGGTGGCCAGACGTCGCCATGCTTCCGCAGAGCAACAGACGCTGCCAAAAACACTCGACTCAGACGAATCCTGCAAATTCCTCAAGTCGTTCTTGACGTCCTTGGGGTGTGACCTAGGTTTTTAAAGAGAAGCGGGTATTCCCCGCCTGCCGTATTAATCTAGATGAACCCCTTTTCCCTAAGGACATTAAAAGATGAAGTACTCATTTCTGAAAAGCGTTCGCAATTTTCTGGTCTCTGAAGACGGTCCAACCGCCGTCGAGTACGCAGTGATGCTGGCGCTGATCGTAATCGTTTGCATTGCCTCTGTCTCAGCAGTGGGCAGCAACGCCAACGCCAGATTCAACAAGGTCAAGACCGCGTTGTCATAACCATTGTCCTGCTTACATTTCGATAGCCGGTGTCCTGATTCAAACCTCATCGATTCTGAAAGTCGCTCCATGATTCCGTACTGGATCGAATTGAATCCTGAAGACCTGATTCAGGGCACTGCCGTGGTCGTGCTGGCCATTTACTTTTTGTTATTCACGCTGACGTCGTCAGCTCGTGCTTAGTCCGAACCTCCCGGACTGGCCAACAGGGCGATCCTCTTCGCCTTGCCTCAACTCATAACCGCAATTTGCTCCGGAGTTATTGACATGGAACTTTCTGAATACCTTCTGCAGAACTGGCATATCAAGGCCGTCTCCGCAATTCTGATTCTTGCTGCCTGGATCGATGGTCGTGAACTGAAAGTTCCGAACTGGATCACATTCCCGATGGTTCTGTCAGGTCTGGTTTATTCGACCTGGGTGGGTGGCCTCGGTGGACTCGGTGCCGGGTTACTGGGAATGTGCGTTGGACTGCTGACACTGATGCCGCTGTACGCTGTGGGCGGCATGGGTGCAGGAGACGTTAAGTTGATGGCCGGGATCGGTGCATGGCTGGGCTGGGAGATTACTCTCGCCGCCTTCGCGGTCTCCGTTGTCGTCGGAGCTGTGATGGCTGTCATTATGGTCCTGTGGGACAAGAGCATGAAACATCACTACGAAAATTTCCTGCTCATCCTGAGTGAGTGGATGGTCATCAAGAATCCTTACGAACTTTCAAAAATTGCCGCTGAACGTAAGCCTCGCATGATGCTGCTGCCTTATGGCATTCCAATCTGCATCGGCACAATTGGCTACTTCGTCTACAGCGGCATGATGTAGAAATATCTGCCGATTCACGATGTGCATCGGCTTTGAGTTTACGTGAAAAATGATGGCTTTCGGGAAATCCCTGAAGCCATCGCCGAGGGCGAGTGTTTCGTCGTCGGAGACTCGCAGCTCCGTGATTCGGAGAACTGCGGGACATCGCAGAGATTGGCAATCCCGTCAGCATTAGGTGAAGCAGAGTTTTCCTGTCTGCCGATGATGATGCTGGTGGGGTGTGGATTGACTGCGCCGCATATGAACTGTCTGCAGATTCTGCAGGCCACGACTGAAAAGAAGTGGCTTCTGCAGGAAGACTCGGGTTCGATGCTGAAGATGTCAACCAGGAGACGGACTCCATCATGAAGAATCAATCGTTAGTTCTGCTCGTTGTTGCGGTCGGCTGTGGTCTTGTCGCCATGTTAGGCGTCAAGAAGGTGATCAGTCAGAAGCCGGTTGAAGCTGTCGAGACAGTTCAGGTGTTGAGCGCGATCAGTGCCATTAGTCCGGGGGCTCCCCTGGATGAAATGAACACGAAGTTCGTGGATATGGCTGTGACTTCAGTCCCTGAAGGGGCCATTACTGATATCAAGGACATTCAGGAACGTTTCCTCAAAGTTCCGGTCATGCCTGGTGACTGGATTCTGAAAGATAAGCTGACAGAAAGTCGTGGGGCTGAAGCCAGCATTCCTGAAGGAATGGCAGCAGTGCCGATTCCTGTGGATGCAACGACATCTTTCAGTGGAATGTTGCTGCCAGGTAACAAAATTGATCTGCTGCTGACCTTTTCAGAACAGAACGACAGTGGGCAGTCTAGTCAGAAGACAATCACCGTTTTGGAATTTGTGGAAGTCTTCGCTGTTGATAATCGAGTTTACGGGGTTGATAAAGAGGGAGAAGGTCAGGCCAAGAATATCAGTCTCCTGGTGACGCCGGATCAGGGAAAAGCAGTCATCCTGGCAGCGAAGATTGGTACGTTGTCCACGATGATGCGAGCACGAGGCGGTGCTGATGTGAAGGGCAAAGCAGAAATCTCTCAGGAGTTTCTGACCAGCTCATTCCTTGGCTCCAACCTGAATGCTCCATCAGTGATGGATGCTCGAAAGGGCGACAAGTCAGAAGATGAGGGAGACATCCTGCCTCCTCCGGAGACCGTTTCGGTTCCTGAGGAAACGGAACCTGTGGAAGAGCCCGCATCGATTAATGAACTTCTTGATCTGGAAATGGGTACGAAACAGACAATGGATCCGGGAGGATCTGTTCGAGTCGCGGAGGCGGAAGTTGTCCGCGATGAGAACACCTGGACGATTGAGATTCATGAAGGTGATAAACGACGTCTGGAAACCATTCGGATGGCGGCAGCTGATGATGGTGAAGCAGGGTCATCTTCGGGTAACTGGAATATTTGGGACGTGTTTAAGTCAAACTGATTGGCTCAAACGGAATTGAGGCAGTCGGCAGCTTTCACTCTCGACTGTTGAACGATCAGGATGCGATCGCGCGGAGCGCGTTATGAGTTGGGGATGCGACGTTTCGCTTTGCTGCGGAACGTCGCTCTTCAGCGTTTAAGGGGTGCAGGGATGCTTTCGATTCGACTTTTTGCGGCCACATTGACTGTTCTGAGCTGCCTGCTGACCGGTCTGCCACAGGGCTACGGTCAGTCTGAAGGGACGGCTCCGGTCTACATCATCCGCGAAACCCGCAACGAGATTTCGCTGTTTGAACAGTTCTCATCGTTCATCCAGCACTCGGCTCGAATCAAGAAGGTCATGGACTTCGATGAGGAAATCATCACTGTCCAGACTGTCGACGGAAATCCGCACCAGTTCCGCATCTTTGCGTTGAAGGCCGGTGTGACGACAATCACGATTGTCGATGAGAACGACGAGCATTACTCCGTCGAAGTCCTCGTTCGCGGCGATGTGCGACATCTGGAATCCTTCATTCGCCGACTCTACCCGAATGACTCGATTGCGGTCGAAGAGATCAGCGATACGGCCGTTCGACTGGATGGATGGGTTTCCAAGCCGGAGAACATCAGCGAAATTCAGGCGATCGCCGAACAGTTCTATGCCGATGTGCTGAATCATATGAAAACAGGTGGTGTGCAGCAGGTCCTTCTGAAGTGCACAGTGCTGGAAGTTCAGCGAACCAAGTTCCGTCAGCTCGGCATGAACTTCGGTCTGGTACGTGCCGAAGGCTTTGTGACAAGCACTCCCGGACCAATTACGCCGATCAGCACGTTGACATCCACGGGCGCAGGAAACACGGTGGAGTACAGCGGTTTTGGAAATGCCACTGTTTCCTATGGTCTGACTCGCCCCAACAGCGTCTTCAATGGATTCGTCCAGGCGATGCTTGAAGAAGGGTTGCTGAAGTCACACGTCACCCCCATGATCGTTACTCACAATGGTCGTCCCGCGAACTTTCTCAGCGGTGGTGAAATG
>JBILXT010000216.1:0-11997 GCA_044378235.1 Planctomycetaceae bacterium
GGGCGGATCTGAATCGCGACAACGACTGGGATGATCCGGGGGAACAGTTTTTACTGAACCTTCCGGTTGTTGTCGGAGATAACGTGATTCCATTCTCCGTCCCGGCCGACTTCACACCGGGCAATATTGTGGTTCGCTATCGCCTGACTTCGGCCAGCGTCGCCTCTCCCAGTCCGACTGGTCCGCTGCCGGACGGCGAAGTCGAAGACTCTGTCGGCATGATCGTCGAATCGCCGAGTCTGATCGTTACGACGAACAGCGATGTGGTTGATCCGTTCGATGGCCTGACCAGCCTGCGCGAGGCGATTGCGTTCGCGAACAGTGATCCCGACGCAAGCATGATCACGTTCGGCGATGGTCTGGCGATAAGCGGCGGCACAGATTTCACCGATTCGACTGCCGACACAATCTTGCTGAATAACGGCGTCCTGACGATCACCACTTCCGTGACCATTTCCGGCAACGGCCGAACCAGGACGCTCATCGACGGCAACCATGCGACCCGCATGTTCACAATCAATGACGGAGACGTGGATACGATCCAGCAGGTGACGATCACCGGTGTCACGCTCCAGAACGGGAGCGAGACGTTCAGCGGCGCAATTTGCAACTTCGAGCACCTGACGCTTTCGGACAGCAATCTCCTTAACCACTCCGGACAATCGGGCGGAGCGATCACCAATCAGGGGACGTTGCTCTCGACGAACAACACATTCGCTCAGAACTACGCAAGCCAATACGGCGGTGCTGTGTGGAATAACACGGCCACGTTCGTCTCCACGAACGATCTGTTCACAAATAACACGTCCGCAATCGCCGGCGGCGCGATCTTTGGCATCTACGGGGCGACGATCACCGCGATCAACACGACCATCTCGGGCAACGCCACCGACGGCGCCGGCGGCGGCATCTATGCTGTCTCCGGCAGTCGACTTTACGTCATCAATAGCACCATTGTCTACAACGAGGCGATGAACGGCGGCGGTATCGTGACCTTCGGCGCAGAAATGTGGGTTTACAACTCGATCGTCGCGGGAAACACCGCGACGGATGAGGATGCTCCGCCCGATCTCGACACCACGCCCGAGGTTCTTAAACACAGTCTGATCGGTGATAACACCAACACGCAACTGAACTACACGGGAACGGACACGCCGGATGACGACGGCAACTATATCGGCGGCTATGATGCGGACAATGACTTTTATCACGGGCCGATCGACCCGCAACTCGGCCCGCTGACCGACAACGGCGGCCCGACGTTCACACACTCCCTGCTCCCTGGCAGCCTCGCCATCAACAGCGGCGACAACGAACTTGCCGTGGACCAGAACGACAACCCGCTGACGACCGATCAACGCGGGTCCGGCTTCGCTCGGATTCTTGGCGGAACGGTTGATATCGGCGCGTTTGAGTCAACGCTCGGCTTCGACTTTGGCGACGCGACCGACATTTACGGCACCACGCTTGAGAACTCCGGTGCGAGGCATGTCGCCGTGGGGCCGACTCTTGGCCCGACACGAGACAGTGAAGCCGACGGCCAACCTTCCACAGATGCTATCGGCGACGGACAGGACGAAGATGGTGTGACCGCTGCCGGACCACTTGTTGTCGGGCAGACGACGAACATCACAATCAACGCCTCAGCACCGGGCTTCGTCAACGCCTGGGCGGATCTGACTCGTGATGGGAACTGGGATGATCCGGGCGAACAGTTCCTGACGAACTTCCCGGTCGTCGCAGGTGATAATGTTATCCCGTTTTCAATCCCGGCCAACTTCACGCCGGGAACAATTGTCAATCGATATCGACTCACATCTGAAAGCGTCGCGTCACCGAGTCCAACCGGTCGGCTGCCTGACGGCGAAGTCGAGGACTATGTCGGGATCATTCTTTCTACTCCGGTCATCTCGACCAATGCGATCAGCATTGCTGAAGGTGAAACGCTCGTGCTTGGTTCCGGTCAGATTAGCACGACCGATCCGGACAATACCGCGGCACAGTTAACCTACACAGCGAGCGCAGTGACTCACGGTCGATTCGAACTCGTGGCAGCCCCGGGAGCTTCGATTACAAGTTTCACGCAAGCTCAGATCAACAGCGGTGCCGTGCGATTTGTTCACGATGGCGGCGAGACAGAACCGAGTTATTCGCTGACTGTCAGCGACGGAATGTTCTCGTCCGCTGCCTCAGCGGGTACCGTGACCTTTACCAATGTCAATGACGCTCCGACTGCCGTCATTTTTGATATCGCGACGTCGTTGCTGGCCGAGAACACCAGCACTCAGGACCCGATCCAGATGGCGGACCTTGGCGTGACAGACGATTCCATGGGGACCAACGATCTGTCCTTGTCCGGAACCGACGCGGCGTTCTTTGAACTCGTAAACAATGAATTGTTCCTCAAAGCCGGTTTGGTACTCGACTTCGAAACGAAACCTTTCTACTCGGTGACGGTGAACGTCGATGATGCAATGGTCGGAGGTGCCGTCGATGCATTTGCGACGTTTGTGCTGAACATCAGTAACGTTCCGGATGCCACGCCGTTTCCCGATGCATTTGTGCTCACATATACGCCGGTCAGTGTCTTCGTGACTCATGCGATCAACGGTGGAACGCCTGTTTCTCTGGGGGCGTTCAGTCTGGCAACGCCGTTAACGCTGGATGCACTCGAGGCGAATGATTCTGTGAGAATTGTCGGGACAGCCGGGGATGATCTGTTCACCGTTGGCAGTTCGGGATTAATCATCCGAGGATCGCAACTGATCCTGAATGGTCCTGCATCACGAACGTTGGTTGGTGGTGCAGGCGACGACTCCTATCGTTTTGACGCCGACAGTGTGCTCGGTCTTTACCGACTGGAGGAGGCAAGTGTTGGAGGTGGGGTGGATCGTCTGAACTTCGCATCGACGACCACGGTCAATCTGATTGCGAGCCTGGCGAACGCCGGGACGCAGACTGTTCATCCTACGAATCTCAGCTTGATCCTTGGGTCCGGCACAGCGTTCGAGATTCTGATTGGTGGTTCAGGGAATGACGTACTGACCGGCAACAACCTGGCAAATCGCATTGCCGGTGGTGATGGTCATGACCGTCTGACCGGGAGCGGTGGCGATGATGTGATCTACGGTGGTCTCGGAGATGACACTTACATCTTCGCGGAAACGACGGCGTCCGAACTTGATCAGGTTGTGGAGAGTCTCGGCCAGGGGACCGATTTGCTGTCGTTCACGACTTTGTCGAGCGCACTGACGTTGTCCCTCAGTGATGCGATGGTGCAGTTGATTCACACCAATCGTAGTCTGCAGTTGCTGACCGCGTCTGGTTTTGAGAATGTCTCCGGTGGTTCCGGCGATGATGTGTTGACTGGAAACGAATCCGGCAACTTCCTTCGCGGCAATGGTGGGAACGATCGTTTGTCGGGAGCAGCCGGCGATGATTCTCTAAGCGGTGCAGGGGGCGATGACACCTATCTGTTCGGCAACGTTAGCAGTGCCGGCGAAGCTGATCGTGTGCTTGAGAATCCCGGTGATGGCAATGACACGCTGCGTTTCTCGGCGGTGACCGAAGATATCGTTCTGTCATTGCGGACCACCGCGCTGCAGCAGGTACAGGTAAACCGCACTCTGCGTTTGTCGAGCGTGGCTTCGATTGAGAACGCCATCGGAGGCAGCGGAAATGACACGCTGACGGGGAACGGTCTGGATAATGTGCTGACGGGTCTGGCCGGAAACGATCGTCTGTCGGGAGGACTCAGCGGGGACTCACTGGTCGGCGGACTGGGTGACGATACTTACATGTTCGATGCCGCTGCGGTAGCAGAATCTGACACGGTCACAGAGAATGCTGGTCAGGGTGTTGATACTCTGGACTTCAGTTCGATTGTCACTTCTGTTGTCGTCAACATCGGAATTCGCACGCCACAGGCGATCGATGCGTTTCGCATGCTGTCACTGAGTTCTGCGTCCGGGTTGGACAACGTGACAGGTGGATCTGGTGATGACATCCTGTGGGGCGGCCTCGGAGCAAACGATCTCACCGGGAATGGCGGGAATGATATTCTGATTGGTCAGGCTGGCAATGATCGTCTGTTTGGCAACGCGGGGCGAGATCTGCTGATCGGTGGACTCGGTCGTGATGAGCTGAATGGCGGGAACGACGATGACATCCTGGTTGCCGGTCGAACAAGCAGTGACAATCTTTTGAACAGATTGACTGATCTGCGATCTGAATGGATCAGTGCGAACGACTACGCAACGCGAGTCAGCAATTTGCGATCGCCAGTCGGCAGTTCCGGGGCATCTTTGAAAGCCACGGTCAATGTGGTGACCGACGGGGGCGAAGACGACATCCTCGCCGGAGACGCTGATCTCGACTGGTACTTTAGCGCTCTCAACGACACGATTTCGGATCTGTTTGGGGGAGAGCTGACAGACGCACTGTAGGGAAGTTACTCGTGTTCCGTTTACCTCCCCGCCGAAGCCGCCGGCCAGTTCAGAAGCAGCCGGCGCCTCCGGCGGGGCGGTAAACGAAGTACCGTTCAAGAAGTAGCGGAGCAACGCGAGCTGCTCGGTGAGAGCCAAGAAAACACTAACCGGACGGCTTGCGTCGATTCCGCTAATTGAATCGCCGTTCGTTGAACGGCATTGGCCGTGTATGGCGAATTCTTCACGCGTTTGTCGAATTGAACCGGCTAAGTCTAACGCATCATGCTGCTGCGATCAGGGAAGCTCGATGGGGAACCGCAGTCCGCATATTCGTGCGCTAGATATCGCCTCCCACTTCTTTCATCTCCAGTTGTTTCATCTTGCGGTAGAGATTCGAGCGGTGCAGTCCCAGCAGTCGCGCGGCGTCGGTCATGTTTTCATTAACCTGCCGGATACTGCGGCGAATGAAGTCCCGCTGGAACTCGCGAGTGGCTTCATCCAGTCCCAGTTCCAGCGATGGCAGCCGCGAGCCATCTGCGTCCGGGTTCAGAATAAACGCCAGATCCTCCGCTTCAACTCGATCCCCCGGGGCCAGGAACGCGATGCGTTCCATAAGGTTGCGCAATTCCCGCACGTTGCCCGGCCAGGTATGGGATTGCAGCCTCCGACGGGCTTCCGACGACAGCTGCAATTGCGGTCGACGAGCCTGAGTTGCAAAACGTCGCAGAAAGAATTCGGCCAGCGGAAGAATATCCTCCGGACGTTCTCGCAATGGTGGCAAATCAAGACTGACCACACCCAGTCGATAATAAAGGTCCTCGCGAAAACGCTTGGCACGCACGGCCTCACTCAGATTTGCATTCGTAGCCGCAACGATTCGGACATTGATCGGAATCGACTGAGAACCACCCACGCGAGTAATCACTTTTTGTTCCAGGACTCGCAGCAACTTGGCTTGTCCGCCAGGGCTCATATCGCCAATTTCGTCCAGGAACAGAGTTCCGCCATCGGCCAGTTCAAACTTGCCCTGACGCATATCGCGAGCATCCGTGAAAGCTCCTCGTTCATGCCCGAACAACTCACTCTCCAGCAATGACTCAGTCAATGCGGCACAGTTAACAGCCACAAACGGGCAGCTGGCGCGATTGCCTGCATAGTGCAGCGATTGAGCAACGACTTCTTTCCCGGTTCCGCTTTCCCCCAGGACGAGCACAGGGAGATCGGTGTTTGCGAGGCGTCGCACGGTGTCGCGCAGAGCCGTGATCGCCATGCTGTCACCGATGATCGAAACGCCTTTGGTCACCTGCTCCGCCAACTGACTATTGCTGCGATGAAGCAGATTGCGTTCCTGCAGATTTCGGAGAGCGACAGCGGCCTGAGTTCCCAACTGAGTCAGGCACTCCACATCATCCTGTGTAAACGGACGATTCTCGTTCTGATTAATTCCCTCGAACGCGCCCACGACATTGTTACCGGCATCACGCAAAGGCACACAGATCAGATTGCGAGTTCGATAACCGCTCTTTCGATCCACCTCCTGATTAAATCTGGGGTCGTCATAAGCATCGTCAACGCAGATGGGCTGACCAGTCTTCAGAGTCTCACCGACGATGCCTTCACCGAACGGCAAACGCAACGACGCTCCTTTGACGCCCAGCGCGGGGCGTGCTTCAACTTCGTTGCGTTCCTTGTCCCACAGGAAGATGCTGCTGCGATCACAGTTCAGCAATCGAGTCGCCTCGTGGGCGATTTGTTCAAGCAATGGAGCAGCGTCTTCGGCCATCGACAACTTCGAAGCGATCTTCAGAGTGGATCGCAGTCGCTCGACCTGCCGACGATTCTGCAGCTCCCGGTCCACCAGCGTCAACGCCATCGACAATGTACGTGCAATCAGCAAACCGGATTCTGCGAGATCCGGATCTGCATGTCTTCCCACGGTCACCAGAAGATGACCAAACGGTGTTTCGGCCGTCAGAGGAAACGCGGCCACAATGCGTCCCTGATCTGTCTTTGAAACACCGGCCGCATCGCGTTCCAGGGCGCTGTCCCACAGTGCGACCGGCCGCATCGCCAGAGCCTGCTGGCCATGCTCGATCACGGTTGCCCAGCTGGGTCCGGGAATTCGCTGCACCAGAGCAATCCACTGCACGGAGAGTTCCGTCGCGATCTCTGACAGCGCCGACCGCATGAACGCTTCAAAATTGGTGGCCTTTACGCCATCGGCGAGCAACTTACCGCTCAGCTGCATCAGCGTCCCGGCCGCATTCGCCGGAGATAACAAAGAGACCTGCTGAATAGTCTTCCAGTCCGTCGTCGCCACGATTCCATCCTTGCTATTATCAGCCGGTTTCTTTGACTGACAATCACTGTGTTCAATCAGACTTTCCAGTGCGCCATCGAGATGACTGCAGGCGGAAGAGTATCTTGGAACCCTAATGCGTCAATCGGGATTCGGCCGAATCGCATTAAAACTGGGCGAGTTCAGGGTTTTCAGTGTTCTTTCCATGCATTGCCGTGGGTTCAGAATTCGCTGTTCGTCTTCAAAAAGAACCCTTTGGCAAGTTGCGCTAAGGAGCAGAGATCATGCACGATTTCAAATGCGTTCAGGAACCTGCGACAAGGTCTCTGAAGTGATTACTTGCCAAGATCTTTGTTACTCATGACGTCGAGGCAAATCCTAAAGATCACTTCCTGTCCGTTCAGCATGGCGTCGATAATTTGAAAGCCCTGCTGCTGAACGGATGTATCACCAGAGATTCAAGAGCGGCAGGCTCAACCGAAGTCAACAATTACAGAACAGGATCGAAGTATGTTGCGGCGAATTGTGCAGTCGTTGAAGTCGGCCGGCAAGAATCGACGACGCGGCGCGGGACGAAAACTGAGTCTGCATAATTCTGCCTTCGAGTCGCTTGAAACGCGAGCACTGCTGTCGGCGGGGAATCTGGATGTCAGCTTTGGCAACGGTGGTCAGGTCACGACTGAGTTTGAAGAGTCGAGCTCATGGGGCAGAGTGGCTTTGGCGACGGCTCTGCAGTCCGACGGGAAGATTGTTGCTGTTGGTGAAGGCGCGATTGCCCGTTATCTGCCGGACGGTTCATTGGACGTCACTTTTGGCACCGGAGGCAAAGCTGCGTTTCCACATTACGCCCGTGCTGTTGCATTGCAGAATGACGGCGGCATTGTGATCGTTGGTGGTACGGAAAGTATCGACAGCGCGGATTTCGTGGTCACTCGGTTTCTAAGCAACGGTACGCTGGACACGTCCTTTAGCGGTGACGGGATCGTTCTGACGGATTTTGGTGCCAATGAGACGGCCTATGATGTTGCCGTGCAGGGCAATGGTCGAATCGTGGTTGTCGGCGGCAGTGGGAATGAAATTGCGATCGCACGATACACCACGTCAGGTGAGCTGGACAGCAGCTTCGATGGCGACGGAAAGTTTCAGCGGCTATTCAACACAAACCGTACCGATACGGCCTACGCGGTAGGACTCCAGACAGACGGACGAATCGTCGTTGCCGGAAAGACATGGGTCAGCTACACATTCAACTCGTCGAATCATGACTTCTTTGTGATGCGAATGAATTCGAATGGTTCGCTGGATTCCACATTCGGTGGCTCGGGATACATCAACACGAACTTTGGAAAGGTTGATGACGCTCGAGATCTGTTGATTCAACCTGATGGTCGGATCGTTGTGTCCGGATCGGCCGAGATCAGCTCTCAGGAGTATCTGGCCATCGCGCGATACAACTCCGATGGTTCGCTGGACACCAGTTTTGACGGTGACGGGCGTCTTCAATTCAGGACGCCGGGAGCATTGACCGACAATTCCACCGGAGTCGCCGTTGCTCTTCAGGCCAACGGATCTCTGTTGAGTGTTACGAGCAGCTATGTCTATCGTTTCACTTCGAGCGGTCAGCTTGATTCGACATTCAACACGACAGGGCGATCTCCGTACATAGCAACGACCAGGTCGGTGCTCGTCCAGCCGGACGGAGCCATCGTGGCGGGCGGTTTTCATCTCGTTGGATTCGCAGTTGCTCGATTTACAGCCACAGGCGCATTTGACAACTCATTCTCATCCGATGGACTTGTTACCACACTGTTTGGCCCCAGCGTTGATGAAGCGACCTCCTCTGCGGTGCAGTCCGATGGAAAGATCGTGGTTGCTGGTAGAAGCCAGGGGCGTATGAGTGTCGCGAGATATCTCGCCAATGGATCGCTCGACCTGACCTTTTCAGGTGACGGTCGCACGACGATTGATTTTGGTGCCGAATATCTTGAATCCGGGGCGAACGACGTTGTTATCCAGCCCGACGGGAAAATCCTGCTGGTCGGAGCTGCCAGCCTTTTTGTTAACCAGCTGCCTGCCGGACAAATGGCTCTGGTACGACTGAATTCCGATGGATCACTTGATACGTCGTTTTCCTCAGACGGTCTCGTGACAACGACACTTGGTGATTACGCCGAAGCTCGCACAGTGGCGCTGCAGGCTGATGGACGGATTGTCGTGGGAGGGTTTGCTGGCAGCCAGGACTTCATGGTCGCTCGTTATCTGGCCAACGGTCAGCTTGACACCTCGTTCCGCGGTACGGGCTTCGCGATACACTTCAATGTCAGTAACTTCGTTTCGTCGGTAACAAAAGTTCTGATCCTGCCAGACCAGCGAATACTCGCGGTAGGAAACACTTCGCTCAGTGGTCGTTCGACGATCAATATGGTTCGCTATAACCCGAACGGCAGCCTGGATACGACGTTTGGAGTGAATGCTCGAGTTGCGGACACCTTCAATCCGCTGCGATCTCCCAACGATGCGGAACTGCTGCCCGATGGCAGTCTCCTGGTCATTGGGAACGCAGAAGCCTTTGCATCGACAGGTCGAACCAGCAGCATGGCGATCTCGAAGTATGACTCCGCCGGTGCTCCGACAGGATTTGGCACTGTTGTACGATCCGTTTCGCAACCTTATCCGGCGTCTCCACTGCAGAACTATGTTCCCGTGGCTGATGCGGAGTCACTGCTGGTGCAGCCGAACGGAAAGATCCTTATTGGAGGTACGTCGGAAGGCCGCTTCGCTCTCTGGCGGATCCACGCCGATGGGACTAACGATACCAGTTTTGGCGGTGATGGTTACGTGACTACCGAATTCGTGGGATCAACCGGAAGACTGGCAGACCTTCAACAGCAATCCAATGGACGGATCGTTGCCATTGGAACATTGATCGCTCCCGTGACGCAGAAATCTTCCGATCGTGACTTCCTATTAACACGATACCTCGAAGGAGTGACACCGACCAACTCAACCTCAGTTTCTGTGAACTCGTCAGGACAGATTGAGGTCAGAGACCTCTGGGGCCGGGATGAAAACTGGACTGTTTTCCGTGAAGGGGAAACGCTCGTTCTGCAGGACAACACCGGCGACAGTCAGGTAAAAATCTCAGTCAGTGGAATTGTCGGAGTGGTCGGCGCGGGAACAAATCGAATTGCGATACCGGTCTCGGAGATTGACGCCACCGGAAAACCTCTGCTGATTAACAGCCTGTCAGGGAATGACGGGGTGTTTTTCTCCAGCGAAGCGGATTCCGCTCCATCGCAGGGTGTGACATTTCGGGGCGGTGCAGGCGAAGACACGTTTTCCCAGGCTGGCTCGGCGATCTCGGCTTCGTGGCGAATCACATCAGGCACGGGTTTCGTCGTGTCGCCAGGCCGGCAGTCCCGAGGTTTCTCTGGTGTTGAACGATTCTTTGGGGGAATGGCTCAGGATAACTTTGTGATTCAGGCGGCAACGAGTGCCGTAACCACAGTTCTGCACGGAGGAGCCGGCGCTGTGACTGACACGCTGACGGTCTCTGGCAATGCCGATATGCGGCTGACGAACTCAGAAGTCCGCCTGACAGGTGCGATCAATCAGCGGTTGGCGATCGCCGGATTCGAAAGCGGCGGACTGAGCGGTGGAGAGAACAACAATGTCCTCAATGCTGCGGACTTCTCTGGTCCGGTGAAACTGCAGGGCTTCGGTGGCAACGACGTTCTGACCGGAGGGCGATTCGCTGACCAGATGTACGCGGGCGACGGAGATGACCTTCTGTTCGGCGGCCATGGAAACGACTTGCTGGATGGCGGTCGAGGCAATGATGTGCTGAATGGCGATTACGATGACGATGTGTTGTATGGCTTCGATGGTCATGACATCCTGATCGGCGGATTCGGTGCTGATTCCCTTTATGGCGGGAATGGTGAAGACCTTCTGATTGGCGGGTTGTCTTCGTTCTTTTACGTCAATTCGGTTCCGTCGGAACAGGCTGCTATTCAGGCCGCATGGGCGTCCTCAGAAAGTTATGCCAGCAAGGTTCTGAAGTTGGGCACCACTGGAATCCCTGTCGGCAACGTTACGCTGAAGCTGGCAACGAGCAATTCTGTTTTTAATGACCTGAGCATTGATCTCTATTTTGGCCGTGCTGATCTTGATTGGTTCTTCGCATCGCAGTCGCTCAACTTCAACGAAATCGGGCTCGCTTCAGGAGGCGTTCGAGATCTTGCTCTCGGTGAAACACTGACGCCGGTGTTGTAAACTGCTTTGTCACGCTTTAACTTTGGGGTAGTGGACCTTGCTAAAGGTCCTCCTGTGTTGGGATCCTTAGCAAGATCCACTACCTCCAACCCCGTTCTTTGTCTTGACTGAGCACTAGGCTTTGGGCCGCATGTCGATGATCTCAGTGGCGAATCCTGAGATCTTGTTGTCAGCGATCGCGATCTGTCCAACCTTTTCAGCAATGCGAATCCCGACTCGTTTTGCCGCACCGCGCGTTTCCGTGATGGTGTTGCCAACCAGCCGAATATCTTTCGTTTGTCCCGTAACCTCGATGCCGGCCCCGTCGTCACCGCCACTGTTCTCAATCACGTTGTTTTCGATCACGTTGCGGTTGGCCCAGAAATCGATGCCGCGATTCTCATCGCGAAAAAGAATCCCGAACTTGCCACTGTTGCGAATCTGATTGTTTCGCATCACGTTGTCTGTGTCATTGTGCCCAATCGAAACACCGTAGAGTGTATTGCCATCAATGACATTGTCTTCCGCCAGTCCGTACTTGACGCCCCAGCACCAGAAGATGCCCTGGCTGTTCCGCTCCAGACGATTGCCACGGATGACTGGTCGCTGGGAGCCCGAACCTGGATGAACTCCAAGATCGGTGTTGTCATGACTGTGACAGTTTTCCACGACGACATCATGACAAATCTGGAAGCTGATCCCGTCACCGTTGTAATTGCGAGCTTCGACATTGCGAAATGTGTAGCGGTTACAGTCCTGCAGAAAGACACAGCCTCCATAGTTGCCGTTGAAGTTTTCACAATTCGCACGATTGCCGTCGAGTGTAATGTTTTCGATGAGAACGTCAGCCGTGTTTTCGCTGGTCAGTAATGGAAACAGCGACGCACAAGTTGGCTTGCCGCTGGTCCAGAGATTCTCCCGCAGTCCATCATTCAGTTTGAATCGATTGCCATTGCGAGCCACCAGAGTCCTCTTGATCACCGTCGGGCCGTTGTTATGCGGATTCGTGGCCTGCAG
>JBILXT010000621.1:0-3373 GCA_044378235.1 Planctomycetaceae bacterium
CCTGAATGTTCTGATCTGACATGAGTTCTCCTGAGGCTGCCACCATGGCATCATTCCTTCAGAAGTACCTCACTGCGCAAATTTCGTGCCGAACGCTATTGGGCTAACGCCCGGCGGCTGATGATGCGACTCAGGTGTGAGGTCGACTGAAGTCGACGCTACGAAAAGCACGCGAAAAGCAAAAAAGCCTGGCCCGAAAATCTCACTCACAACTACTGCACCAGAAGAGTCGTCCAAGATACTTACATCGACGCTCGACAGGATTTGAGTCATGGTGCTGGACTTTCCGTTTAATCGCCGAAATCGTCGCCGGTCTACGAAATCTGACAACGTTGCAGATGTTTTGCTCAATGCTGTGCGGCAGTCGAGCGTGACGCCGAGTCCGCGGCGGAAGGCACGGCGAGGTCAGGTGGCCGGGACTGCTCATCGCATTCAAATGCTTGAAGAGCGTCTGCTGCTGGCAGCGAATATCAATCTGGCCACCTGGGCCGGGACGCCGTTCCTTTTGGAAGCGTCAGGCTCGGCAAACAACGCCACGATTACTCTGAAGAACCGGACCGACAGCTCAGTCCTGGCGACGCAGGCTGTGAACAACGCGACGGGCTCGCTGACGATCACTGGGTCCAGCGGTGCGGATGATTTGTGGATTAACCTTAGCGGCGTCTATGCTGAAAACGGCGGCGGCACAATCACCACCGAGATCCCTGTTTCGCTCGCCTTCACCGGTGGAGCAGGCAATGACTCGGTGAAGTTCACTGGTAACACAGCCATCTCGAATACTCTGTCAGTCATTGCGGAAACAATCACCGTCGATGCATCCGTGCGTGTTGATGCGCCGAACTCGGTGAGCCTGACTGCCACGGCCAACGCGGGTACCGTCAATGAAACCGGCCTGATTGCGGCTTCGACATGGACGAATTCGGCCGCAGTGACGGTCAGCGGTAAAGTCACCAGCTCGGCGGTGACGCTGTCTGCCGCAACCAGTGGTACGATCTCGACGATCAGTTCGGGCAACCTCGGATCAGCCAAGAATACCTGGACCGATTCGGCGATCGTGACCATCAATGCCGGTGCCATTATCAAGGGAACCAGCAGCGTCACGATCCTTGCAGACCGTGCCACAACATACTTTGCACAAGGGCGCGATGCCAAGAACGAAATCACCGGTGACACCAAAGTTGTGATCGGAGGTTCCGGTTCGGTGACTGAGATTACGGCAGGCGATGACCTGTCGATCAAAGCGGACAACCGCATCAAGACCACAGCGATCAGTCCCGACCTTGTGCTGAACTACGGCTCGATCGCGGCTCCGGTGTCTCTGGAAGTCGCCATGGCACGGAATGAGATTGTTGGGAACACATTGGTGACGATCGCCAACACCACGATCGCACAGACGGAGGCATCGGGAGCAGGAACGACGATCGAAGCTCGACGACGTCTGGAAGCGGTTGCGGAGACAAAGACAACTTCCGTCGCCTTCACAGGCTTTACGAACGGGGCCACATTGTCGGTTGCCGGAAGCTATGCCTCGAATCTGATCGAAGGTCATGTCCGAGCCACCACAAGCACCGGCTCGATCGCCGCGACCGAAGCCTCCGTGCTGGCCAAAGACGAAGCGACTGCGATGGTGAAGACAGGACTCGCGGCTCAAACGTCGAACTACGCCACAGCCAATAACAGTTCGGGCTTCTCGCTTGGAACAGCGATTGCGTTCAATGCAATCGGCGGTTCCGGTTTGGATGCGACGATCCAGAATCTGTCCACGCTGACCGGAATTCCGACAGCGCCAGGCACGGCTGCTCAGGTCTATTCGACGTTAACCAATACACCAGTCACGGTCACCGGTGGCAGTTTGACTGTGACAGCCGATTCAGCAACGCGAGCCAATTCCACAATCAGCAACGCGGCGAAGACGACGTCAGATTCCCTCTATGGTTCTGGCGGTGGAGCAGCCTCCGGAATTCTGGCGACGAATCTCGTCAACACGTCGGCAGATGCTCATATTAACTTCACGTCATCTCTCGGGAACGTCACGACGGGCAGTGATCTGACAGTTCAGGCGACTGACAATTCTCAGATTCTCTCGAACGTCAAGCTGGTCACATCTTCAGTGATCACAAACGACGGCGGAGCACAGTGGCTGGAGAAGGCTCTGACGCTGGGCGTTGACTATGACTACACCAACAGCAGTTCGTCTCAGGCGATGGTCTTCGGGAAGCGAGTTCGTACCGGCTCATTGCTCGGCGGATATACGATTTACAAGTATCTGGGGCCTGATGGAACTCTGAATCTGACTTCGCAGGATTACTCGAACCTCGATCTGTGGAAAGTTGTCCGGCCGACGCAGTTGATTCCTCAAGGCGTCAATATCACTGACTCCAACTCGGTCGTCGTCGGTGGAATGATTGTCCGCAACGACCTGCGTTCCGGCGCGAAAGCGTATCTGGAAAAGGTCAACGTTTCAGCCGGCGATGTGACTGTGGCGGCGACTGAGAATGCCACCGTGAAAGCCACCGCGGATGCATCAGCCACATCCAAAGGCGGCAGTGCGTTCGGCAGTGGTTTGAGCCTCGCGGCAAATGGCGTGATTGCGACGAACACGGTTCTGAGCAATTCCGAGGCTTATGCGAAGTCCAGCCAGATTGTGACAAACACGACCGGAGCCAACACTGGGCACGTTTCGATCACAGCGGACAACACCGCGGAGATTGAAGCCGTTAACAATGCAGCCATGACTTCGACGGGTGCTTCGATCGGGGTGACTTTGGCGTTCAACACGATCGGCTGGGCTCCGACGAATACTCTGTTCAACGCGATGGACACGTTGCTGGGAACGGATCTGGGCACGGAATCTCCGACAATTACGAAGGCGAAGCTGGAAGATACAAAGGTCACGGCCGCAGGAGATCTGACGGTGGCAGCCAACGCGGCCTCGACAATCGACGCGACAGTCACCAATGAAGCGACGGCTGCGGTTGCCGCAATTGCCAACGCTGTGGGAATCTCCGCCAGCGGAGTTCTGGCGTCGAACTTCGTCAGCACCCGGACAGATGCCAACGTTCTCTTTGCGTCATCCATTACGGCCGATGTCGATCGAACGCTCACCGTGACCGGAGACACTGCTGTTACAGCCGTTGACAATTCTTCGATCACGTCTGAAAACAAGATGCTGGCGAAGTCGTCTGTCACGAACGACGGCGGAGTGAGTCTGGTCAATTCCGTCGCGACAGCCCTGATAAAGGAATATGAGTACTCAAGTCTGTCCGGCACGAAGAGCCTGAACTTCGGGGACAAGGTTCGAGTCGCCTCAACGCACAGTGCTGGTGGTGATGCGACAGAAGTTTATCAATATATGGGGACGACGGGTTCCATC
>JBILXT010000622.1:0-3371 GCA_044378235.1 Planctomycetaceae bacterium
GTTCAGCATCCCGGTCCATTCCGAGAAGAGCACGGCTTTGTGATCACCTTCCACGAAGAGCTGTTCAAACAGCTCATCCAGCGTATCGAGCTTCGTCGAAAATCCCGGCCCCTGCTTATCCACCAGTTTTGTGCTGTCCGCCGCCATGCGACACATCATCAAGGCCTGTCGCAGTCGCAGCAGATCCATCTCGCTGATGAAGGCTTTGCGAGTAATCGACGCCACGATCTGCATATGAGCCCCGTGGAGTGCTCGCTGCTCTTCCGTGGGCGGGATGCGCACGATCTCCATGTTTCGAGGCGGCAGTTCCTTCATCACCATGTCACGAGTACGTCGCAGCAGGATCGGCTTGAGCTGCTCGCGGAGTTCATCCAGCTTCTGATAGCCCAGCACGTAACCCTTATCGTCGGTGATGCGATACTTGTTGAAGAACCGAAAGCCCGGTCCCAGGTGCCGACCATCAACAAACTGCACGACGGAGTACAATTCATCCAGTCGATTTTCCAGCGGTGTTCCCGACAACACGAGAGCAAAACGCGACTTCAGACTCTTGATGACTCGGGTCGTTTGAGCCTCCCAGTTCTTGATTCGCTGGCCTTCGTCCAGAATGATCAGGTCCCATCGCGCCGATTCAATCGACATAATGTCTCGCAGCACCTGTTCATAATTGCAAATCGTAAAGAAGGCCGGGTTCTGATACTGATTCACTCGATCCGCCGCGCTGCCCATGACAAGCTGAACATCACGGTTGGAAAACCTTTGAATCTCATTTCGCCATTGAGACTTCAGCGACGTAGGACAAATCACAAGCACTCGATCAATCTGCACCTCACGAGCAAGGAGTTCGGCAACTCCGACGCCTTGTATCGTCTTGCCAAGCCCCATGTCGTCGGCCAGAACCGCTCGTCCAGCTCCGGCGGCGAAGGCAATGCCATCCATCTGATACGGCAGCAGTTCGGTCTTCAGCAGTGTCTTGCGAAGAGCATGCTTCGCCGGATCTTCGCGAATTTCCTGCACCAGTGATTTGATTCGCTGACGATGAAGCTGATGCTGGATGAACTCTTCCGCGTCCGGATAGACGACAACCGGTTCTCCCATGCCTTCCAGTTTGTCGATGCGTCGCACCAGATCATTGACGTCGGAAATATCCACATCTTTAAGCGGCCCGATGACTTTGGCGGTTGAGTCATCAAGTTTGTCCGGCACACCGAGTCGCAATGCGAGATCGATGCCGTATTTCAGATAGACGCTGGTCTCTTTCTGCTTCGGCTTTTTGCGAAATGCAGACGCATCGAAACGTCGTTTGAGCTTATTCAGGGCATGTAGAATATGCTTGCATGTGCCGAGCGTATTGGTGCGATAATCGGGACACGTGCAGAAGGAATCGCCAGGCTCTGTGCCTCGCAGGGCGACTCGATAAGACTTGCCGCTGAGCTTGCTCGTGACGATGTATTCGCCCCACGGAGTCGTCGCTGCCTTGTTCACTGCCTCGACACTCATCTTTTCGTCTTTGGCACGTTGCTGCCGTTCGGCCATCGCGCGTTCGATGAGCTGCTCTTCGCTGAGCGCTTCAACGGGTTTCCGTTCTTCCGGCGCCCGAGCCAATCCAAGGACCACTTTCGATTCGAGAATCGTGGACAGCGCAGTACCCATATGAACGCACGTGTCTTGGCACTTGTCGCAGTTGACCAGCAGCCGTTGGACCTTGTCCTGTCGCAGTGTGATGGTGACGATGACATCATCTGCTGGCAGCGAAAGTCGGAACATGTCGCCGACGAGTGTGGCCTGTTCCTTGAGGTTCTCCGCCGGAATCTTTCCGCCTGCATACAGCAGCTTCTTGCCTTCAACAGGCCCACCGAGCAGCTCACAAGCTTGCGTAAACGTCAGCCGCGAGAGCTTGTCTGTGAGTGTGAGATCTTTCGATTTCTTAATCTGCGTGGCCATCATGCGACTCCTGAGGATTCTTTCCGTTCGGATAGTCGCAGAAGTCTAATCGCGTGGTGTTGATGAGGCGAGTGTCGCTGTAGGTCGATACTGTCTCAGATCGACACGCGTGCAACCGCATCCGCCAAAGCTGGGTTGTTTCAATCAAGAGCCTTCCTCATCACCGACGCAAACCATCGCCGGAGCCTGCCAGACTCAGCAACGTCAATTCCCGCGGATCTGAGACAGATCCGCCTACGTGGGTCGATCTGTCTCAGATCGACATGCGTGCAACTCCATCTAACATCGCATTCTGCGTTCGCAGTTCGAATCGACAGATATTTACGATATTTGCGATCGAGCCTATGATCACGGAGAGGCTTCGAGGTGCTCCCCTTCATTCCAAGCTGGACCACAACATGCCGCTGCACCATAGATATTCACAACCGATAACGATCCGGAACGTCTGCATAATACTTTATATGGCGTTCGGTCTGTTTTCGTGTCCATGCTTTGCTCAACATGTGTCTTTGAGGGAGGCGAATCCATCTGAGCAAGCGCTAGTTGATTTTAACTCCAAAGTGATGAAATCGGTCAGAGAAAATGCCCCGGATATTTTGGATGATCTTGTTAACTGGGAGAAACTGGACGCTCGGATGTCAGACGGTGTTGAAGGCGCCCCTGAATCGATCAAAGGTTACCTCAAGCACACCCGATCGTTCATCAAGCATTGGGTTATCGCCAGAAATCGCGATTCACTGACTGGCGACTTTCAATATCGTCTCCTTCGGAGAACCAACGACTCGATTCAGGCCATATATCGACTCATCACAGTAAAGGGTGCAGCCACTTATTACGGTCTTGAAATCGACGTATCAGCGGACGGAAGTCTTTGTATTGTCGATTTTGATGACATCGGTCATGGGGAAAAGTTTTCGGAATATGGAAGCCGTATCCTGACCGGACTTCTTGATGGGCTTGGCGTTGAAGTTCCCACCAATCCAACTCCAGTTCAGAGAGAATCGATAAGAAACATCAACGATCGACTGGTCTTTAGTCGTCTGGTCAAGGATCACAAACCTTTGGGTGCTCTAAGCGTTTACAGATCATTGCCAGAGTCTGACCAGCGTGACAGGCACATTTTGATTCAGAGACTTAAGGCAGCCGAGGAACTTGAACCTTGCGGGCCAGAACATCAGCAAGCGATCGAGGACATCGAGAGGTTTGTACCAGACGGATCATCACGTCACTTCATCACGCTGAGTTACTACGCTCGCTCTGGTGACACAGAGAGGGCACTGGCGTCAGCAGATCATCTATTGAAGGAATTTTGAAGTGGACCCCGGTTTTCGGACCAGCAGTTAAGGTGGATAGAGGATCACTGGAATTGCGGCATGGAGAATGGGTATCGTGGCAGTTCCTGGAGAGCTGTTATGCCACGAGTTCGT
>JBILXT010000623.1:0-3366 GCA_044378235.1 Planctomycetaceae bacterium
TTGGGTTGTGAGTTTTTTCAGGAGAAGAATCGATGAACTGGGATCAAGTCAAAGGCGATTGGAAACAGATGACCGGAAAAGTCAAAGAGAAGTGGGGGAAGCTCACTGACAACGAACTGACGGTCATCGCCGGCCAGCGAGAACAGCTCGTTGGAGTTCTGCAGGAACGATATGGCTACGAAAAAGAACGAGCCGAGAAGGAAGTCAACGACTTCACTCACGGGCTGAAGCCTTAGCAGCCTGTTGATTTATTCGCTTCATCAGCCGCAGGGCGTTAGCCCCCGGTTCCCTTTCCTGGGTTTCGGTGGCAAAAACCGGACGCTAACGCGTTCCGGCTGATTACCGGTGGCTCACGCCACCGGCATTGGATATGTCAGCCCTTCGGGCCTGAAAATGCAAGACTTCGAAACAAACGCTTCGGGTTGTGATACAGGGAACTTATTTCGGGACTGTCCCGCGAAACATCGAGTCAGCAGTTTGCCGGCTCCGCAACTGAAACACATTAAACAAGGACCAGAACATGTCGACTTCTACAATGATCCCAGGCGTCAAAAAAGAAGACTGGACTCAGGCAACAGACAAGGCGAAAGATATCGTCGCCTCGGTCGGTGAGATGGCCAGTCACGCTGTTTCGGCGGCGGGTGGTATCGCATCGCAGGCCGCTTGTGACGCAAGCAACAAAGTTGATCAACTGGCGGCTCGAGCAGGAGCTGGCATCCATGAGATGGGTGATTGCATGGGACGCAGCCTGCCACATTCCGGGATGCTGGGTAACGCATCTCAGTCTTTAGCTGGTGCCGTGCAGCACAGCGGTGAGTATCTGGAAGACCAGAAATTGAGCGGCATGGCGAAAGATGTCACCTGCCTCATTCGGCGAAATCCTATTCCGTCAGTGCTGATCTCCATCGGCATTGGGTGGTTTGTGGCTCGCAAGATGTGGAAGTGACTTATGGGCGTCGACACCAAAACCCCGCCGCCGAAAACGGCAGCGTCACTGGTCACGGATGTTTTGAGTGATCTGCAATTGCTCATTGAACAGCAGTTCCAGTTGACTCGCTGTGAGATTGAGGACGAATTCCGACAGCGAGTCACAGCGGCGGCGATCTTCGGAGCGGGTTTAGCAAATTGGCTGGTCAGTCTCATGCTGGCCAGCCTGGCAGCCGCCAACGGTATCTATTCGGCCATGTTGCCGCCCCTCAAAGTCAACACAGAGATGCCATTGTGGGGATGTCAATTGGGAGTCGCTGGAATTCTGTTCGTTGTCGGAGCTCTGCTGATCATTCTTGGACGCCGACGATTTCGCGATGTCATCTCCAGCCAGAATCCGGCGGCACAACTTTTTCAGGAAGCCAAACAATGGTCGACACCTCTGGCAGTGGCAAAGTCACCAACGATCGGGCCGCGATGATTCGCCAAAGTATGGAACAGACCAAACGTCGTCTGACTCAGTCACTGTCGACACTGGAAACTCAGATCACTGAGAAAGTCCAACATGCGGGTACAGCGGTGAATGCCACGGCAGAAGCTGTCCAGGATGCCGTGCATTCCGTCGGCAAAGCATTCGACCTGGAGCGACAGTTTCGCCGGCATCCATGGCTGTTCGTTGGTGGTTCCATGGCGCTTGGATATGTGGCGACGGAACTGCTGCGAAATGGAGCGTGTGCTGATAAGTCTGATAAGTCTGATAAGTCCTATTCGTCCTATAGGACTTATGAGGGAAATGGTGAGCCAGGAACGGCACATGCCGCAGTGGCTTCTGCTTGTGAAGCCAAGAATGAAGTTGCCCACCCGAACGAAAGTTCGATCGTCAGCGAACTTCGTCGAGTCGCCATGGGAGCGTTCAGCGGGATTGCTCAGGATCTGGTCGCTCGCTCGGTGCCGCAGGTGATGGAGTATTTCCGTCCCACGGCCCCTACAGAACATTTATCACAGGAACGTCGGCTGGATTCTGTTTCGTCTGACAGCGTCTGAGTTGCAGATTGATGGAAGCATTTTGCCTTCATTACAGGCTCCAGACAACTCGCAGGGAAGGGAATTGAAAATGTCAAAGATCACTGTCGACAAGAAGGCGTCATCAACAAACGCCGGATGCTCGGAAGCAGGTTCGACCACGTGTTCATTTGAAGGGAAGTTTGTCAGCATCGCTGGTAGCCGTCTGGTTGTCGAGAGTGACCATGACGCCAAAACCACTTATGCACTCGCGTCGAACGCGTTGATGACAGGTGATGGCAAGATCGGCAAAGAAGAAACGCTGAAAGCCGGCCGCAGGATTCGAGTCACCACTCAAAAGGGGAACTCGAATATGGTGACCGGCATCGAATGGCTCAATAAGAACACGAGCTTTCCAGCATTGAAAACAGCGGCCGCGAGATAGTTCGCAGGGCCTCAATATGGCCCAGCAGAAAATCAATTCGACCGCGTTAAGACGCGTGAATCAAAGAGAAGTTCAAATGAGGAGTCCGGGAATTCTCTCGGGCTCGGTTAACTCGAAGCAGGAACTAAGAATGAAACGTTTTATCAGTATTGCCGGATTGTTCACGGTCGTCACTCTGACGGGCTGTGGTGAAGGCAAACCCGGCGGCCCCGGCGTGACGGATACCACGGTCAAGAAGCCTGTTTATGGTCAGAAGGAAGACACATTCAATCTGAGTGTCCCGATGATGGCCACCTCGCTTCAGCAGGGAGCGACACTGGAAACCAAAGTGGGCATCGAACGTGCGAAGAATTTTGGAGAAGATGTTTCTCTGAAGTTCTTTGATCTGCCGGAAGGCGTCACGGTGACTCCGGCCAGTCCGATCATCAAGCACGGCGATGAGAACGCCAAAATCATGTTCACCGCCGACGCGACCGCTGCGAAAGGCGAATACAAAGTGAAAGTCTTCGGACATCCACAGAAAGGGCCGGACGCTGAGATTGAGTTCAAGCTCAACATCGAGGCAATGGATTCGTTTTCGCTGAGTGTTCCGTTGCTGTCAACGTCGATCAAGCAGAACGAAACAAAGCCGATCTCAATTGGCATCAGTCGCGACAAGACGTTTGTAAGTGATGTCACGCTGAGTTTCGGTGAGCTTCCTCCGGGAATCACAATTGAACCTTCAGAGGCCGTCATTATTCAGGGGGCCGAGGAAGCGACAGTCAATCTGACGGCCGCTGCCGATGCCGCTCTGGGCGACTTTACTATCAAGTTGGCTGGCCATTCTGCAACCGGTCTTGATGCATCCAAAGAGCTGAAACTGACGGTCGTGAAAGAGTAGTTAACTCACGATCATCGTGAGCGGAATAGCGCTAGCCACCGGTGAGTGTCTCCAAAGTCACAATGAACCACCGGCGGCTCGCGGGGCATTGTTTCAATCGCCTCATCAGCCG
>JBILXT010000217.1:0-11961 GCA_044378235.1 Planctomycetaceae bacterium
GATGCAAAGACCGGATTCCTCTACCAAATGAGTTTCATGCGTCCTCACGGCAGCGGGCAGACGACGCGTCAGTTTGGCCCTGTGACTCATAGCAACGGGGCAGTGACACCCACACTTCGCATTACGGCCTACTTCCGTGAAAACAAACTTGATCGCGCTGACGTGTGCTTCATCGATAAAGCGGAATTTGTTGACAGTTTCCCAACTGGGACGTTTTCCTTTGCAGCTCCCCCGGGGACCAATATTCTTGACTATCGAGATATGGACCGAGATAAGGTTGGTTCCAGCGCGAGAGGTGGTGTGACTCAAGCCCCCGTGGCCGATGCCATTGCCAAAGCCAACGAGTCGCGCCCGATTGCAGAACCATCAGTGGCAGCGATGCCGGCGGACTCAGACGCATTCGCAGCGCCCGCAAAGCAAGGACTCAAGATCAACGACGAGGCTCCGACATTTGACGTCGCTGGCTGGTACGATCAAAACGGAGAAACTGAGGCTCCAGATTTCACTGGGAAGTTTGTGATCGTCAGTTTCCTGCCACAGGAACCTGAAAACGCTGCTGCTCAGAATCGTGAACTGCGGGAGTCATTGAAGCTGTTTCAGGATCGGGATGTGATCTTCGTGAATGTCTATCCCGCTCGAGCATCAGCAGAAGCTGCGAGTGCATTCGTGAAAAAGTTCCAACTACCGTGGAAGTTTGCGATCGATTCCGCCACGGACGGAGAACAGTGGAGTAACGGAAAGACGTTTGATGCATTTCAGATCAGGTCCGCAGGGACGACGATCGTGATCAATTCGTCCGGACGGATCGTTCAGGAACTGCGTCATACGAGACAAACAAGGGATGCGATCGGCTTGGTGGATCGGATGCTGAAAGCGAGTAAATGACAGAAGTCAGCAAGGTGAGGGCCAGAATTAGTCTTACCTCATCCGAAGCGGAAGGCGCTTCAAAGTGGTCAATCGGCTGGAATCCAGATCAGTCAGGAGGCCGTTGATAAGGCTGATGGGTTTCTGCATTCTGTCTTCAACAGTGGTGGCGCGAGGTACGCCTGAACCCTGGGTAGACCTCCTGCGGAAGTATGACCCCCGTTGGGCTGCTCTATGGAATGTATCTGGGATGGCCTTAAGACAATTGCCCCTTGCAGATGGGAATCCACCGACTGTCCACAATCGGCGTGGGCCGATCGACGCAGACACGGTTCGGTTATGTTGGGATCAAACGGCAGGCTCTTTTTCAAGCGATTAACTCCTCAATCACCGAGCCACCAAACTGACTGAGCTGCTTGAATCGCCCTGCGTGGTAATACGTGAGACGATTATCGTCGAGCCCCATCAGTCTCAAGAGTGTGACATGAAAGTCGCGAACATGATGAACGGTTTCTACGGCCGTCATGCCGAGGTCGTCGGTGGCTCCGATAGTGTGTCCTGCTTTGCAGCCACCTCCGGCCAGCCAGATGGTCATTGCATTCGGATTATGATCGCGGCCATATGCGGTGCCCTGACGAACTCCGTTATCAGGTGTTCTGCCGAATTCGCCGCACCAGACGATGAGCGTGCTTTCCAGCAACCCGCGTTGCTTGAGATCCTGAATGAGAGCAGCGATGGGCTGGTCGACGCCTCGGACCAGATTTCCATGGGCGCGTTCGATGAAATCGTGACTGTCCCAGGTGCCGTTATACAACTGCACAAATCGAACGCCTTTTTCGACCAGTCGTCGCGCCATCAGGCATTTCTTCGCGAATGCATCGGTTGAAGCATTGCCGATGCCGTACTGATCCAGAGTTTGTTTCGTCTCTCCGTCCAGATTCAGAATCTCCGGGACCTGCATCTGCATGCGAAAGGCGAGCTCATAGTTCTCCATGCGAGCTGTCAGATCATCGCGATCGGGATGCGACGCTGCGTATTCTGAGTTCAGTGCCGCAATCAAATCCAGGTTCTTTCGCTGCCGTTGTTGAGTGACCCCGGCAGGAGGTTTCAGATCCAGAATTGGCGACCCTTTGGCTCGCAGCGGGGTTCCCTGAAAACTGGCGGGCAGATAACCGTTGCTCCAGTTCGCAGCGCCGCCCTGTGGATAGCTGACTTCTGGAAGGACGATGAATCCGGGGAGATCATGATTGACTGAACCCAGTCCATACGTGACCCACGCTCCGATGCCTGGATCTCCTCCGAATCGGTTTCCGCAGTTCATTTGATACATGGCCGTTGGATGATTAACGCTGTCCACGGTACAGCCGCGATAGAAACAGAGGTCATCGGCAACGCCCGCAAGGTGCTTCCAGTTTTCCGCCATATCAGCGCCGGACTGCCCTGCTTTGATGGACTTGAAGGGGCTGCGGACGTAGTAGCGTCGACCGCTTTCCATGGCTGATTTCTGCTTGCCCTCGCGGTTAAATTCTTTCAGGTGCATTTCATCCAAAGTCGGCTTGGGATCGAACGTATCGATATGAGAAGGTCCGCCCTCCATCATCAGAAAGATGACATTCTTTGCCTTGACCGGATAATGTGGCTCTTTCATTCCGCTCGTGTTAGCGGGCGATTCGTCGGCCATCAAAGAAGTCATGGCGACGCTGCCCAATCCGGCGCCAAGTCCATAGAGGACCTCTCGCCGCGATCGTTGTGAGTATGCCGTTGCTGGTTTGTGGAAGTTTAATTCAGTCGACATAAGCGAACTCGTTCGAATTAAAAATAGCGAGGCAAACGTCAGCCAGAGCGCGAGTATGGCGATCGACGTCGTGAGGCTGCAGGTCCGGCACGAACTCGGCGTTGGAGTACAGTGTTTCCGTATACGTGAAGCGGTCGCCGGTATTCTCCTCGACGGCTTCTCGTATGATTTCCAGGGGAGGCATTTCGGTTGACGGAACAGCCTCATCAATCATCGCCTCGATTGTTTTCCAGTGCTCAAGACACAGCGTCAACTCCTCTGGGCGAGGCGGTCTCGAGAGTGATCGTTCAAAGCACGTCGCGATGGCCGCCTGATCGCTGTCTGAATCCTTGATCGCTCGATGAGCAAGGGCAAGGGCTCGGTCGTGAATGGTCCTGCCATTCAGCAGGCTGAAGACCTGAGGAGTAATCGCCGAGGATTCTCGCCGCTCACAGGAGAAGTCCGGTGCCGGCGAATTAAACACTTCGAGAAACGGATCGGTGAGACCTCTGAGTTTAAGAGAGTACAACGAACGCCGATGCCGTTGCGACGGAAGAGGATTGGGAATCCAGGCGGATGCGAACGTTCCCATGACCTGGCGAGGTTGCAGAGCGGCTTCAGGATTGATTTCCGGACGGTTGGGAATTCCACCGATTTCTCCGTTCAATTCGCTCGTCGCGACCAACATTGCATCGCGAAGTTCTTCGCCCGTAAGACGGCGTGGAGAGAACACTGCGTACAAGAATCGCTCTGGATCCTTCTCGGTGAGGATCGATGGTTCCGGATGCAGGCTGCTTCTGCGATATGTCTCCGAATTCATCAGCAGTCGATGCAGAGCTTTCACAGACCAATCCTTGTCAACGAATTCCGCTGCAAGCCAGTCGAGCAATTCCGGATGCGTCGGACGTTTGCCGGTGCTGCCGAAGTTGTTGGGGTTGCCCGCGATGGGCTGATTAAAATGCCAGAGCCACAGGCGATTCACAATCGTGCGAGTTGTCAACGGGTTGTCCGGGCTGGCAACCCATTCTGCGAACGACAGACGGCGTCCTCCGACTTCTGTGGGGATAGTCGGTGCCGGAACACATGAAACGGCCGTGAGAACTCCGGGAGCCACCGGGGTTTCTTTCGAGAACGGATCGCCACCAGAGAGCACGCAGGTCTCTTCCAGTTCACCCACCGACATGCTGTTGGCCGGCATTCGCAGCGGAGCATTGACCGACCTCAACTCAGGCGTTCGCCCGTTATACACCGACAGCGCGAAAGGTTGATACCGTTCCTGTTCCCAACGAAGTCGTTCCAGTCCTTTTCGAGCCACTCGTTCCATGCCGAACTGTGCAGGAGTGAAGCCCACAAGCTTCGGAGGGAACTCATCCTCCGGAACACCGTCTTTCAGTAACTGGCTTCGTGCAGCCCCAAAAATGTCTGAGAATTCTTTCTGCTGATTTGCTGCCGGTCTGTTGCGAGTTTTTTCGATGGTCGCCTTCCAGAGTGCGGAATCTTTTCCCTGGTCAGAAAACCACTGGTCTGCATTCTTCAGCAGAGTCTGATCGAGTTCCTGAAGAATTCGAAGGTACTCTTCGCGACGTTGTGCCAGAAACCGCTGTTCTTCGAAGCCTGTCTGATTCTCCTGAGGCAGAAATGCGGCGGGAAGTTCTGCCAGTTGAGTTGTCGCGAAGACAGCCTGAATGGAGTAGTAATCTCGTGTCGGGATCGGGTCGAATTTGTGATCGTGGCATCGAGCACATTGCAGGGAATGCGCGAGGAAGGTTTCGCCGACGCTGTTGACAACATCATCCAGGAATCGTTGGCGAGCAATCCTGGCGACTTCCATGCCGGTCAATTCCCACGGCCCCATTCTCAGAAACCCCACGGCGATCTGCATCTCCGGGTCGCCCGGATGCAATTCATCCCCGGCAATCTGTTCTCTGATAAACTGGTCGTACGGTTTGTCGCTATTGAACGCGCGAACCACGTAGTCGCGGTATCGCCACGCATTGCCTCGTTCGTAGTCATTGGCGAATCCGCTGCTGTCTGCGTACCGAACGACATCGAGCCAATGCTGGGCCATCCGTTCGCCATAATGCGGAGACTCCAGCAGACGATCGACCACTTTGGAGAACGCAATTTCGTCGGAGTCAGGATCCGCGAGAAATGTCCGGACAAGTTCAGGTTCCGGCGGAAGCCCCGTCAGATCAAACGCTGCGCGGCGGATCAGAGTTCTGCGGTCAGCGGGCTCAGCCGGTTTTAATCCAGCAGGCCATTTCGCCGCGATAAAGCGATCGACCGGATTGCTGTTCTGTTTCGCTGCCGAGTCCGTTGAATCTGCCACATCCGGCACAGCGGGACGTTGCACGGGCTTGTAGCCCCACAGCGGATCAGTAGTCGGGGCTTCGGTGTCAGGATTTTGGGCATGACACGAGTTGCTGGTGAGGAACACCAGACAACAAAGGCAGATCACGCATCGCATGGGAGATGGCCTTTCCTGTTATTGCCCGAGCCACCGCAGGTTGTGCGATTTGGGCACGCCGCACAACTCCGCCGTACTCTGAGGTTTAGTGTGCTCAAAGCCTAACGACGCGGAGAAGCCATTGTAGCAAGCCGATAATCACTCACACAGTTTGTGGAGTCGTCGATTGTTCGATCCTCCGGGAGTCTGAGTTATTGAGTCGCCAAAAAACAGAACAGCGTTCCTGCAAACCCTATCTGGTTCACAGGAACGCTGTTGCTTGTAGACGTCTAAAGAAAAGCCCGGACGGAGCCCTATTCAATCATGAGACTGTTGAAGTCCATTTCATCGAAGTCACTGTTTGGCTCTTCCTGATTCGGGGCGAGTCGAGGTTCTGTCGGTACCTTAGGCTCCGGTGGAGCGTCGAGCAGACGATTGTGGTCTGTTCGTCTGGATGACAAACGAACGGCCATTGCCGTTGGCTTCCCAGCCTTCTTCGGGGCGGCTTCGGGCGTAGCTGGCGCGGCTGCGGCCGGAGTTGGAGGAACCGGAGCGGTTGGCTTTGGTGGTGCCGGAGTTGGAGTTGGTGCAACCGGTGGCACTGCTTTGGCGAATATCGAGTCGTCAAGCACGAAGTCCATGTCATCGTCAGCACTGGCGGCAGCAGGTTCCGGGGCTTTGGGTGGAGGAGCCACCGGAGGTTTTGAAACCGGCGCGGCCGCAGCAGGTGTCTGAACCGCAGCGGGTGTCGGTTTCGTCGTTGCTGGCTTCGGCGTGACGGCTGCAGGAGCGACGGCTGCAGGAGTGACGGCTGCAGGAGTGACTGGCGACTTTGCGGGTGGCTTCGGCTGTGCGGGTGCCTGTTCAGTCGGAGCTGGAGTGGATGGTTTCCCCGCTGGAGCAGCAACAGGTTTCTCGGGCACACCTTTCCCGGGACCTGCTGCTTTAGAAGTTGGAGGCGTTGCCGAAGGTTGAGCCTTCTGGACTGGTGGTGTTGCCACCGCCTTTTCTGCGGGTACCTTCGTCCCAGGCGATTCAGAGGCCGCACCTTTTGTCGAACGCTTGGTCTCAGGAACTCCCGGTGCATGAGCAACAACAGGTGTAAGTGATTTAGCTGCGGGTGATCCCGGAACAAGCAACGGCGTTGAAGTCTTGTTCGCCTCACCCGATTCGTTGACATCTGTCTGCGTGACGGGTTCGGCAACTGTTTCTGGCCCGCTTACAGGCGCGACCGTTTCCAGTACATCGCCCTTACTTGCAGTGACGGAGACTTCCAGAACCGCAATTTCAGATATCAAAGCTTTTGAGGGCTCTGGTTGTGCAGCGTCTGAGGCAGATGCTTCGCTCTTTGCCGCGGTGACCACGTCGCGAACAACGTCGACAATCACAGGTGATTCTGAAACGACAGCGGAAAGTTGAGTCACGTCGGCTTCAGGCGTTGTGACTTTCGAAACGGCTACTTCAGCTGGCGCTGTCGTTGTCTCGGCAGCAACTGTCACCGTGACTTCAGGGACCACCTCGACTGCTACAGGCTGGTTGACTGAAGGCTCACTAACCGCCGGTTCGATCGCCGCTGTGGCTGGTACTGCTTCTGCAACAGGCACAGTTTCAGCGACGGGTGATATCTCGACGGGTAATGATTCTGTGAACGCCGGTTGCGGGGGCGAAGTTACTGCTATCGGAGTCTGGTCGATAGTCTGAGCCGCTGGGGCAATCTGCTCTTCTGGAGCGGCAGGGACAGTAGCGAGCCACTGCTGTGACGGCCAGCTAAACGGACGGAATCGCTCGGCGGATCCCGTTTGATCGCGATAAAGGATCGCTCGTCCGGGCGACAATGATGCCGCAGCTGGTGTATCAATCAGGCTAGAGGAATCCGTCTGGTTAAGTCGGAACGCGATGCGTGAATCGAACTCACGGAGCAAGGAATTGGACAGCCATCGCATTGCATTGCTGAAGGTGTCTGACCAGACAATCACATGAATACCAACCAGCGGTCCCTTGCGAATCAAATCGCCAAGCTGTGAAGCTGGTGTTGCGGATTTGGCGGCCCCAAAACCACTCATTCCGAAATCATCTTCGTCACGGCGCAGAGATCGGAACTGTCCGATATTGCGTACCGCGAGAACAACAGTGGGCGAGTTTGTTCCAGCCCCAGCGGCTTCGCGAGTTGCCAGTTCCGCGGACAACTCCGCCACAACGGCATCAGCCTCAGAGGCCTTGCGCAGTGAGAACCGAGGAGCAATGTCCTTCGTGAATGTTGACGAGAAGTTTTCCTGCGAAGCAAGGTCCTGTCCATCGTGCAGAAGAACAAGCCGAGCAGATCCCGATGTGCCGCTGCCTGCAGGGCCGGAGCAAATGCTGAGAATGGTCGATGCCAGAATGGAGTCTGCCAGGTCGCCTTCCTGACCAACGATCAGAGCATTCTGTCCGCCGGAACGCTGGAAACGAATGCACATCGGTTCCGAAATCGCAACAGGGTCACCGATCCATGCGGGGACACCTTCTGCGTTCGTTCTTGTGGAGGATGCTCGATTATTGATCCATGCGTTGAGTGGTTCGCATTCATCGATCGTCGGAGCAACATTGCCCTCAAACACGATCATGCGGCCCGGAGCTTTGTCCGCATAATCCGGGCGTTGAGTCATCTCGTGAATCATCGATTCACGTTTTTCTTCATCCAGCCACGCGATCTGGAACGGATGATTGCCTTCGACCATCCCGTTTGCGTCGTTGTAAATGGCTTCGCCCGGGCGAGTCAGTTGGCGAGCAGCCCCGTTTTCTTCGCTGAGAATCAGATGCGCGTCGCTCTCGCTGCACTGCAGAGCGATTCGAACAGCGACCTGGCCCAGTGTGCTGCGAGCCAAAGAATACGCGCCACCGAGAGTTTGCGAACCAAGCAGTACGTGAATACCAAACGCACGACCCTGACGGATCAGGCGGTCCATCAATAAAGCGGCCTTGGATGAGACTCGGTCTTCTGAAGTAAAGAATTCCTGAAACTCGTCGATCAACAGCAGCAGACGCGGCATCTTCTCGTTCGGGAACTGTTTGCGGAATGAGGGAACATCCTGCACACCTCGAACTCGGAACAATTCACCGCGTTCCTGCAGGACTTCGTCCAGACGTTCCAGAACGCTGAGCCCGAACTCGCGATCACTCTCAATCGCGACGACGCGAGCGTGAGGCAACTTATTGGCCGCGTAGGTTCGAAACTCCACACCCTTCTTGAAGTCGATCAGATAAAACTGAACTTCATCAGGGCTGTAATGCAAAGAAAGATTCGTAACCAGGATGTGCAGCAGAGTTGATTTGCCCGAACCGGTCTTGCCGGCCACCAGAACGTGCTGACTGGTTCCTCGCCCCAGACGCATAAACTGAAGGCGAGCCGCGCCGGCACGACCAATGGGAAGATCGATTCCGTCGGCAGAGCGCGAAGTCCAGATCGCATCTGACTTGGGAGCAATTCGGCTGAAGGAGACTTCGACTCTGCGCGCGTTGCGGGATTGTTCACCCACAGCTCGTACGAGGCTGACGTATTCTGCAGAATCCGGAGGCGCCAGCGCTGAGAACTCAATAAAGTTGTCGGCTGGTTCGGTGGCAGTTGGGGCAGGCGGTTTGCTGTCCAGAATATCCTTGCCAGACAAGTTCCTGGGCTTCTCGACCGGACGGCTGGAAGGAGCCATTCCGGGTTGAACCAGCCCTTTAGCCACATGGAACTGAGTGCAGCTGTTTCGGAGGTTGTTCAAGTCGAACGAGCGGGGCGCCGTTTGGTCTGGAGACCAGGTCATGATCGCATGCACGCCGCACCGAGGGCCGCTTGTCAGAATACTGGTCAATGCGCGAGCGGCTTCTTCGGTAAAGCTGTGTGGAAATCCAGCGACGACAACGAAGTGATACGGTTCGGCCACTTCCCCCGCAGCGGCGTTGTATTGTTCAATCGTTTCGAATTCGCTGCGAAGATATGTCTGGAAGACGCTCTCCATGTGTTCGGTGATTTTTTGGAGTTGGTCGCGAATCTGAGTCGCTTCGGTCCAGATGCGATTGTTGATCAGCAGCTCATCAAAGTCGGCCAAATGCATCAAAGCAGAAAAGCTCTGACCAAGCCCGACCGGGTCGATCAGCGTAAACTGAACTCGACCAGGCGCGATATGAGTCAGCAGACGCAGCAAAATAGCCCGAACGAATTCCAGGGCAGGTTCCCGCCCGGCCGCATCGTGTTCGACCAGAATTGATGTATCCCGGGGGAAGTTCAGCAGCCCCGGGAGTTCGAAAACAGTATCGGCATCAACGCTGCCCTCGGCATGCTCTGGTGGAGCCGGCAGCATCACTTCAAGATCACCGACTGGCAGAGCCGTTGGGAATGTCGTTGGCGATTTCCAGCCATTTGATTTCAGTGAATCCCACGCATGAATGCCTTTGGCTCGATCATTGCTGATGCGGGAAAGCTCTGAGGCAACAAGAACGCCGGCACGCCAGCGAGCCATTGAGTTGGACTCATCGGTTGTCAGCTGAGTACGGCGATCCGCGAACTCCTGTTCAATCGCTTCGCGTCCCTTAAGCAAAGCTGTCTCATGCTCGTTCTGAATTCGAGCCAACTCCTGAGATCGCCAGTTTTCCACGGCAGTCTGGTGACGAGACGTTTCTGTCTCTCCATTCAGCATCTGCTCATCGAACAGACGAGACTGCCGAGCAACCTGTTCCGTGTAGACCTGGATTAACTCGTTGACCCTGTCGTCGGTGGAAGTCTGCAGTTTGGCCGCGTGCTTTTCACGACGCTCGACCATTTCCGCCTTCCATTTATCGGCGGCGGTCATTAACTGCTGTAGTTCCTGGCGGCTCTTCTGAGCCCAGTGATTTGTTGCTGCTGTGGCATTTGATGTGTGAAGCAGAACGTCTTCGAACGCCCCTCGCAAACCAGACCGTGCCAGCAGTGTCAGCACCGTATTGATAAGGACGGCCGCCCCAAGACCGATCACGGCGGAAACTCCCAGCCATTCCCAGTCGGGCTTTGAAAGTTCGGGATTCACAAACTTTGTCAGGTCTGCGCGCAGGGCCGTTGAAGCAACCGTGACAACGACAAAAATCAGGAACCCAAGTCCGAAGAGACGCCAGCCAGCGATCCATTGAGGCAGGAGCTGACTGTCAACTCGACCGGCGGCTGCAAGCGCGTAATCGAGCTGTTCGATGGCGATCTGACGACTGGCGTCGCGTCCCTTCAGCTCGACGACCGGAGCTGGCAGTTGCTTTTCCATCCCTGCATGGCACTCGTCGAGATACTTTGCTGTATGGTCGACGCGAGTATTGAGATCGGCCAGCTGCTGTTCGATGAACGCGTTCTGAGTATTGAACGATTCCTGGGCGCGTTCCGCATTACGAACAGGAGTGTCTTCGTTCGATTCATCACAAACAGACTGAAGGACCCAGAGTTCATTCTGGAGTTTCTGACGACACTCGGCGACATCCTGCTTTAATTTTGCGTGCAACTCTTCCAGGCGTCGTTCACGTGCTTCGCTGGCTGATTCTCTCTGGCCTGCTACGTCGACTTCGGTTTGTTCAAGTCGGTTCCGAACTTCAACAGCCAGTTGTTCGATCTTCTGCTTTGTTTCTGTGTCCAGACGCGTCTGCAATCGTGAGATCGCTTCAGCAGACTGCGCGTCCAGTTCAAGAAGCTGACTTCGAATCTTCAGAACGGAAGCGCGAGCTTCAACGCAACGGATCTGGAGTTTCTTCAGTTCAGAAATCTGTGTTTCGAGAATCAGATCTTCCAAATTCATGATCAGGCTTTCGCGGAAGTCAATTCGTGATGGCTGGCATCAACCGGAACTGCGCGGAACGGGGCCTCCTGACCCGGAACACGAAGTTACTGTCGTTCGAGCAAGAGCGCGATCCCAATGGGAGGATCTGCGTTCAGTGCTCCTGTCGACGGTGATTCTCGGAGATTTTGCCAGTATTTGGCAGTCTTCTAAGGTCCAAAACGCTTTTCACAAACGAAAATCATTGTCCTTCCGGGCAGAATCTGAGAAAGCTACGCCGACTTTGAGAGGCGTAGGAGCGGCCGGGCAACGATGAACATCGTTTTACCAGCGCGCGGCGTCAGAGTCATTAAAAAAGGCATAATCTGCCAAATCAGGCTGCACGCTGCCCCAGGGACTCTTCCGACCCTTTCGACGACGGGTTGCGGACCGCTGTCTGCGGCGACTGAGCAGCTTCAGACGGTGCAGGGTTTGCGGTACGGCGTCGGCCAAAAAAACGGCGTTTCAGGCGGCTTGAGCTGAAGCGATTTGCGAAATCAATGAGCCCCGGAGCGAAACGCTTCAACTGATACAACAAATGGGCGAGAGGTGTAATCAGGACCTGCCGACGATCTCGCAGAATTGCCTTCAGGGTCACTGCAGCGACTCGTTCCGGACTCGCGCAAAGCCATGCGGGAGGAGTCGGAACTTTTCGCTCAGCACGTCCGGATACACCAGATTCGTAGAGTTTCGTTGTTACCGGACCAGGACAAATCGCGGTGACCCCAAGACCACGGCGTCCGTATTCGGCTCGCAGAGCTTCCGTGAATCCAATCAAACCAAACTTGCTCGTGTGGTAGGCGGAAAGTCGTCCACCTGCAACCAGTCCTGAAATGCTGCACATGTTGACCACGTGAGCATCGGGCCGTTGCAGCAAAGCGGGCAGCATCTGTTGGGTGATCTGGATCGGTGCCAATAGATTAATGGACATGACCCAATCCCATTGGCTCTGTGTCATATTCTCGGTGGGACCGTGGTAGACGACTCCGGCGTTGTTGATCAGCAGATCGATCCCGCCGCTGGCGGCCATCGCGGCATCAACGATCGATGGAATTGCTTTGCTGTCTGACAGGTCGCACGGTCGA
>JBILXT010000624.1:0-3360 GCA_044378235.1 Planctomycetaceae bacterium
CCGGAAAGCTACGACGAATATTCCTGCACGTGTATGATCGGCTTCGCGATGGCTCGCGGAATTCGCCGTGGCTGGTTGTCTCGCGATGAGTATCAGGCAAACGTTGATCGGGCGTGGCAGGCGATCGAATCACGCACGAGCCCGAACGGTGATCTGGTCAATGTCTGCACGGGCACGGGTAAACAAAAGACTCTACAGGATTACTTTGACCGGCCCGCCATCAACGGCAAAGACGACCGCGGCGGCGCAATGGGACTGATGTTTGCCACGGAGCTTGAGCTGAATAGCCCTTGACGCGGAATACCCTTGGCGTGCCATGCGATGAGATTTCATGCACAATGGCGCCAGCGAATTCAATCTTCTTGTGCTTGCCCATGCGGATAGTCTCATGCTGCGATCTGCTTTTCTCCTGATTCTATCGCTAGTGTTCTGTCTTCACACAAACATAAACGCTGTGACGGGTGACGATAACACCACGGTGCGAGTCTTCATCTTTGCCGGGCAGTCGAATATGGTTGGCTCGGATTCAAAGATTGAGGACATCGGTCGTTTCCCGCCCTTTGCCGGGCTGGATGAACCGCAGAAGGACGTGCGTTTTTCTTATTGCCTCGGTCGCGAAGACAAACTGGTGTCGGAGGGCTGGGAACCTCTGCGACCAGTTTACAACGTTGTCGGGCCCGAACTGAGTTTCGCACGCGAGGTGACTCGGCACATCAAGGCGCCGATTGCGATCATCAAGATTGCTGCGGGTGGAACTCACCTTGGCGGCGACTGGAACCCGGACGAGCCATCCGGGTTCAAACTCTATCCGCTGGCACTGGAGCAAATTCGATCGTCGCTGGCGCTGCTGGATCAGCAGGGAGTCAAGTACCGCATTAAGGGCTTCATGTGGCACCAAGGTGAGAACGATATGTTCGAAGCCGATTACATGGCCAACTATGGCAAGAACCTGAAGAACTTCATCGCGTGCTGGCGGCGAGATCTGAAGACTCCTGACCTTCGATTCTACATCGGCGAATTGTGTACCAAGACGATCTGGGGAATGGACCTTCGGCCTCGCATGTATGCCATCAGTCTTGGTCAGAAGGAAGTGACCGACGCAGATCCGCTGGCCGATTATATTCCAACAAACCATGTCGGTGTTGAAATCGGAGGCGGCACTGGTCTGCATTATCATTATGGAACGCTCGGCCAGCTTGAGCACGGCGTGAACTATGCCGAGGCCTACTTGAAGTCTATCGGTCAGTGGAAACCGAAAACTCGCCAACTGAATTCGTGGCCTTATGCTGCGAGATCCCGAGTAAAGCTGTTCGTCATGGCCGGTCACCGCAACATGGAAGGCGAACGAGCGTTCGTTCAGGACCTGGCAAAGCTTGAGGGAAGAGCAGGGCTGCTGCAGGATGATTCGTCCATCGCGTGTCGTTACAGTCTGGGCGGCGGCTATAAGGTCTCAGACGACTGGGAACCGCTTGGTCCGTTCGGCTTCTACGACACATTCGGGCCGGAACTCAGCTTGGGATCGACTTTAAAGGCCGCTGGTGTCGAAAACATCGCCATCGCCAAGTTTACTCACAGCGGTTCGCAGATCATCGACTGGACTCCGGATGGCAGTGAAGCAAAGACTCGAAATCTCTATCCAACATTTCTGCAGTTCGTGAAAGATTCGATTCAGCAGCTGAAGGATCGAGGCCACGATGTGGAACTTGCAGGCATCTTCTATCACGTCGGTGAGAACGACATGTCGTGGGAACCGTTTCGTAAAGGAGCTGCAAGCCGCGTCATGTCACTTGTGAATGCCGTTCGCAAGGATCTCAGCCAGCCGAATCTGAAGTGGTTCATCAGCCAGCAGACTCCGCCGGATTACGAAAGCGTGAATCGCGTGGATGTGATGTCAGAGATGGCTCAGGCTACCAGCGATGATCCCAAAAACATTCACATCAAACTGCTCGACCTGCCGCCTCAGCGAGAACAACTGGTCATCGAAGCCGCCGGAATGGTCTGGCTGGGCGAACGTCTGGCGCAGGAATTCTTATCAACACCTTAAGGCTCTCGCCTGAAACCAAAGCTACGGGCGCCAGTTGACATGAGTCTGAGACGCGAGCCGATTTTGCGGTCGAATCGGCTAGCGCCTCCTGCTCAGTTTTCAGCGATGCATTCTCATTGGAAATCAGGACTTCTCATGAAACTGGCCTCACGAATCAATCTGATCATCCGCCGCATCCATCTTTACTCCGGCATTTTCCTGCTGCCGTGGGTGCTTATGTATGGCATCACGGGAGCCATGTATAATCACCTCGGCTTGTTTCCTCGCATGCAAATTCAGCCTGTGGATCCGCAGGCATCTGTCACAGCAGGACTCAATGAGTTTCCGAACGCGAATCAACTGGCAACCCAGGTCGTTGAGGCGATTCAGAAAAACGCCGATTCATCCCGCATTAAGCTCTCCGAGAATGCCCACGCAGAATTCACCAACGAGATCTCGTTCGAAGTCAAACAGGATGGACTTCAACACGTCGTCTACATCAACCCGGTGACTCACGAAAGCTGGATTGGCACGATGCCAAAAAATAATGAAGATCCTGAGGCGCTGCTACCCGAGATTCGCAATGTGAAGCTCAGCCCCGATCCTCAGGAAGCGGCAAAGAAAGCGGCAGCCAGCCTACTGGACGGTGCTGGACTCTTGAAAGGCAAAGAGCCGCAGCCGTTCGGCTGGACCAAGCTGAACTTTCTGGCCACCGTGGATGATCAGCCCGCCCGCATCACTTATGTCCTGAAAGACGGGCATGTCGATATCAATCGCTTCACGGGAGAAGACGGAATGCCTCTGCGTCATTTCTTCCTCCGGATGCACACATCTCATGGTCAGTCGCCGACCTGGAACGGCCGATCATTCTGGTCGCTGGCTGTCGATACGATGGCGATTGCCATGGTCTTCTGGGGAATCAGCGGAATCATTATGTGGTGGCAGATCAAACGCACTCGATTGATTGGCGCGGCAGTTATCGGTCTGAGCCTTTTGACAGCCGGCGCAATGGCCATGGGGCTTCATGACTTTTATGCCGCGACAAGGTTGTAGGAGTTATCCCTGTGACAGGTAAGGATCGGACAGAAACCATTCGTTCTTCACGATTACTGCTCCGCCCATGGAGACAGGAAGATCTGGAGCCGTTGTTCGCGATGAGCAACGATGCTCGTGTGATGGAGTTCTTTCCTTCGTTTCACACTCGGGACGATTGTGAGGCGATGCTGACCCGGATGATTAATCATCATCAGGAACATGGCTTCGGATATTGGGCGGTTGAGATTCCGGGGATCACCAGATTCGCTGGTTTACTTGGACTGGCGGTGCCGCGTTTCGAT
>JBILXT010000627.1:0-3353 GCA_044378235.1 Planctomycetaceae bacterium
TTTTCCATCGACGATTTTCAGCCCAAGCGGTTGATAGAGTCCGCTGGCGATTCGGTGCCATGTGAGCTGATCGCCCGTGAGAAATCCGTCGACCAGCCACACATCGCCGTCCCACGAGCAGACAGCGATGCGACCATCCTCGAAGAAATCGAGTCCCGTGAAGCGTGTCTGAGCCAGCCAGGGATTGTTCTCCGGGGCCGTCAGGAAATCGGTGGCAAACGGGCCCTCTGAAGAGCCAATGGCGGCCGTCGTGGTGATCTTCTGATTCCAGCGAGCTGGCCCGCCGGAAATCAGCGATTGGAGATCCTGCTGTGAATTTGAGACCGCGGGCGCTGGGTCACCTGGTTTTGCCTCCGCCGACATCCAGACCGCGAACCGCAAAGGTTCCTTTCCCGCTGGAATCGTGAGCAGCAAACGACCATCGACACTGGACCAGCTGGCATCGAACGTTTCCGGTGCCAACCCTGCCAGCAGAGGTCCCTGTTCCGTATCCGAAGTCTCACCGCGGACGACCGTCGCGTCATGCCCATGGCCTGAGACGTCCGAAACTACCGAGCCGTCCGCCTTAGAAAACTCCCAGTGTGCAACGAGATCCTCTTTCCGGTCCTTCAGTGTTTGGGGAGCCTTCAGCTCGTTCTGCAGTGCGGCCTTGTAGAAGCGAACATTCTCCAGTTCACTCGTCAGAAACGAATCCGGCTCCGGAAAATTTGGGGCCGTAAATCCTACTCGAACAACACCGTCTGGCAGCTTTTCTTTGGCCGCGAGAGGTCCCTGACCATTCGGCTTGCCGTCGACAAACAGAGTCAATCGCTCATTGGATTTCGTCCACACGGCCGCGACGTCATGCCACCTGCCGTCATTAATCTTTCTCTTTGAGGTGACAGCTCCAACCCAGCCAATATCGAAAGCAAGATGCCCATCTCTGATAAAGAATGTTTGTCCGTTGGGCACCCACGGTGAGTCTGGTTGAGTGACGGCGAAGATTGTTCCGTTGCCCTTGGTTCGCACTCGAGCCGTGATTGTAAAGTCTTCCGTCAAGTCGAAGTCTGAAGCCTCTTTCACTTCAACGTACGTTTGCCCATCAAACTTCACTGGCAATGAATCGCTCGGTTCAGAAGCGTTGGTATTCCCGGCACCAAAGCGAATCGCCCCCCCGGCGAGCGGCTGGGCGTCAGCCCTCCGTGTCTCTTCTTTTTCCTGTGTTTCAGCAGCATTGCTGGCAGTGCTCGGAGGGCTCACGCCCTGCCGCTCGCCAACAGCGCCTTCCTGCTGCGCTACCTGAAGCACAAGATCCCGATCGCGCGGCCCAATGTTGAACGTGCGCAGAAACAATGGTGGTCGAGTTGGCTCATCGCTGACCTGAATCGACGGCATCTCCAACACGTCCGTTGTGCCGACCGAATATGACAGGATCACCTGCTGCCCGTGATAATAGGTGCCCTTGAATCGTCCCCAGGCTTTCGGCAGCGGACCATAGCGTCGATCGTCTCGGCCGAGCACTCGCTGATCGTCCGTAAATTCACGTGTCTCTGGATCTGCCCAACCAGGCCCTGTTGAATTTGACGCGAGCACAGTCCCGGTCACTGTCGGATGAATCTGATGCTCGCCGTTAAACTGAATTCCTCGCCAGTCGATAAAGTTCTGCTCCGCACTGGTGGGATCCGTGGCACTCCACGCCGCTGCCATTCGCAGCGTGTCTGTATCGAACATCATCCAGTAACGCCCCCGTGAAACCCCGCCCGCGCCGGGATCGAGACGCATCGCGATTCCTTTGTAAGCGATGTTGAGATCAGATCCGGGGACTTCATAGGAATGAGTCAAGCTGGGGCCGTAGTCCATCGCGTTCCACGGCTGAATCGTGCTCGGCTCCGGTCCACGAGTGTCACCTTTTGGCAACCGCTCCAGCAAGGAATCGTTAATCTCAACAAACTGCGATGGGTTGTGCGGCTTCAGGTAGGTCTCGCGGATGTAATGAATCACGTCGTACTTCTGTGATGGGACCATCCACGTTTGAGCCGCCATCAGGCCGAAGCCTTTCGTCAGCGTTTGATACATCGTGTACGGATCACTGCCACTGCGAAACTTCCCGCTGGCGAACTTGAGAGATGTCGGCAGGGATCCTGCCTGGTCCTTCGTTCCGTGACAGTTCTGGCAAACTCGGCGATAGATTGCCTCGCCTCGTTTGAAGGCATCGTCATCCCAATCCCTGATAAATCCCGCGTGGTCGATGTGCTGTTCGTACTCGGGAATCTTCAGAGTCAACAAGGCGGCCGAAGGTTGCAGTTCTTTGGCGCGGGCTGCTCCGCCATCGCGGATCTCCATCAGATAGCGGATCAGATCATAGAACTGCTGCGGACTGGCCAACTGGTTCATCTGCCCAGCCGGCATGATCGAAACAGTATTCTCGACGACCTCATCAAGATCTGCGATGACATAGGTGACCAGTTCGCCATTGCGAGTCACATCACGAATGACGATCTTCTCCGCCGTGCGCTCGGCCAAAATGCCGACGACTGACTGACCTTCGCCCGTGACCAGCGTAACGGATTCAAAGCCCTTGCGAATCTGTTTTGAAGGCGTCAGCACTGATTCGACAAGCGACTCGTCGGTTGTATCTGAGGCCAGTGCGGCGAGATCCGGCCCCAACGTCACCTGATTACTCATGGTGTTGCGGAGATCTGTGTTGTCCAACACCTGGAAGCCGAGCCCCTTGAGGTCTCCTGATTGCCAGCCGGCAACAGAATGACATTTCGAACATGCCATCTGCTGCTGAAAAAACACCACCGCGCCGCGAGCCGCATCTCCCTCTGCTTTGGCCTTTGACAGCAGTTCAGCGACGGGAGTTTGCCGAAGAGCCTCGTCCAGCGATTGAGCAGTCGCACTTGAGCAATGTCCGAGCAGCAAGCAGCAGAAACTGGCCAGCATGGCGTTGCGGAAAACGGCAGTTCGGAAACTCATAGGGAGACTTTGCCGGGAATGGTGGAGATCCACGATGCGTGGAGGGATGCTGAATGAGACAACGGGCGTTCAGTCTGAAAGCCATGTCTTCTTGCGGGGAATGCTATGATGCTGGTGCTGACATGCAAAGTCGCAAAGCGGGCGAAATCTCTGAGCGAATCAGGCGATAGAATCAACGCCGGAATTCTGGTTCTGCGCGAGATGAATTGCGAGGATCGGAATAGCAGTTTAGACCGCTAATGAACACTTATTAACGCTAATGGTTTCTGACGTCCAGCGGCTGCTGGCCCGGAAGACCTTGTCGTGCAATGAGAGCCTCGTGTCCCATACAGATGATGATATTGCTTCTGGAATTTTTCTGAATTCATTAGCGTTCATTGGCGTTCATCAGCGGT
>JBILXT010000626.1:0-3353 GCA_044378235.1 Planctomycetaceae bacterium
TTCGCGATCGTTCTGTCATGCAGAACAAACTCGGGAGTGTATTGCAGAAGCAGACTTTGCTCGATGAAGCCGCAGCCGCTTATCGAGAAGGTCTGGAGATCGCGAGAAAATGCCTGGCCGACGCGCCGGATGATCTGACGGCGCGACGTGACCTGTCGATCTCGCTGAGTAACCTGGGGGACGTTCTTTTGCTGCAGGAAAAGCTTGAAGAGTGTTGCAGCCATTATACGGAGAGTCTGGAAATTCGTCGCGGGATTCAGGCAACCGATGAAAGCAGCCATATCGCGAAGATTGATGTGGCTCAGGGGCTGCTTCGTCTGGGCGATTTAGAGATCAAAGCCGTTCAGAAGGAAAAAGCTCGAGAGGTTCTGAACGAAGCGTTGGGAATTCTTACACCCCTGAAGGAGGCCGACCTGCTGCAAGCAGCTGCAGATCAATTGCTGCTGGAAACGGTGCAGCAGAAACTGAATGAGGTTACTCCATAGCTCTGTCAAGGCGACCCGGAGAAGAGTTTAGACCTTCTGAGCCGGAGGCGCTAGCCGATTCATCCCTTCTGAATCGGCTAGCGCCTCAGGCTCAAGTCATTGCGCTCGGTGAATTCGTTCCTGCCGCGTGCCCAACAGGAGAACGCTCGGAAGTCGTGACGCGAAAAAGAGTCGAAAAATCCCCTTTCCAAAAATTCAGGAAATCCCTGTCGTCTCTTACTCCTGGCTTACGCCTTTGCTGAAAAGGCAGGATGTCTGCATTGTCGGTTCGAGGAACCGCGTGCCATTCTGATTGTTCGATTTTCAGCGAAAGTGTTGAGTCATGCGAATTTCCCGCCTGTTTCAGAAGTTGACCCATGGCCGTTCTGTTTCGGCTCGTCGCAAGACTGTCGCGCGAGGATTCGCCCAATCGGCGGCTACAGAGATTCTGGAATCTCGACAACTCCTTGTGGCGCAGGTTACTTCGGTGGGCGATCTGAATCAGATTGCCGAAACGGGTGGATCTGATCCACAGGAACTGACTCAGGTCGGCGATACGCTGTTCTTTACGGCTGCGGATAAAACGCACGGACGTGAACTGTGGAAGAAGGAAGGCGCGAATGCTGCCGTGCTGGTCAAAGATATCTTTGCCGGCACGGATTCGTCATTGCCCGTAGAGCTGACCGCCGTTGGAACGACACTGTTCTTCTCCGCAAACAATGGGATCAACGGCCGGGAGTTGTGGAAGAGCGATGGCACACCGGCGGGAACAGTGCTCGTGAAAGACATCTGGCATACACCCGGAGATTCGTCCACGCAATCTTACGGTTCCAATCCGCATTTGCTAACCAACGCTGGCGGCAAACTCTTTTTTGTGGCCCATGTGATCAATGAGAACATCTCCGGCATTGTTCATTCGCTTTGTGTCAGTGATGGCACAGCAGCGGGCACCAATATCGTGAACTCGTCGATCGGTGATGTGTGGACGGGCAGTGACGCCCGGCTCACAGCGGTTGGTTCAGAGGTCTATTTCCGAGCGTGGTCACCCGGGAATTCTGACGGCACAGAACTTTGGAAAAGCGATGGAACGACAGCTGGCACCGTTCAGATTTCTGATATCTGGCCGGGCGGCGGCGTGTCACATGTTGAGGACATCACTACCGTTGGCGGCACGACATACTTCACGGCGTGGTACTCCAACGGGTTGAACGGAAGTCACAATCGCGAATTGTGGAAGACGGATGGCACATCGGCTGGCACTGTTCTGGTAAAGGACATCAACACGACGTCTGTAGATTCCAGTTCCGATCCCCTTAATCTGACCAACTTGAATGGGACGCTGTATTTCACTGCTGATGACGGCGTGAATGGTCGTGAACTTTGGAAGAGCAACGGCACGGCTGCTGGAACGACAATGGTCAAAGAGATTGTGGTTGGTCCGAGCAGCAGTGCTCCCGGGAATCTGATTGCGATCGGAAGCACGCTGTACTTCAGTGCCAGCGATGGAGTAACAGGGGACGAACTGTGGAAAAGTGATGGTACAGCGGGAGGAACCGTCCGTGTCGGCCACAGCGGGACTTCATCCAACTTCACTCCTCGCAATCTGACGAATGTTGGAGGTACGCTGTACTTCTCGGCCTTCACGTTTGAAACCGGCTTTGAAGTCTGGAAAAGTGACGGCACAACCGCAGGTACAAACGTCTACAGGGACATTGTTGCGGGCGCCAGCAGTTCCGCACCTGCGCAATTCATGAATTTGAATGGCGTGCTGTACTACACCGCTAACGATGGTGTGAAAGGCAACGAGCTCTGGCGGCACGACGTGACGACGAACACCGCGACCGTGACCGATGTCTTCCGTGGCACACTCAATTCTTCTGCTCGCCACTTCACAGCCGTCGGCAGCAACCTGTTCTTCATCGCGGATAACGGCATCAACGGTGAGGAGCTCTGGAAGTCTGCCCTGAACGGTACCGGCGCGACGATGGTCAAAGATATTCATCCCGGCGTGAACGGCGCACAGATTTCTCAATTAACCAATGTGAACGGAGTGCTCTTTTTTTCAGCCAGCAATGACGAGAGTGGTCTCGAAGTTTGGAAGAGTGACGGAACGACCGCAGGCACTGTTGTTCTGAAGGAGATTGGTGCGTCGGGCGCGTCGTCGTATCCCGCCGGACTAACAAACCTTAACGGGACATTGATTTTCTCAGCTCAGGACACCAACGGCCATGAACTTTGGAAGAGCACGGGCACCGCCGCGGGCACCGTCATGATCAAGGACATTGCGAGCGGTGCGGGAAGCTCTATCGACCGACAGTATAATTCGTTTGCCGTGAGCGGTTCCACGGTCTTTTTCTCAGCCAATGATGGCGTGAACGGCGCGGAACTCTGGAAGACCGATGGAACGACCGCTGGCACATCCCTGGTCAGGGATATTCGCACCGCGACATCCGGTTCTTTGCCGGCCAATTTGGTAAACGTCAACGGCAGGCTTTATTTCACTGCGGATGACGGAAATTCCGGCCGCGAACTCTGGCAGTCAGACGGCACTGCGATTGGCACGATTCTGGCGAAGGATACGAATCCCGGTGCAAGTGGAGCCGTCTTCAAGAACTTTGTGAACGCCGGCGGCAAGCTCTTTTTCGAAGCCTACAGTGCCACAGGATCATGGGATCTGTACTGCCGAGCCACCCCTGCCTCAGATACGGTAAATCTGCAGATGTTCAACGTCAGCGGGCATGTCCGATACGTCGAAGCTCCGCTGACGGCGGTGGGGACAACGGTGTTCTTCGCGCAGTTGGACAATCGCATGGGCACGGAACTCTGGAAGAGCGATGGAACGGCGGCTGGTACCGTTCTGGTGAAGGACATCGTCAACATTCCAGCCGC
>JBILXT010000628.1:0-3332 GCA_044378235.1 Planctomycetaceae bacterium
ATTCAAATTGCTGTCATCGGTGATGGAATTGCTGGCGAAGTCCGTGTCGGCCAGAACCGTGGCATCCAGCGGCTTATTCAGAAACTCGGCGGCCGCGTACATCGGAGTACCGCCCAGGGCCGACGCGGCCAGTCGCAGTTCGGCCGTTTGAAATCGTCGCGCTGGCTCGGTCTGATCCTCGTGCGACTTCGACCGTATGCGGCCATAAACTCGGTACACCAAACTCCGCTGTCCGGCCGGACGCAGCCATTGCGATGGAGATTCGTCAGTGCCGAGATATCCGGTCACGCCAATGCTTTCGCGAACCGGAAGGACCAGCTGATTGAAACCAGTCTGATGAGCGAACGTCATCGCGACGTTTTGAGTCGCATCCAGCCACGGAAGGCCAGTCATCGAAATACTGGTCCAACCACCGGAAGAGGAGATAATGTTGGGATCTCGGCTTTCCGTATAAATGGCGTCATGTGTCGGAAGGCCATCGTCAGTAGCTCGGTCCAGTTCGAATCGATAGGTGCTGCCTCCCCAGGAATAAAGACGAGCCGCATAGAATTCCACTCGAGTAATCTGCCATTCATCATTGGCTCCCGGTTTGGCCGTCGAAAGAAATAATGACGGCGAGATCAGCTGGCCAAAGGCATTTGACGAGTCCACATATTGCCAATCCAGGCTGGATGTTGAGGTCTGCTGATGAAACAGCGATTCGCTCGTGGGTGCTGAGGGTTTCGGGATCTTCTGCATCTCCCCACGCGTGCTGAGTGCAATGTTGAAGTCCGTCACGTCCTCGCAAATTGGGATGGCCGTCGAACCATTCACGGAACGCATTAAGTTGTCGCCCACGGTTCCTGACCACGAATAAAGTACAATGTCCCCTTTTCCACTGCGATCGGCATCTGTCGTCAGCATTCGAACGGATCGAGGGCCACGGTCGATGATGCGTGTGGCAAAGCGAAGATCTTCCTGAATCATTCTTAAACTGCGGCCCGAATCCAGACTGACGGCCGCGGCGGCATCGGGACGAAGACTACGAGTCGCGATGTTAAGCGCTGATCCGAGGCTGACCATGAGCAGACCGGAGACACTCACAGAGATTAGTAGCTCGGGCAACGTGAAACCGCGACGCTGATGCGATGCCTGTGGAGCAGGTCGCGTGTGTCTTCTACGCTCAGAGAATGGTCGTCGTTGATTCGTGAGCTGACGCATGCGATTACTCCACCAAAATGCGGCCGGTCGCCGCATCCACAGTGGCTCGCGCTGTCGCGGAACCGGACGCAAGATTGATCACGACATTCTCTCCAAAGATGCCCGCCCCGTTGATCGTCAATGTCATGGTGTCAACAGACTTCTTCGTACTGCCCTGTAGCAGAGTTGTGATCGTGCTGTTCCACGGGTTGTCGCCTATTTTGACGGTCTTCAGGACCGTCGCCGTACCTCCTCGATTGGCAGTGATCCGGTACAAGTTGCGCAGACGATCGATGGAAACGGTGACCGAGGAACTGGTTGTCAATGCTTCCTGCTGCGCGGCTTTCAGGTCTGTTTGAATCAATGATCGAACAGATCCAACGGAGTGCCGGTTGAGTTGTGATGTGAGGCGAGGCGCTGCAACCGCGGTGAGAATTCCCATGATCAGCAGCACCATGGTCAGCTCAATCAGCGTCAACCCTCTGCGGCGCAGCAATGAACTCGCATCGGCCCTGGCAATGATCGTTGCCTGCCGTGCAGAGTTCTGAATTGTGCGACGGTTAAGCTGCATCGAGTAAAAACCAGAATCAGACAATTATTTGAATCCGCCTGTCCGCCACCGGGTTTACCCGGGTGGTTCACCGGCTTTTTCACCACTCCGCTTTGCGCTTTTGTGGCACGTCAACGAGGCCCCCAGCTTCCGCAGTTCCTCGCAAATCTCCCCCGCCGACGCCTGCGGCTTGCCATTAAATGAACAGACCGTACTCGGGTCGCTCTTGAGAAACACTTGAAAAAGTAGGTCGTGTTCTCGCCCTGAGACGGTTCGGGCCTATGATTCCGCCAATTCACGGTCCGGCTTTTTGGCACTTGCTCGGCTTATGCTGACGAATGACCTCGAACCCGCGGCTGCATAATCATTTTTCCCGAGCGTTTCCTCAGAATCGTCATGTCCAGAACTGAACCTTCCTCTGCGAATGACGCTGTCTCAGCAACGCCCGATGAGCTTTCTCTGGAAGCCGCTGCTCGCATTCAGTCACGCTGCATGCTGCTGGGGTTGTTCGCGGCCGTGACTTATTCGGTTGCCAACCTGGCTCTGCGAGGTCTCTCCAAGACCGACGGCGGCACCGGCTGGGACATGTGGGTCGCCGGCACAAAAGCATTTCCAACATTCGCGGTCGCGGTCTTTCTATTCGCAAAGCGGCGTCTGAACGGGCTGACGACATTTCCCGAATGGAACATCGTCTGGCCGATTGCCATCGCCGCGCTATGCAATCAGCTCGGCGGCAACTTCGCGTTTCAAATGTCCCTGCGAGCGATCGGGCTGGCCATTTCGGTGCCCATCTGTTTCTCCACGATCATCTGCAGCGGCGCGATCGTGGGGCGGATTATTCTGAAAGATCAAGTGTCGGTGCGGACAGCCATCAGCATTGCTCTGATGATTGCTTCGATCGCGTTCCTGTCGTCTTCGGCGACATCGCGATCTTCTGACACGCCCGAGAAAGTGGCCACCGCCGCATTGAGCGTTCCTGCTGGCGTGGCGTTGTCGATGTTCTCAGGGATCTGTTACGGCGTAACCGGCGTTTACATTCGCCGAGCTGTCAGATCTCATATGCGTGTCGAGGCGACTCTGTTTCTTTTCAGTGCGGCTGGTTTTCTTGTGCTGTGTCCGATCAGTCTCTGGCTGCTGCCGTTTTCGACGATCTCCGCGATCACTGGAAAAGAATGGCTCACGATTGCCACGGCCGGCATCTTTAACGCGATCGGCTTCTACGCGATTACTCACGCGATGCGATTCCTGACCATCAGCCGCGCGAATGTGATCAATGCGTCGCAGAATGCCTTGTGCGCCGTGGGCGCTGTGTTCCTGTTCGGGGAGCAGATGAACATCATCGGCATCATCGGCTTCGCACTGACCATCGCCGGTCTGCTGGCTTTGGATCGCCGGTGATTTCACCGTCCAATGTCTATCCATCAGCCGCAGGGCGTTAGCCCCCGGTTGTTGTTTGTGAGCAGAGAAAACCGGAAGCTAACGCGTTCCGGCTGATTGAACTGACACCGGCGGCTAGCGCCTTGTCAAGATTTGGATTTCGGGTACTGGACCTTGCTAAAGGTCCGGCAGCCAGGGGATCTTTAGCAAGATCCACTACGACCTC
>JBILXT010000219.1:0-11862 GCA_044378235.1 Planctomycetaceae bacterium
GCTTGAGACGCTGCCCCGTTTTCCTCCACCTCGAGAACAGCGCGACGTAGCTGGCCGTCACTACCTGACCAAAGCAGAGATCAACGCACTCTATTTTGCAACCTATCAACTGAAGCGTCCCAGAGGTTGGTCTGACGTTCTCCCGATTGGACGATACTGGCGAAGCGCTTTGGCTCTGTTCTTCAACTACGGATTGGACACTGGGACGATCTGGAAATCGACTCCGATCCATGAACCAATTCTCTGGCGACACATTTCCTGGGACCAGCAAGCACCCGATGGACGTCAAAAGGACTCATGCCGATGGGGTTGGATCTATTTTCGAAGAGTCAAGACCGGCAAGACGTTCTACCGTCCGATGAACCGAGTCGTCCACGAACATATTCGGAACATCATGCCGCAGTCGCCAGAACCAAGTGATCCGGTGTTTCGCGGCGGAGGTTGTCGGCCCAATGCGACGTTTGTCACTCTCTGCCAGCTCGCTGGCATTCGTCCGAAACTGGACATCGAAACGGGTCAGCAGGTGCCATGGCACTTGAAGGATCTCCGCAAGACATGCGCGACCTACTATGACGAACACATTCCTGAGTCATCCATCGAAATACTTGGCCATGCCGTCGGCGGAATCACGTACCGTCATTACGCACACCGTGATCCACTCGCGTTTCGAGCCATCATGACCATCCCGCAGCCCTCAGCATTTCTCTCACTTGTCAAAGGCCACGACGGTGAATGCCCGTGTTGCAGACGAGCATTCGTGACAGCAGATTGAAGTCGCTGGCGGTGACTTGCTCCCAACGGTCTCAGCTGCGCGAAATGAACGAGTATTTCATTACCTCGGGGTGTCGGACGGGTGTCGGACCGTAGTAGTGAAGCACACGCCGGTTTCTCACATCAGTCGTGACCGCCAGCGCGGCATGGAATTGTGTCGAATATCGTCACGCTCCAGGCTTGCGAGGGCCAATTTGTTGAAAGGGCCGAATCGTGGTCGATGGACCGATCCCCACTATGCTCGCCCGCCGTATCACTACATCAATGTTCGGGGACTTACTGCGTTGGCAGCGGTGATGCCCGATGGCGACGCAGATCTGCCCGCAGTTGTGGAATCGCTGCGATCGGCACTCCTGACCCGCAACCCCGACTTTCAATAGGGCTTCTTCAATGCGGACTCGTCCGTGGAAGCGTTGATCCGGGTGAAAATGCTGCCGCTAAAGTTTGCCGTAAAATTAACCGAGTGCAGGACCGACGAATCGCTGGCAAACGTTGAACGCTATGCCGCTGCAGGGTTCAGGGCGAGGAAGTCGCCGCTGGGTCCCGGTGCCAGGGGACAATTGCTGGCCTACAGAAATCAGAGTCAAGCTGACAAGCGATGAACCGGGAGCCGGTCAATCAAGCCATCATCCCCGCAGGGACTCGTCATTTCTTTCCAAACGCCGCACAGTAGAAATCCCAGTTGGCCTCGCCTAAGCCTTTGAGCAGCCGCATCGTTTCATGAGCCACGCCGGGCACGATGACAAATTCATGATCGACCTTCAGCTTCTTAAGATGCTCGGAGTAGGCTCGGTTGAGGTCCGCCGTGAAATCACGATCACCGACGACCACACGAATCGTTGATTTGCCGCTAACAGCGGCCGCATTTTTCTCAGCAATCGTAAGTGGACTTTGCGCTTTGAAGTCATCGAGATCGTCACCAAACGTGTCACGCAAAATCCGCTCCCGCTCGGCGGGGTTGCTCTTGGTCCGTGGGCCTTGGAATTCAAGGTCCATTGGTCCCCCGGCAAGGATCGAAACCGTGCTGAACATATCAGAGTGAATGAAACCCAACCGAGCTGCTCCGTAACCGCCCATACTGAATCCTTCGAGGAGGCGTCCATTACGATTTGCAACAGTGCGGAATGTCATATCAACGTGAGGGATGAGTTCCTTGATGAGTACGGTTTCCATCGGCACCGTTCGATCTTTCGAGTCGCACCACATACTGCTGGCCAGTCCGTTTGGAAAAACCACCAGCATCGCAGGAATCTTTTCGGCGCGAATCGCGTCGTCAATGAATTCGCTGAGTGGTTTGATGCCCGCCAGTCCTCCACCCGTTCCGTGCAGCCAGTACAACACAGGGAAATTTCGATCTTTGTCCTTCTCGTAAACTTTAGGTGTATAGATATGGTAACTCACCTTCGACAGGGCTGCGGTGCTATCGAAGGTCTGGTACTGAACCCGTTCAGTGTTGATCGCCGGTGTTGTCCAACTCAAGCTGGTTCGATCAACGCCATCGGACATTGGCTCTGGATTCTGTGGCAAGCCGGCTTGAGAGTGCTTCTGAAAGAAATCCCACATCGCATCCGTTGCATTCACCGTGGTTGAATAAGGCCCGACATATTGATCGGGCAGCGACGACTTGTAGCCCGGCCAGTGATGGCCGTGTCCTTCCAAATAGAGCACAGTAAGCGTTGGCCCATTCGATCTGGAAAGGTATTCGACTTTGTGTACCTGATCTTCATCAGAAATGATCTTTGGCTCCGCTTCGCAACCAATGGCCTTCGCCCATGTGCCAAGAGATTCAGAAACCGGCTTGTATTGGCGTGTTCCCCACGGCAACTTGACCTCGCCTCCTTCAATCGGCATGAGTGGGTCTTTTGAACCGAGCATACAGAGCGTCGGTAACGGTTTCTTTGGCTGCGGGTGTTCCAACGTCAATAAGCCAGCGACCGCACCGACTGCGGTGAACTTCTCCGAAAGCTCACTTGCCAATCGAAACGCCATCATACCGCCGTTAGAATGTCCGACGACGAATACCCGCTGATTGTCATACGGGACAGCTTCATTCAATCTGTCGAGCAGTCGGCTGAAATAAACAACGTCGTCCACGGCGGCTCGTGGCGATCTGGGATTCAACTGCCCGGAATTCCAAATGGCGGGATTCGCGCCGGCGGCTGTTTTAAGTCGAGGGAATGCCGGAAGTCCGTCCGGTGCAACAGCAATGAAGCCAGCCTGGTCGGCTTTGGCGGCCCAGCCGTCTCTATCGAGAACGTAATCGCCGCTTCCGCCAGCCCCATGAAGGACCAGTACCAGCGGTGGCTTCGTATCGCCCTTGTATCCAGCGGGAATGTGGACGTGAGCCACACGGTCGAAACCACCCGATTCTATGGCCAGAGTAAATGTGCCCGGCGTTGGCGGGGAAGGTAAAGTTGTGGTCACCTCAGCCGCCAGAACAACGTAGCGTGCTGCGAATGCGATGACAGCAATTATGCCGAGAACACGAAGCCATCGTTTGCGTAGAATCGTTGCCATTTGTCAGTGAATTCCTCAGTTCCAACGATTCATTGTCATGGATACGCCACGAAGTATTTAATCTGTTATCGAAGCTGAATACAGCGGCAATTCGCACAAACGCAGGATATCTTGACGCTCGAGGTATCATTTTTCCGCCCGATACGCCCATACGCCCGAATGCGATAAACTCTGCGGTTTGATCCGGAGCCTCTTTCTTCACAGAGCGGGCTTCGCCAAAACCCGATCTTGCCGCGACACTGACGCAGGACGGACTTTCCCGGCGCAGCAAAGATGCAATGTTTGTCCGCAAGTACTACATGAGCCGCCAAGCCGCACAATGAATCTGCAGTAAGCGGTCCCAAACTCTATGAGTTTCTCCTTAGAAACGCCTTCTCCTCTGTCGGCTTTGACGCAGGTTCTGGCTGTCGTTGCTTTCGCCCTGGCAATTGTGCTGTTTCCGCAAACGGCGAAGAGCCAGGAAAACCTGGGAATCAACGTAACACCTCACAACCAGTCTGCTGAAATGAAGTGGCGGCGACAGGCTCTCATGAGTGGTTTGAGCGGGAGGCGTTTTGTGCCGCCGTCGCGAGCATTCTCGCCGCTGCGGCATTACAGGCTTTTCGTCATCTCGACCGCGCGTCAGGAGGAGATTTGAGCGATGCGGTGGATCAGATTTATGCGACGTCGGGGTGTCGGACGGGTGTCGGACCGGAGCGCTGGACGAGCCGTTCTTATCATCCTCACCTGCTCACCTGATCCACTTCAGAACCACCGAGAATGGCAAGTGTCATGGCCCTGCGGCGAGCCACTTGACGGTGTACATCAAACCGCAGAACAGCCTATGTCAACGGTGCGATCCGCGAGCGGTGTCGACATTCAGGGCGAACTCCGCGCTGACTTCGACTCGATTGGCTACCCCCGTTTCAGCCGATGCCGTTGTTCGCACGTCGAACGACGCCGTTTTCATTGAACCATCCAGGTCTTTTTACGTCGCTTTTCGATTCCGTTGATTCCATAATCACCCTGCTTTGCGAAATTCTGCAGCCCTCGGTAGCATCGCACACCATCGGCACGACCGGTGAGTGCTTGCGACTTCACCGTGGCCTCTGGTGCAATACGCCGAAGCAAACCGTTTCAGACAGGCTGAATGATGCCACAGAATGTCTTCAATCCAATGCGACGAAGACTGTTGAAGTCGCTTTCGGCCGGACTATTCAGCTATGGTCTGGGAGATCTGCTGACGCGGCAGCAGTTGGCGGTCGCCGACGCGACACGCCGTTGCGAGGCCCGCAACGTCCTGGTGATCTATGAAGAGGGCGGCATCAGTCAGATGGATTCGTGGGATCCGAAACCGGATGCACCGGTGGATCACCGGAGTCCCTTTGCTCCCATTGCGACAACGGTCCCGGGCACTTTCTTCAGTTCATTGATGCCACAGATGGCACAGCACGCTCATCGACTCTCCGTCGTGCGATCAATGACCAGCACACGCGTCGCCGGACATATCGAAGGCTGCCTCGAATTCATGAAGGGGTATCGGTTTGATTCGCCTTTGTTTCAGGGAAACGAACTTCGCTCACATCGCTTTCCGGATATCGGCTCGGTTGTCACCGATCGGCTTGGCAGCGAACGTGCAGAGCTACCGGGTTACATTCTGTGTCCCGGCGCGAACCTGCCCAATCATGTCGGAAACTCCGGGTTTCTTCCCAAAAGTTGTGCGCCCTGGAAGCTTGGAACCAGAAGTCTCGGCGAAGATGTTGCGGCACCTGGTTGGCGAGTCAAATCGCTGGATCCATTGCCTGGCCTGAATAGCGAACGGCTCAGGCATCGCGAGTCGCTGCTGAGTGGACTGGACGCGGTTGAGTTGGACCGCACGGCCGTCGCCGCTGTCCTGCGCGACAACTACGAACGTGCCTTTGATCTGTTGGCGAGTCCCCAGGTTCAGCAGGCTTTCTCGTTCGATTCCGAAAAGCCGGAGACGCTGGACCGATACGGTCGTGACCATCGAGGCATGTGCTACCTGCTCGGCCGCAAACTCATTGAAGCGGATGTTCGCTTCGTGACGGTCACTGTCATTCAACCATCCGAACTCGTGGGGCGCCGCAACAATGGCGAACCGAATGGAGCTTTCCTGAACTGGGATCATCACGAAGGAATCTATCGCAATGGTCCGTGCGGCGGCCCGCAGTCAATGGCCAATGGTGAACGTTACGGCCTGCCACATCCTGCCATGATGCCCAGTCTCGATCGCTCGCTGAGCGCCCTTCTCGAAGACATGGACCATCGCGGACTGCTGGCCGAAACACTGGTTTGCTTCATCACTGAGATGGGACGGACTCCGCGACTTAACAAATGGCAGGGCCGTGATCACTGGGCGCGAGCCATGTCGGTCGCCTTTGCGGGGGCCGGTGTTCCCGGCGGACAGGTCATCGGCGAAACCGACCGCGAGGCCGCTGATGTCATCAGCCAGCCGTATACGCCGTACGATTATGCTGAAACCATTTATCGCAAGCTGGGAATTGACACCGATCGGCGTCTCATGTTGCCGGACGGTCGTCCCGTTGAGTTCACTGACGGCGGCAGGCCGATTTCCGAACTGTTCGCGTGAAATCAGCTCGTGGCGTGGATTGTGTTTCGAATCTGCAAGGATCCTGAAATGTTTCGCATGGCGACAATGTGGTTTCTGATCGCGTCGTGTGGCGTGGCCGAAGATCTGGCCGTCTGGTCAAACCAGCCACAGGAATTTGTCGCGAGCCAGTCCCTGCGTGCGGCCCTGCTGCAGGAATCGTTTACCGCCCTGGATCGTCGCAAGGAAGCCTATGAATCACTCAAGTCGGCAGACGACGTGCTGGCCTGGAATCTTCAGCGGCGGGAGTTCTTTCTGAAGCAACTTGGAGAGCTTCCCGAACGGACGCCTTTAAATGCTCAGATCGTCCGCACGCTGCAGGCGAACGGTTACCGTATCGAAAATATTCTGTTCGAAAGTCAGCCGGGCCATCACGTGACCGGCAACCTTTATCTCCCAGCGACTCCTGCTCCGTATCCGGTTGTGCTCATCCCCTGCGGTCACAGCTACACGGGTAAGGCCGCCGATAGTTATCAGCAAGTGAGTATTCTCCTCGCGCAGAACGGCATTGCCGCCTTCTGTTACGACCCCATCGGACAAGGCGAACGCTACCAGACCTTTGCTGCCGACGGAACGCCTCTGTCAGCCGATTACGACGTCAATCCCGGCAGTCTGAGGCAATTGCAACCCATCCCTGGACAGCCGCAGTTCAATCCTGTCGAAGAGCACACACTGATGGGAATTGGCTCGATCCTTGTCGGACGCAACACGGCCACGTATCGAATTTTCGATGGCCTGCGCTGCGTCGATTATCTCACAAGCCGCCCTGATATCATCGCCAGTCGCATCGGCTGCACCGGGAACTCGGGTGGAGGAACGCTGACGGCCTATCTGATGGCACTGGACGATCGCATCTACTGCGCTGCTCCGGGGTGTTACATGACGACCTTTCGTCGACTTCTGGAAACCAGCGGGCCGCAGGATGCGGAGCAGAATATCTTCGGCCAAATTGCCTTTGGAATGGACGAAGCGGACTACGTGCTGATGCGGGTTCCGCGGCCGACGTGTCTGCTGGCCGGAACTCGCGACTCGACCTTTGATATCACTGGCACGTGGGACATCTTTCGCGAAGGGAAGCGAGCTTACGCGCGCTTCGACCTGCCGGAACGGATGGATATGGTCGAGTCCGATGCTCCGCACGGCTTTACCCTTCAACTTCGCGTCGGTGCTGTTCGCTGGATGAGACGCTGGATGCTGGATCGGCACGATCCGATTGTCGAAGTCGCCATTCCCACTCGCGAGCCGTCTGAATTGCAATGCACGCCACGCGGGCAGGTAATGTTTTTGCCAAATGAGCGGTCGGTCTTCGATCTCAACCGCGAACTCGCGGCCAAACAATTCGCCCAGCGGCAAACGGCCGTCGAAAAGCACTCGCCTGTTGAACTTCGACAACTGATTTGCCGCACTGTCGGCGTTGATCCGGCAAAAGAGTTGCCTGCTCTTACGGCAAGCAAAGTCGGTGAGGTCGATCGCGACGGCTATCGGATCGAGAAGCTGGTTTTGCAGTCTGAAGGTCAAGTTCCGCTTCCCGCTCTTTCGTTCCAGCCCGTCAAGGCAACCAAGACGACGATCCTGTACCTGCACGGTTCCGGCAAGAGTGCCGATGCGTCTGTTGGAGGAGCAATCGAACAGCTCGTGCGAAAGGGCCACCGCGTTTTGTCCGTCGACCTGCCGGGGCTGGGTGAGACGGCCGATGCTGCGGGACGCGAGAATCCCAAACGCCATTGGTCGGAACCGCTTTTCGGATCCGATGGCGAATCGTTCTGGCTGTCCTATCTGCTGGGGCATCCGTTGGTCGGGATACGAACCGAAGCCACTCTGTCGCTGATCACATATTTGCAGTCAGAGACAGCAGCGACGAACGATGCAACACTGCAAATCGTCGCCGTCGGTTCGGCAGGTCTTCCGGCGCTGCACGCGGCTGCTCTGGAACCCGACACGGTGTCGTCGTTGACGCTCAGGAAAACATTGCCCTCGTGGAAGCACGTCGTTGACGCGCCGTTAGGGCACCAGCATCTCTGCGAAACCGTTCACGGAGTGCTTGCAACCTACGACCTGCCCGATCTTATTTCGCTTGTCGATGCTCGAAAAGTGACGATCGAACAGCCTGCAACGCCCAAATAGAGCGTGTTTCCTGCAGAAACCGAAGCAAGCACGAAAGCTGATGCAGCCGCTCAGACGCTGAACCACTAATCGAAACGTCAACCATGAACACAGGCCGATCGACGAAGAGAATCGCTCCATTGTTTCTATTCGAAGCCGCTCCGGTGAGACCGACTGTAGTCGCGTCATACACTGTTGCAACCTGCTTCAGTCACAACTCCGGGGTGTCGGACCGAAGTAGCGAAGCGAACGCCGGTTCGCTACCTCGGTCGTGACCGCCGGAGCGTGTTGTCGGCTAAAGGTTTAGTCGAGTGATAAGCTGAAATCTTATTCCAGTTCACGATTAGCCGAACGAACAGAGGATTGGTTCTCCGTCACCCTTGACCAGGTGTTGATTCGAAACTCTATTTCGCCGTCTTGATTAACACCCAGCCGCCGGCGGCGGCAATTGAACGAAGCCGGCGCCTGCGGCTGGGCGGTAAACGCAATACCGTTCAATTAGTCGCAAGCCTCTGAAATAAAAGGCTTTACGACTATGTAAATCTTGAAAAGCTACGACCGAAAATTCAAAAACCTCAATGTTTTTGGGATTCTTGTCACTCAGCTACAGTATTCTTTCGGCACATAACTCATTGACGCAAAACGCTTTACGCTTAATTGAACGGTATTGGCGGTAAACGGCTAAATCAACAGCCCGCGACCACACTCAGCATGAATTCACGCCTTAAGGGAAATGCCGGGAGCATGAAATAATGTCGCAGACAGCAACTCAGGGCTGCCCCGTTTAAATTTCGTGGCAGGAGTCACCCGGTCAAACCTGGAATTGGATCGCCGTGATAAACATGATGCGGGCGATCCAGAGAGTCCTTCCACGTGATCGTCGCTGGAAGCCCCAGTGCTTCGTAGATTGTGGCGGCCATGTTTTCTGGTTTCTGCGGATCCGATTTCGGGTACGCTCCTTGAGCATCCGATTCTCCAATCACGGTGCCGCCCTTCACGCCTCCACCGGCAAAGAAAACGGATTGGACCGCGCCCCAGTGATCGCGGCCCGGGAGCTTCGTTTCGGCACCCGGAAAAGTAAAAACTTTGGGAGTTCGCCCGAACTCGCCCGCCATCACAATGAGCACGTCATCGAGCATACCTCGATCTGAAAGATCATCCAGTAGCGCGGAGACGGCACGATCCGTCGGCGGGAACAGAAAGTTTTTCAGACTGCGGAACGCGGCCTCATGAGTGTCCCAGGATTCGTCATTTCCCAGATTCACCTGCACCATGCTGACGCCAGCTTCCACGAGCTGACGTGCCATGAGCAGCGACCACCCAAACGAATTGCGACCATAGCGATCCTGAGTCTTCGCATCGGCGGCATGCACATCCAAAGCGCTATGCACCTGGCCTTCCATCAGCATCGAAACGGCTGTCTGCTGATATCGATCCAGTTCGCGGACCTGGGCCGTCTGATCCAGCCTCTGCCGCTGCTGTTGAATTGAATCCAGCAATCGGACTCGCGACTGAAACTGATCCCGTAACATGCCCTCGGCAAGCTCTATTCGAGGAGCCTCGAAACGATAGCCAGGCGGAGTCGTGTGTCCTTTCTGACGCTGAAAGCCGTACTCCGGAAAGGCGCCGTGAATGTAGCTGGTGTCGCGAAATTGACTGGCTTCGATAAACCAAGGTTCATGTTTCGGCCCCATTTCACCGGCGAATTGACCGGGGATCGTTCGGCCGGTGACGTGGATGAGTTTTTCCGGCAACACAGCTGCAGGAGGCAGATTGTTCCGCGGCGGCACGACACCTGTGACGACCGACGCGATGCACGGGAAATCACTGGGGCGAGGCTTGCTGTCATTGAAGCCCGGCGGCGCGGGAGTTCGTCCGGTCAGCATCACATGATGCCCCAATGAATGTTCATTGTAGGGATGAGTGAGCGAACGAACGAGTGCCCACTGATCGCTGCGGTTCGCCAGCAACGGCAGATGTTCACAGATCGAGACGCCCGGCGTCCGTGTGGGGATTGGTGAAAACTCTCCGCGAATCTCCAGCGGCGCGTCCGGTTTCATGTCGAAGCTGTCGTGCTGACCAAGTCCTCCGGAAAGAAAAATGTAAATGACGGCCTTCGCGCGGGGTGTCACCTTGAGGCCGCCATTATCTGCCGCCAGAGCCCTCAAACCGGCAACGTGATTCATTCCCAATCCGAGCAGCCCCACTGAACCAATCTGCAGAGCCGTTCGTCGCGCAAATGTCGGGTGATCTCTTCGCTGACATCCGAATGCAGTCATAGCTCGGTTCCCTTTTTGTTGACAGCCGCCTTATTCGCTCTTTGTTTACCGCCCAGCCGAATGCTCCGGCAACATTCGGCACCTCTCGGCTACGCAGCAAAAACTATCCAAGACCGTGAACTGGGCTGCCTTCACTGAGGTGATGCCGAAGTCCCTGATTGTTGGACACGTATTCCTGAGTATGATCAACTCCAAGATGATGCAGAATCGTTGCCGACAAATCGGCTGGCGACACAGGACTATCTGTCACATATCCGGCATGTCGATCAGTAGTGCCATAGACCTGACCACCGCGGACTCCGCCACCGGCCAGCAATGCGGTGAAGGCATGAGGCCAGTGGTCACGACCCGTCTTCCGAGTGTTCGAACTCTGAGTGAACTGACCGAGCTTTGGGGTCCGGCCAAATTCGCCCACTGCCACAACCAACGTTGTCTCCAGCAGACCATGATCATCAAGATCCTGCAGAAACGCCGGAAACGCCTGATCGAATATCGGACACAAGAGGTTCTTCAGCTTGGCAAAATTGTCCTGATGAGTATCCCAGCAGGTATTCGTCCCGTCGATCTTCGTTTCGTCTTCCCAATTGACCGTGACGAGCGAAACCCCGGCTTCGACAAGTCGCCGCGCCATCAGCAGACTCTGACCAACAGATGTTCGCCCGTAGTTGTCACGAAGTGACTCGGGTTCCTGCTTCAGATCGAGGATTTCGCCAGCTCTGTGCTTCAGAAGTGAAAACGCTCTCTCGCGATGTCGCTCCACATCGTTCACCAGTTTCTCTGAATAGATCTGCCTCTGGTCTCCAGGCTGTAACTGATTGAGCAACTGTCGACGGCTTTCGATACGGTTCAATGGTGCGGTCTCGTGCCAGTTCAGGCCGTCAACGGCGAAGTCACCATTTCCGGAACCCTGAACCAACATTGCATCGTGACGTTCGCCCATCCGGCCACCGGTCTGGCCGGCGATTCTCCGACTCTGTCCGGGAAACTGCAGATACCACGGCAAAACAACGGAAGGAGGTAACCCGGTCGCCGAGCTTCCATACCGCATCATCATTGAACTCAGTGACGGCCAATCCTCCGGAGTTGCTTCATCGGTGATCGGCGCTGAGTGATAGGGTCGGCCGCTGAATATTTCGCTGCAGGCCGGTCCATGCACATTCATCCTGTGTTGCATTGATCTCAGCAAGCACAGCTTGTCCATCTGCTGACCCAGAAGCGGCAAGTGTTCGCAAATCTGAATGCCGGTCGTTTTCGTGGCGATCGGCTGAAACTCACCGCGGATCTCGGCCGAGGCATTCGGCTTCATGTCCCAAAGGTCAATCTGACTGGGACCACCAAACAGAAACAAGAACACGCACGAATTCTGTCTCCGCTTCTCCATCGCGGAGTTCGCTGCTTTTACAGTTCGCAGTTTCGCCAGTTGTGTTGCCGTCAGCCCGAGCGCTGACAATCCGCCGACGCGCAGCATTTCTCTTCGCGATGATCCCGATCGCATTCCACCTAACTGCTGCAGCCATTGATGATCTATTGTGAACACTATTGGCGACCTTCGTTTTTCCACCACTGAAGTTCATTTACGCTTCG
>JBILXT010000218.1:0-11862 GCA_044378235.1 Planctomycetaceae bacterium
TCAACGCGGATTCCTGATTAGTAACTGTCCTCACATCGCCAGGTATTGGCGATGCACAAGAAGCAGTCCTGGCCGCTCGATTTGTGACCGGGAATCCCGAAGATTTTTCTTCGTAAACCGAAGTGCAGCAATATGTTGCAGAACGCATCAGGAAGAACACTCAAGGTGACGCAGAGTGCTACAACAGCTCGGGATCAACCGTATTGGGATCAACCGATTCAGGCATCACAGGTGTCTAAACTCACATATTGGTGAGATCAGGCATGATCGTGCGAACATACTTCATCAGATCGAGTTCCTGCAGTTCCTCAGAGACTCTTTCGGGAGTTGCATCGGCGATCGTGCGAGACACTTCCGCGACCAGCAACTGGGCGAACTTTTGCCGAGCGCGGCTGAGTTGTTTGCGAAAGGCCTCTGCAGACAAGTGTTGCCCTGAGGCTGCGGAAACTCGTTCGGCGAGTTGATTCGAATCGTCCTCTGAGTATTCCACGAACGCTTTCAGAACGGTGTGAAAACGATTGCCGGAACTGCGAGCTTCATGATCTCGCAAAGCCTGCCATGTGCTCTGCAGCACACAGTCCCTCCAATAGCGATGCCATTGACGATCGGCTGATGAATCTGAGGAAACGAAATCCAGATCGCTGGCGAGTGCAGGTCGACGAGAGAGATTGCGCACATATCGAAACGCAGAGTTTCGGACCGTCGCTATAAGATAATGGCGATATCGCCCATCGGTACGATCTCCGACAGGAATCCCTTTCTCCACGACACGGAGCAGAAATTCCTGTTCGACTTCATCAGCATCGTCCTGAGTCGGCAGCAGAGCCTGCAAATACGCCCGCACAGCCGCGCCGTAACGAAGTACGAAACACGAGGGACTCGAAAGTGCGGACAGGTGCGTCGAAATCAATCGGAGTTCTGTTTGCTCGTTTGAGTCACACGAGATTGATTCAAACATGGTCAGGATCCAAACGAAAAGGACCAAAGCGGACTCACAATCAGCGACGTGACGTACCATCTTCACGAGTATCTTTTCGCAGCGTCGACCAGAACATTAACTTTCCGTCATCGCATGCTGCCCATACGCCAGCAGCGTTGGGAAGAACGGCCAGCGAAACAACGTGGCCTCCTCCAGTGGAAAATGAGGCAATCTCTCGTTTGGATTTCGCATCCAGACATTGGAGCGATGATCCGGCAGCCCAACAGACTTCTCGACCAGTGGCAGAGAACGCGACGCATTGCACATCAGCCAGAACATTGTTCACGGCATGTTCACGCCGAGAATCCTCGCAATTCCAGATCGCAAAATAGGGCCCCATTCCGGCGGCTACCAGTTGGCCAACTGGAGAAAATGCCACGGCATTCACTCCGGTCCCGGTCCGCAGAACGGGTTTGAGTTTCGATTCCTGGCGATTAGACCAGGTCTCCACGAGGCCTCGCTGAGTACACGTTTGCACGACCGGCTCGACACCACGCTGAAAGACTGCCGCACGAAATGGATCCTGTCCTGTGGTTGTTTCCGTTCGGACAAGCTCCTGTTTCTGCAAATCCCAAATAACGCGAGAATTTGCGAGTTTGCTCGTGCTGGACACAAAGGCCAGCCAGTGATTGTCTTCGGAAAATGCGATGGCCTCAATACGGCTGCCCGCATCCGACGGAATTTCATCAATCGCTTGCCAAGTCGTCGTGTCCCAAAGCTGGACCCCCATTCCGTTGCCTGTACCCACGGCCAACAGACCATCGTCTTTCGAAACGACCGCAATCGTCCCAGGCCCGCCGAGCATCTCGTCAACTAATATCTTCCCTTCGCGACTCCAGACTTGTATGCAACTACGTTCAGAAGAGCTCTCCGAAGATGCCTGAGTTGCCCTGGATGCTGACATTCCGGTGGAAAGCACAACCAGAAACTCTCCGGAAGCGGACACACACAGATGCTGAATTCCCGGATAGTCCATGCTCCAGCTGTGAATATCAGTTGGCCGAGGCAGCGTATCTCGTTTGAGTCCCGGAATCTGAATGCCTGTCGCGGGCAAGGCAGATTCGGAAGCAGCCGAAGCATCTCCATTAGCAACACTTGCGATAGCCATGGTGATTGCTGTTGGTTGAGCAAGGTAAGCACTTATCTTCAACCCTGGCAAGCAATACAACAACGCGCCAAGTGCCAATACAACTCCAGTGAGCAGGCTTCTTCGCCATTGAATTCTGCGCGGTGTGGCAAGAGATGTCGCATCCTGATCAGCCTGTACGGGCACGCCATGGCTCTCGGATGATTCCGGCCGGCGGCGGCGGTGATTCTGTTGGGAACGGCCGGATCGCTCGGTCAGTCCCCATGAGAAATCTCTTATCCCATAACCTGATTCTTCCAGCGTTGAGCAGTTTTGCTCACAAAAATTTTCCATTGCAGTCGAAGGTGAGGCTTCTGTAACACTTGCGCCAGCGGCAACAGAATCGGCCGTATATAAGACGGCAGCCAGATCATTCTGCAATTCAGTCATACACTGGTAGCGATGATCAGGATCTTTCGCCATCGCTCGACAAATAATTGCACGGCAGGCTTCGGGGATGGAAGAGTTCATCTCACGCGGATCAGGAATCGCCGACCACAGATGCGCGTTCATGACCAGAAGTGGAGCGTCACCAGCAAAAGGCGGGCGACCGGTCAACAGCGCGAAGTATGTTGCACCCATCGAGTAAATATCGCTGCGGACGTCGGCAAGTTCGGAGCGACATTGCTCGGGACTCATGAACTCAGGAGTTCCCAGAAGACAGCCGCTTACTGTCTGCTTTGGGCCGTTCGACTCCAGCATTCGCACCAGCCCAAAGTCAGCCAGTTTTACACATCCGCTGCCGGATTGGATCAGGTTTGACGGCTTGATATCACGATGAACGACGCCCATCTCATGAGCAACAGCGAGGCCTCGACAGGCGTCAGCCAGAATGTGAGTCGCTTCGATCCAGTCCAGAGGTTTCGTTCGAATCACGTCCTGCAGATTCCGACCGCGGACGAGTTCCAGCACGATGTAGTATTGCCCATGAAACTGATCGGCGTCATACACCGCCACGATGTTAGGATGATGAATTCGAGCAACAGATCTTGCTTCCTGCAGAAATCGCTGAACAGCGGTCGGCTGATGGTTCAGCGTTCGCGGCAACATTTTGATGGCGACGGGGCGATCCAGCAGGCTGTCATAGGCCTCATAGACAACCGCCATTCCTCCCCGCCCCAGCTCAGCGACAATTCGGAACTTTCCGATCCATGTGCCCTCGTTGGTTCGTGTTTCCGGGCTGGATTCTGCGTGAGGCAGATCGAGTTCCGGACGTCTTCGAGATTGAACTGGCATGTCTGAGGTATTCCCGGCACTGTTCGATTTTGGGCCGCAGGCGCATCGTTTTGCATGGTCAGAGAAACCCTCACCAGCACATTATCCTGCAGATTTTTCGCCAGGGGACGGCAAATGTCCGAAAGCAAACTTCATACCGGGAACGTTACAAAGCGTCTTTCCAGTCTCTACTGAACTCCAGTCGTTATGTAACGATGATTGTTAAAAAAGGTGCGTGCTCTGCCTGTTCCACAGAGGAAGGTCGAGACAACGCTTCTATTGTCCGAAAGCGAATACCTCAATCGTTCAACGTGAGAATTCCTCGGCGGTTTAGACGTTGACTCAGACAGTGAGCAGGTCTACAGACATCACCTCGGAAATATGCAGCAGGCTTCTCATCAGGCTGCATCAACCGGCAGATGCTATACAGAGAATAAACTACTGGTCACCTCCGCCAAGGTACTCTACCAGTGAAACTTCGCCATCATCATCAGCATCGCGTTCCCTGCAGGATCTCGTTTCCTTACCTGATAAGACACCATCTTCGTTGACGTCGAGGGCGGTGAACTCTTCCTCCATGGCAGCACTATCGTTGTTCGGTTTCGCAATTTCCGTTCGCTTCGCAGTATCTCCGCGTGCTTGATCGTCGGCCTTCACAAGGACAAGCCCTCGGTCTTTGGGATCAAAACCAGCAAACCATCGGGTTTCTTCATCGTATTTCGCTTTGCGAAATCTAGCGAGCATCGTCGAATGCTCCCTGGCATCCTGCAAATTGGCCCCTCGAAGATCTGCTCCTGTGAAGTCGGCCTTGTAGATATCGCCAAAGCCCTTGACCTTCGATAAGTTGGCCCCTGCGAGCTTTGCGTTATTCAGATCTACTGTTCGAAGGTCGAGGCCGGAGAAGTTCACACTTTTCTGAGTGCCATAAAAGAACTGCGGATGTTCAATCGAGGCATCACGGAAATCTGAACCAGTCACATCCGCTTTGACGAAATTCGTATACTTCAGCGTCGCCCCCTGGAAGTTACAGTTCTTCAGTGAACATCCCTCAAACTTTGTGTACGTGAGGTCTGAATTTTCAAAATTCGTGCCGTCAAGACTCTGTCCGGAAAAGTCTGTGTTTGACAAGTCCTGATTTGATTTGTCGTGCTTGTATTGGATCGTAACTTCCTGGTCGGCAGCAACCAGGCCAAGAAAAAAGACGAAACAGAGTACAGAGCTAAGCGAAGAAAAAACTGACTTCATAGTGCGGGAATCTCCATTCAAGTGAAGGACAATGCGTCGCAACGACGCGACGCATTGTCACAAAAAAAATGTTTCAGAATATCACACGCCAGGGTTACGTGGCCCGGCTTCGACAGCAGTGTAGAACCCGTGACCTCAGGAAAACGATTCTCAGACTAATTGCTTGATCGATGCTGCTCGCAGATAACGCGAAAGCCGATTCCGCGGTATCGATAGTCCGGATCTGTGCCACGTTTTGAAGCGGAACGACATTGACTAACGTCGCTGTTAAATGAACCGCCTCGAGTTACTCGTTTCGTTCCTCGAACTGCCCCGACGGGATCAATCGCCATATCCACAACCTGATCCTGCATCGCGATCTCCGAGAACTGTTCGAGGAGCAGAGAAATCTCCTCGTGCGTTTCCGGCCGACGACCCTCAATCAGACCGTCCCAGACGTTTCTCATATTGAGTCCACCTTCCCAATCGCTGCACCATTCAGCCACGTTTCCGTGCATGTCACACAACCCAAAGTGATTGGGCGGATAGCTGCCAACAGTACGGGTTCTTTCCAGCGCGGGCGTTGAGCGAGATTTCCAATAGGGTTTGTCGGAACGAATATTTGCCTGAGTTCCATCGATCAGTTCGCCAACATTGAATGCAGTGTTAGCATTGGCCCGACAGGCGAATTCCCATTCAGCGTCCGTTGGTAACCGATAGATTCGTGCTGCTTCACGTTCGGTCGGAAGTTCAGAGAGGCGTTTACAGAACTCTGCAGCTTCGTGCCAGGAAACCTGCTCAACTGGAAACCTCGCGGGCTTCAGACGCTGCACGGCTGTGGCTCCGGCACCTCGTTCAGAATAGTACGAGGGATTCGAGCCCATCACCGTCTGGTATTCGCGTTGCGTCACTTCATAGACGCCCATCAACAATTGTTTCGAGATCATTATTGGAAACGGAGACTCGTTCTCATGGCGCTGATACTCGCTTAACGGAGATCCCATAACGAAGCAGCCACGTGGAAGGAGCGCCAATGGCATACCTATGGAGTTTGTAATCATTTCACCCGGTTGAGAGGCTCGCTTCAGGACAACAGTTGATCCTGATCTCACTGGCGCCAGAGCAAAAACGCCAACAACATCCTGTCCAATAATGCGCACAGGAGTCTGTCGATGTGTCAGGACAACTTCACGTGCAAGTGCTGGAACTTCGGAGAGCAAATGTCGGTAAAGCTCATCAGAATCCACAATCCGGTTCTGATCAAAATCAGCAGCACCCTGAAGTCCTCTGACGAAGCTAGTGACAAAGACTCCGTGGCCCACGGCTCGGTTCTCGACAGACGATTGATTTGCACGACACGCAGAGAACGTAATCTGTCCCTGCGCAAATTCGAAATTCGTTCCGAAATCCTTTGGCTCACTGGCTGACTGTGCAAAGCCGCTTGATGCACCCGAATGACAGCAATCCAGAATCAGGATCTTTTGTGCCGCCGGACAGCCCTGCATGAGGTTTCGAAGGTCATCGATTTTGAGGGCCGTCTGTTCAGCCATTCGACCGTCAAAGTCATTGGGGCAGAGATATCCAGCTTTATCCAGCAGCATTCCATGCCCGGTAAACAGGACAACGACCGTGTCCCCGGCACGAACTCTCTTAAGAGTCTCTGTCGTGCGTTCGATGATATTAATTCCGGTTGGCTTCCGGTCTATATCTTCCTGATCGTCAGCAACCTTCACGACCTGGTCGTGGTCAAAACCACAGTGAGTTATCAGCGTCTCAGCAATCAGATTCACGTCAGCCACACAACATTGGAGATGTGCGGAATGCTGATAGTGATCGACGCCAATGAGAATAGCCCACCGATTACCGCTGTTCAGCTGCTTGCGGAGGGACTCATCCCATGCTGTCGTCGGTCGAACGGATGTACGTTTGGGAAGAACTGTCGTCGCTTCCTGAGCCGACACGCTGCAGGTATGAACCTGCCATGTGCTGCAGAAAATCAATCCAGCCATAGCCATGAACCGGAACATGCAACTCACTTTCGGCGTGACGAGACCAGTGACAGCAAAGGCGCGACCTTCTGCAATCAGTTTCAAAGAAATCGTTCCAAGCAACGATCAATCCAGCCGTGGCGGCGCTGGCACGGGCGGCTTTACGGTCGGAGATGGTGGAGCTGCGACGTCCTCTGATGGCGGCGCTATCGTCGGAGCCTCTGAAGAATCTGGCGCATCAAGAGATGTACCTGTTGGCTTGAAAGACTGGAGAAATGGCAGAACTGTATTGGCGTGGAATTCGTCACTGGTGTTATCTGTTGAGCACTGAAGCGAATAGCACTTCTTGCCAATGACGACGTCACGACGATAGATGCGGCCTCCATTGGGCAAGTCGATAAGTAACGACTGTCCTGTGTGACCCTTCCAATTCATCGCTTCGACATTTGTAAGTTTTCCCTTCGTTCTGTCGACCAACATCGTCCCCAGTTGGTCCAGAAACAAGGCCGACTTTTGTTCAAGATCGAAGTCCACCGACATGATCAGGGCCGCAAAAGACGAATCGTCGCCGTCCAGATTCCATGCGATCGTTGCATCATCAACAACTTCGCGGGTTGGCTGTCCCGGCATCCTGAATGTCAGCCCGTCCTGCGATGCATCGATCAGCTTCAGTGCATCCGCCACAGAATCAGACTTTGCACCGTCATCCAGCTTATTCCAGGCATCGGCGATGATCTGCTGAAGCGTTGTCGGCTTTGCATCGGCATTGGAATTTTCCGCGTCAGCGGGAGCGATGGAAAACGAGACAATCGCCGCCTGCATCCCTATGATCTGGAAACCCACAGTAAGAATCTGCGGTGCGTTTTCCCCTGTCACTCGATGTCCAATTTTAAACATATGACTGCCGTCCTTGTCTTCTTCAATCAGAAAGGACTCCAGCTCGATGCCGGGTTCCGGGCCGCATTGCTCGCGAATGATATTGAATACACCGTCAAATGCCTCACGTCCGATCTGATCACGGACCAGCGGAAAGACCATGGCAAAGGCATCGTCATCGTTGCTTGTCAGAACCGCGTTGATCAGTTGAAGGCACCGAGGTGAATAGAACGCAGCAAACTGTCTTGCCAGGCCATCATCGGAACCCAGACTGTGCGACAGATCAGCATACAACTCTTTGTCCAGTTCGCTGATGACGGGACTGTCATACTGGAGCCCCATTAGCTTACCTTCATAGCTTGTCGCAACCAGGCGCAGCTTGTCCTTGTCGCACTTTACACTGGCGGAATACTCAACAGCGTCCGGATTGTCATTCGGCTTAGTTTGAATGTCGGATTTTGAGATCGCGTGGATTCGCCCATGGTGTTTGTGCACGAACGTTACAGCGTACTTCAGGATGACATCATCAACGATCCCGGTCAGTTCGGGCCGCAGGTTCGCGATCAGCGTATCAGCATTCTGTGAATTCGCGGCATCGGCCAGCAGTTGAAGCGGATTGCCGGCGTTCCGGGGCATCGGAGATTGCGTGGAACCAGGGCCATCGACTGAGGCAGACGAACTACCTGCCGACAAAGCATCCATCAGGTTTCCCAGATTCCATTCGTCTTTCGAAGTGCGTCCGTCGGCATCGGCATCATACCGCGCCATGCCGACAATCTCGGTCCCAGTGAGTCGACCGTCTTCGTTTGAGTCGAGCGTGCGGAAGTACTCATCTGCACTCTGCTGAATCTGATCTGCAGGTAATGCAGCCAATTGCAGCCGTCGCTGGTCCAGTCCCTGGAGGAACTCCTTTTTCGAAATGCGACTATCGCCATTCAAGTCGCAGAATTCGTAGTTCGATGTCTCATTGCCTGACAGACGTTCGTCTTCATTGCCATCGATCATCTTAAAATTGGCATCGTCTGCCGCCGCAACCTGCTCACGCCAGGATCGTATCGCCATCTGAAACTCAGATTCTGAAATCTCGCCGTCTCCGTCCCGGTCAAGGCCTTTCAGGCCCTTCGCTTCGCGTCCACTCAAGACACCATCGGCATTAGTGTCGCGAGCCAGAAACACCTCATCAGCCCGGCCTTCCATGTCAAGACAAACTCCGACCACCGTGATGATCAGCCAAATGGGAACCCTGACACTCATTTGCATAACAGTACCTTTTGAAATGATGGACCGAGGGCCAGCGGAATGTGCTGCTGCGGAGGGCAGTCCAGAATTGGCAGAATCGCCAGGCTATGCCGAATGTCTTCGTGGATGCTGGCTCTTGATTCGCCGCAAGGAATGGACGGACTTCGTCAAAATCCACAAAAAGCGCGAGAGGACTCCGGCACCTTTCGAACTCGTCGAGAAGTGCCGGAGCTTTAGTCGAGGATGATGCCAACCCGAGCATTCACATTGGCCTGCCGCGAAGCGAATGCCTTAAGTTGACATGATGGCGGTGGTGTAGGTGATCTGTGACATGAGGGTTGTGAATTCCAGCGCGGTCAGCGTGACAATTCCGTCATCCGCATTTTCGATCGTTCTGCCACCGTCACGGCCCCATGGATTCCGCAGTGTCACGGTTCCATCTGTACCTATTGCGGTAATCTGATAGCAATGGGCACTTATCATCTTGGGATGCCTGCCAAAACTGGCAGCCAGCATCGGCTGCCCTGGGTTTGTTCGCATCAACAGGCTTCGCATCCGACTAATGAACGCTGTATCCGCTTTGGTAGTGCTCTGTACCGGACTTTCGCTCTTGCCTGTAGTGACTCCCAAGAGCCAGAATGCATCCAGCGAATAGCCGCCCACTCCAGCACCATATCCAAAGTTGGCGTTAGTTACGGCATTTGCCTTGGTGTAGTCAATCCCATAAAACTGCAACATCCCACGGTGCATAATTGTCGCCCAAGTTTCACCTTCACAGGTGGCTACATCGAGATTTGTAGCACCATTGCTTATGACCTGAGCATCACCTGCGTGAGATGCACCCTGAAAGACAACCGGCTGCTCTGTCCATGTCTTTTGGGCGCGGCTATAGACCCTCACGCTGTAAGTCCCCAGGCCGACATAGGAAATGTAATTGGCCGTAGTGGCAGCCCTGTCAGCAAATGCCCCAAGCGTGGCCAGATACCAACAGGAAGTCGATCCCGCCTGACGAATATCGGAGGACTTTGCACCATTGATTACCAGTTGGCTGGCGACCATGTCATTTCCTTTGCCGCCATGATACCAGCCATCTTCGCCTTGCCCATCAAGGAAATCGTCGCCATCTCCTCCATACATCATGTCGTACTGCGATCCACCGTAAATGATATCGTTGCCAGCCTGTCCGTCGAGAATATCATCACCATTGCCTCCTTCGAGTCGGTCAGAATCGTTACCGCCAAAAATGGAATCGGCCAGATCGCCACCGCGAAGAACATCGTCACCGCCTTCGCCATAAATCTGATCAATACCTGCCGCTCCATTTTCATTGTCGCCCCAGATGTTATCTATTCCATTGCCGCCCCAGATGCGATCATCCCCGGCATCGCCATAAATCCTGTCGTTTCCATCTTCTCCATAAAGCCGGTCGTTGCCAGCACCACCAACCATCTTGTCATTTAGCGGACCTCCGTAGATGGAATCGTCGCCGTTGCCACCATCAATGTTGTCGAGCCCCGATGTGCCGTCGAGATCACCTCGAAGCGAATCATTACCACCAAATCCATAGATCCAGTCATCTCCCGCTCCTCCGACGAGGAAATCATTCATCTCGTCGCCAATCAGAGAATCTTTTCCGCTGCCACCCCAGGCCTCCAGCCGCAGAGTACTGACATCATTTCTGCAATAGTCATCGCCCCCAAGCCCGTTGTAGTAAATCTTATTTGCGGTTACGTCCGACAAGTACCAGCGTTCAACCGCTCCATTGTAGGTGACATCCACTGTTGGACGTCCGGCATAAGAGCCCTGTTTCACAATGATGCGTTCCGCCTGTTCTGTCCCCGTCAGCTGAAGCACGCCTGAACTGTCGATGAGACTACCCGTCAGGAGTTCCCTTGACTCAAGTGACTCGACCAACATTTTCCGACGACGATTTCTGCGTTTCGTGAACATGACTTCCTCTGCGTGGCGTGACGAATTCTGGTGTGGGGGCAGCCTGAGAATGCAGTGCCGATCACACAAGTTGATAAGCAGCACGTTGCCCCCGAAGTAAAGGCGAACGCCGACCGCTGTGGACGACACGACTTTCGCAGAAAACAAAAGAATTCCGCAGTACGATCGAAAACCAGCACTTCGAACTCTTAACAGCAACTTTCCGTAACTCATTTCCAGAGCCAGGCTTACGGAGCAACCGCCATCAGTTTCTGCTGCACCGTTTCCTGGAGCGTCGGATCTGCAGCCGAGTGCAGCAAGTAGGCATCCTTCAGCGGCAGCAGTATCCCCATCGCTTCGTTCAGAAACTCTCGAGCTTTCTCCTTCTGAACCGCTTTAATCTCTAAATCGCCCAGACGAAGCAGACCTTGAGCCACATCAATCTTCGCGATATGGCTGCTTTCATCGGTCGCCTGAACTTTACGACGAATCTCCAGACTCTCCGTATAATGGCTGCGACACTCTTCAAGCTTTTCCTGAAGCAAAAGAATATCCCCCACGTTATTCAGTGATATCGAAAGGTCGCGTCGGGCCGTCAGATCGTCCGGCGCTTCGGCCAGGCATTTTCTCGCGATCTCCAGACCTTCTCGATAAGCGGCTGCGGCTTCATCGAGCAAAGTCTGCTTCTGCAATACACTCCCGAGTTTGTTCTGCATGACAGAACGATCGCGAAGTTGTGCGCCCGACTCCGGAATTTTCTCAAGAGCAGCACAGGTCACAATGCACTGTCGATAAATCTCAATCGCCTTTTCAAGGTTTTCCTCCAGCAGATAGATATTTCCCAGCTTGGATTGCCCCACCAATAAATCTCTCTGCACTGTTGAATTCCCGGGCAAGGCTTTCACGTTGTCAGAGTACAGCTCAAAACTTCGCACATACGCTTCCCTCGCTAACGCCAGCTTTTCGTGGGCAATGCGAATGTCACCCAGCTTCTCATATCCAAACGCAACATCGCGTTTCAGATCAGGATCTTTGGGATTGAGTGCAATCTGCTTCTCACTGATCAACAATCCCTTCAGGTAGGCATCTTCCGCTTTTGCAAGATCTCCTAATTGTTGTTGCACGTCACCAATGTACTCGTACGACACCGAGAGATCTCGCTGCAGTTCCTGATCATCCGGATTCGTCGCCGCGAGCTTCGCAGAGATCTCGTTCGCCTTCTGATAATGCCGGAGAGCTTCCGCAGTGGAATCAGTCCCTTCCACATTTCCGGCCAGCAGATACGT
>JBILXT010000220.1:0-11785 GCA_044378235.1 Planctomycetaceae bacterium
GAGTTTTTGCAAACTCTCAATCTGGCTGCCAGCAGCATCGGGCGTAATCTCGTCGCTATCCGTATGTTCTTCCGCTACCTGATGCTGGAAGGAATCGTCGCCGAAAGTACCGTGGACCTGGTGAGTTCTCCCAAGCTGTGGGAACGCCTGCCCAAAGTCCTCAGCCCCGACATGGTCGACGCTCTGCTGGTCGCGCCACTGGGATCTGAGGACCGCTACTACCGCCGAGATCGCGCGCTCCTCGCGGTGATGTATGCCACGGGCTGTCGAGTTTCCGAAGTCGTGGGTATGAGACTCCAGGATATTCATTTGGAGGAGAACTACTGTCTCTGTACCGGCAAAGGGAATAAGCAACGCATCGTTTCGCTGAACCCGGTCGCTTCAGATGCGATCCGTAAGTATCTCGAACTGGAACGGCCGGATCTGGTGACGGTGGCGGGCAATGATCCCGGTTATCTCTTTCTGACTCGCAGCGGACGACCGCTTAATCGTGAATCTGTCTGGTCACTGGTACAACGCTATGCCAGTCGAGTCGGCTGTGGAGCCGAAGTGAGCCCTCACACACTGCGGCACAGCTTCGCCACTCATCTTCTCGCTGGTGGCGCTGACATCCGAGCACTCCAGGAAATGCTGGGGCATTCGAGCATCCGCACGACTCAGGTCTACACGCATGTCGAACATAGCCGCCTGAAAGCGATCCATAAGCAGTGTCATCCTCGCGGTTGAGGCATGACCTCTCAAGCTGGGCAGCGATCTTAGGTCAAAAACGTTAACCGTGCTTTGACAGCGGCCCGCGGATTCGCCACCTTTCTTCTCATCCCACGTCGTCTGGCCGTGATCACCACCTGTTACTCCTCTGTAACAGATGAGCATAGTTCTGTGGTCTTGCAAAGACTGTGCAACGTGAGCACCATCCGATAGCCCCGTCGCTGTTTACAAGTTGCAGATCCTGGACATCTCGTCATGACTCCTCAACAAATACAGGCCCTGATCTCTCAGTCGTTCACATTGCAACCTCTTTCGCGAGCAGAGAAAACAACGCTGGCGGAACAACTGGCGGCAGGACATCCAGACGCTGCGGACCTTGCTGTACTGCGAAGTCAGTTATTCCGTCAGGCCGAAGCAGTCATTAACGCACAAAACATGAGTGAAATCCTGCTATGGCTGGAAGACATGATGCGTTTGCTGGAGCGATCCGATGAGTCGAAATCCAGCGGAATCGTAGAAGCATGGTTCAGTCCGAGTGCCGATTGTCCTGGGCGAATTCGCTCGTTCCTGGCTCAGGCAAAGAGCACGGTTGATATTTGCGTCTTTACGATCACTGACGACCGCCTGACATCGGCGGTTCTCGAAGCCCATAGTCGCGGAGTCAAGATTCGCATTATCACAGACAACGATAAGGCGGCCGATCTGGGTTCGGATGCCGATCGATTTCTGGAGGCCGGAGTTCAGCTGCGAGTCGACCGAACTCCCTATCATATGCATCACAAGTTCGCGGTCGTGGACAGGAGTTTGCTGCTGAATGGCAGTTACAACTGGACTCGAGGTGCGGCAGAGAGTAATGAAGAGAACTTTATCATTACAGATGACAAGAAGTTGGTGTCGCAGTTCTTGGCAGCTTTTGAAAAACTCTGGGATGACATCAAAACGTCCTGAGCCAGGGACGACAGCCGGCGTTTGCAATGAATCCTAACCCGAAGAGGCTGTGAATTTATTCGTAGGACGGCCTTTTCAGGCCGTCGTTGTCGCAAAAAGAAAACGGCCAATTTCGACGCCCTGAAAAGGGCGTCCTACATTTTCTCACAGCCTCGAAGCGTCAGCGAGGGATTGTTGCTGGGATGCGGCAACGTTTATCCCTGAGTGACGTTTCGGGTTAAGTAAGCCCATAAACGGATTGAATCAACAGTCTCTTGCGATCAGGCACAACTGGTCTACTTCTTCGTTCATCCTGAATTCTGAAAGCAGCGACGATGTACTTCCAGTGGTCAACAGCTCTCATCTTGATGATGTTGGTTCAGGCAGCATCATCAATCGTGTTGGGCGATGAACCTGCCCTGGCCGCCGACTCTGTTCAGTCATCGGAGGCTCCGCCGGTGATCACAGATCCTGTCGAACAACGCCGCGCGGCGAATGCTGCTTATTTCGGTGTGCCGGTTAGAACCCGGGTTGCACAGCGATTCGAAATGTACAGTCCCAGGGACGAACAGGCCGTCAGAGAACTCAAGGAGTTGGGCTTCACACAGGTGATGCTGGATCGCCCGAATCTCCATCAGGTCGCGACGGATGTCGGTCTGCCCTTCGTGTTGGCTCATTGGTGGAATCAGGACACGAAGCCGGAAGAAATCACAGCAGCCGTGGAACGCGCGAAGTCTGTGGATCGGTCGCTGCTGATAGGATTCAGCATCATGGATGAACCCGAACGCAACGCGCCGGACACTCCGTTTGGTTACTACATCGACGTCTATGAAAAACTGCGGCCGGAGTTTCAGAAGGATCTTGCCGGGACTCGGCTGGAGATTTCTCATTGGGGACCGCTGGCGGAATGGACTGATCAGCATTACGAGTATTTCTCGTTTCTGTATGAAGCCGCGGACGTGATGCGGATCATGCCGTACCCGGATTTAGGCGAAGGGCCGCTGGACGACGTGTTCTTTATGATGCGTCGCACACAGCGACCAATGGAACTCGCGGGACGAGATCTGCCGCTGGTTGTGATTCTGCAAACCTGGATTCTGCCGCCGAAAAATCAACTGCCTGAAATCGCTGAACTGCGAGTGATGACGTACCAGGCGATGCTGTCCGGAGCCGAGACCGTTTCTTTCTTTGATCACAATCCCGAAGTGTGGCGAAAAAAGGAGGGGTTTGAATCGGGTTTTCGAGATCTCATGCGGGCAGCTACCGGGTTCGCTCGCCGCTATAAAGATTGGGATGTAGAAACTGTGATGAACGCCGACAGTGTGCTGACGTCGGTGCTGACTTCTCCTTCCGGACAACGCCATCGAGTGACGATTAATACTCAGCGAACCGCAGTGAAGAATCTTGCGGCACTGGAAATTCGAGAGGAGCCATTGGGATCATCCCCGGTTCTGCTGACTGGTCAGTGCTGTCCGCAACAATGCGCATCAGCCTGTTACTGCAAGCCGGAACGCGTCAGCGTCCGGTTACACACTTCCAATCGCGCGCATAAAAAATCCTGCCGAGCTTTCGGCAGGATCAGAGTCTTCAAACGATAAACCGCGCGGTTCAGGCGGCGTCGTATTCCGAAATGCGGTTGTGAGGAATGAACGGAATGGTCGAATCTTCCGTCAGGCAGTACCTCATGTAATACGCATCTTCGCAGGTGTCGTCGTAGTGCTTACGAAGAACCGTCACAGCTCGGAAGCCGTTATTGGCAAAGAACAGCTGTGCGGGAACGTTGGTTTCGCGAACTTCGAGCACGATCTCACGTCGACGTTGCTGAGACAACTTGTCGACAAGTCGCTGAACCATTTGTCGACCGATACCGCCGCGTCGTACTTCTGGTGCCACGGCAAAGTTCAGGATACGCAGCATGGATTTGTGGAGTTCATAAATCATGAACCCGACAATTTTGTGATCCAGTTCTGCGACCGTTCCAATGCAGTTGCGTTGACGCAGGCAGCACAGGAATTCTTCTTCGGTCCAGGGAAATTGGAAGCTGCCGCGCTCGATGGATAAAACTTCATCCATATCCCGACGAATGAGCCAGCGAATCTGAGTTCGCATGGCATCCGGAACCGGGGCCGTCGCATTTGCTGCTGGTTGTTGATTCGTTCGCTTCAATCCCATTGCGGCCTCCATGCCGATGAGAACGCCAAAAACTTCACGCGCCCGGATCCTGATCAGGAATCAACCTTCTTCAGCTTTCAGCGACCGCTCAATCGCTTCAAGACCGCTTATGGAACACCTCATTGTGTTCCTCACGGTGATCACCAACGATCTCGCCATTCAAAGGCTTCGACGCCGGGAGGTCGGAAGTTAACACAGTTCGAAAGTCGAGTCTACGTTGATGGCCGTCTCCTGAGGAATCCACGGAAAATCCGGCACTATCGGAGAACCTCAGCGGCACTTTTTGCCGTGACCTGGAGGCATTTCCCGACCTGACCACAAGATACGGTGGTTCACGGACAGTGATGAAAAGGGAGAATACAAGGGTTCATTGGCGATCAGCCACGCCGCACCTTGGAAACGTAGAATGGGGTGGATCAGTGCGACAGGGGAGATTATGCGGTGCCTGCTCCGCCTCAGCCGCTTGTTCCTGAGTAGGCGGAAAGGCTATTCTCCACCGATCTGCCGTTCATCCAGCCATCATTCACTTCTTTTTCGTGCCACGGGAAGTTTGCTCGCCCCATGAAGATTACCCGGATCGAAACGCTCGTCTGTAACGCTCGCATGCGAAACTGGATCTTTGTCAAAGTCATGACGGACCAGGATGGTTTGTTTGGCTGGGGCGAGGCGACACTGGAATGGCACACTCGCAGCGTTGTGGCTGCGATCGAAGACATCTCGCAATTGCTGATCGGTGAAGATCCAACACGCGTCGAACATCTGTGGCAGATGATGCATCGTCAACACTTCTGGCACGGCAATGGCATCGTTCGAGCCACCGCGATCGCGGGTATTGATCTCGCGCTGTGGGACATTCTGGGCAAGGTCGCCAATATGCCCTGCTCAAAATTGTGGGGCGGTCCTGTTCGCGATCACGTACGAACCTACTGCCATCTGGGCGGCGGAAAGATGGAAGACTTCTATGAAACGTCCACTGAGGACGCTCAGCGGTTCGCGGACCTGGCCAGAAAAGCTGTCGAGGATGGCTTTACCGCATTTAAGTCGATGGCCGTTCCTCCGACGTTGCCTTTGGAAGGACTCAAGCCAATCCGAACCGCCGAGAAGGCGGTTGCGGCGATGCGAGAAGCCGTCGGCGAATCAATCGACATCATGGTCGACTGTCATGCGCGTCCGTCTCCAGCAATGGGATTACAGTTCGCGAAGGCTCTGGAACCCTACGGTCTCTACTTCTTTGAAGAACCGTGCTGGCCGGAAAGCGTCGACGGGCTTGCTGCGATTGCTGCGGCCGTAACAACGCCGATTGCGACGGGGGAACGTGTGACAAGTCTGGCGGCGTTTCGAGATCTCTTTGCAGCTCGAGCCTGTGCGGTGTGCCAGCTCGATATCACTCATTGCGGTGGTTTGAGCGAAGCACGGCGAATCGCGGCACTTGTCGAGGCGCATCGATTGTCGTTGGCGCCACATAATCCGCAGGGGCCGGTGAGCACTGCGGCGTCTCTCGAATTCGGGTTCTCACAACCCAGTTATATCATCTGCGAAACTGTGCATGAAGATGTGCCGTGGCGGCAAGATGTCGTTGATCAGGGATTTGTGGTCGAGAAGAAAGGACGTATCGTGCGTCCGAATACTCGCCCAGGACTTGGCATTTCGATCAACGAAGATGAAGTTCGCAAGCATCCGTTTGAACAGGAATTGCTGCAGCGAGTCTTCAACTCGGACGGCAGTGTGGGGGATTGGTAGGCGTCAAGTGCCTGGTTCTTCGTGCCTGGTTCTTGGTTAATTGTCGACAACATCGGCGACGCACATTTTACACGGGAGTTTGGTCATGAATGCATTGAATAGGACTTCGGTTTGTGCATTGTTGTTGATGCTCACGGTGTCGACGTGGACGACGCCAACGATGGAGGCTGGAGAGCTGTTGGCGGGTGTGGCGAAAGTGGATATCTCCGAACCGACTCTTCCAGCTAATGATCCTCTGTTCGCGAAAGCTCTCGTGCTGAAGCAGGATGACTCGGTGGCTGTGGTGATTACCGTTGATGCCGTTTCGATTGGTGGCATTGGTTACATCAAGGATGACTATCTCGGAAAGGTTCGCAAGGAACTGGAAGCGTCGCTGAAGATTCCTCCGATGAATGTCTTCGTCAACGCCAGTCATTGCCACGGAACAGTCTGTGCCGATGTTGATCAGAAGACCGTGCAGGCCGTGCAGGAAGCATGGAAGAATCTGGTGCCGGTCACTGCGGGAACTGGGATCAGTCAGGAAGTTCGCATCATGGAGAACCGCCGCCTGCTGTTAAAAGATGGCAGCGAAGCCGATGTGCGTCATGCTTATTCGATGCCTCGCGATGAAGACGTGGCCTCCATCGGTCCGGTCGATCCGGAGATTGGTCTGCTGAGACTGGATCGTAAAGATGGAACACCGCTGGCGGTCGTCTACAACTTCGCCTGCCACCCAATTCAGGGAGCTCCCAATAAGCTGAACACCGCCGACTTCCCGGCTCATGCCTCTCGTGTTGTTGAAGAAAATTTTGGCACAGGCGTGATGGCGTTCTTCGTTCAGGGCTGCGCGGGAGATATCAATCCGGTTGTTTACAAGGACGTTCATAATCCTCGAGATTCTGAACCCTTCGGTACGATGCTGGGCCTGAATGTGATGCGAGGACTCAAGACCATTGAGATGTCAGAGACCGCAGAGTTGAAAGTCATGAACGAATCCCTGGCGTTGCCTCGCGCGAAGGATATGCAGCAGCGGATAGCAGCGATTGAGGCCGAGCAGGCCAGATTACTGAAGTCACTGGGTGGGACGAGCCTGAATTTCAAGACCTTTCTTCCGCTGTATGTTCAGTATAAGGTCTCTCCGGAGTTTCCTTCGTACTACTCGCACCGTTATCTGCTGGAGAAAGCAAACGGACGCGAAGACCTCGTGAAAATGGATGCCGAGAACACCGCCAATATGGATGCGTATCTGCGAAACATCCAGACGATGGAACAGTTGACAAAGCTGAACGTCAATCTTGCTCTGCTCAAAAGGCATCTTGCTGAAAACGAAGCGGCGGGATCTGACACTCTGGACGTGGAGGTAGGGGGGCTTCGAGTTGGCGACTTTGTACTGATGACGTTTCCGGGCGAACTGACTGTTCAGGTCGGTCTGAATATCAAGCAGGCGTCACCGCACCGCTTTACTTTCGTCGCCGGCTATACGAACGGCTACATCTATTACACTCCGACGGCTGCTCAGCGGATGAATACGGGTTACGCCCAGGAAGATTGTGACTGCCTTGTGGGGCCGGAATGGCAAAAGCTGTTTGAAGATAAAGTTGCCGCGATGTTGAAAGCTCTTTAATTGTTATTCGGCCATTTGGTTGTTTACGACGCTTCGTGGAGATCGCCTTGAACAGAACTCCGGTGCTGCTTCGCGTGTGGAAAACCGTGATGCCCGTCCAGCCATCTCGCCGGGTTCTGCAGATTGCGGGCTCGCTGCTGTGTGTGTTTATCGGCAGTGGAGCTTTGTTCGGCGGCGTTCGGGTTGCTCAGGAGAACGTGCTGTTCTACCCCGCTTACGGAATTCGCGAAGGCACTGACTGGAAGATTGAACTGCGAGTCTGGGTGTACGAAGAGTGAGCACTTGCGGAGGTCATCGCTTCTTCGATGGCTTCTTCGTTCGGTGACATTACTGAAGCTCAGTTAAATGTCTTTAGGAAGCGATTCCGCCATTTTTTGGCAGACAGCGAAACTCGTGAACGCATCGAATTCACGTTCGAGAACGATCCGCAGGCTGAAGTGTGGTCGTTGAAAGATCGCGACGGAAAGGCACTTACGTCCGACGCCAATGGAAACATTATAGGGACATTGCGACTCAGTGAAGTGAGAGCCAAGGAGCTGCTGACAGCGCAGAAGTCTGAGCAGGGCTGGCTGACAATCAAGGCCGTCTCCAAAGGACATGAAGGTGTTGGCAGAATTCAGCTGATCGAGCCGGAAGGTCTATCGATTATCAGTGATATCGATGACACGCTGAAGATCACAGAAATCCCGGCCGGGGCGCAGGTGGTGACTAGGAATATCTTCCTGCGAAAGTTTGTGGCGACCACTGAACTCCGGTCCGTATTCGAAACGAATCCCGACGCGCAGGTTCATTACGTCTCTGCGGGTCCGTGGCAATTGTTTGAGCCTCTGTCGCTGGAACTGATAGCGGCTGACGAATTGCTTCCCGAAGGCACCTTTCACATGAGGACTCTGCGGACGAATTTGCTGACCGTGTCATCGTGGAAAGATATCAACAGCGTATTGTTTAACAAAGAGGGAACTCTCGAGCACAAAGTGACGGAGATCAGTCGTCTGATGAAAGATTTTCCGAGTCGTAAGTTTTTGCTGCTCGGTGATTCCGGGGAGATGGATCCGGAAGTGTATCGAAAGATTCAGGAGACTTTCCCAGAGCAGGTGCAGGAAGTTCTGATCCGTGACGTCGTGAATGCCAAGGAATTGCAGCCCGATCGTCTGAAAGGAATGACCATCGTACCAGCGACCACCGTGCTCCCGGGCAAATCGCAGTTTGATGAAGACAATTTATCGCCAGTTGCGAACTGAGCCGAATGAGCCTGAGACGCTAGCCGATTTGGCGCGGAGTGCCTCGTCAAGCTTTAGTATCGGGGTAGTGGACCTTGCTAAAGGTCCTGCTGTGTTGGGATCTTTAGCAAGATCCACTACCTTCCCCCCCGTTTTTTAACTTGACAGAGCCTGAGTCGGCGAGCGCCTCAGGCTCAGAATCGCGGTTCGCATCAAAATGCAGCATTTTGGCGGGAAAACCTTCCTATTGCAGCATTCTCGGCCCTTGCGCTATGATGATCGGGTGAAGCTGAATGGAGAAATTCGGCACTCGGACGAGCTCAGGGAGGGGCAGTATGAACTCTGGAACCACGCGACGATCTTTAACGGCAGGTGAAATCGCCGAAATTCTGGACGCAGTGGTGCTTGGCGATCCACAGCGTGCCATCACCGGCGTCGATGTCGTTGATCGCGCTGGGGAAAGCGATCTGAGTTTCGTCGGCGATGCGAAGAATCTGCCCCGAGTCAAGCTGTCCAAATCAAAAGTCATCGTTGCACCGTTGGCCGTTCGTGATGAACTGGCCAGCTATGCCGACCGAACCTTTCTGCTCGTCCCTGAAGCCGAAACCGCTCTGCTTTCGATTGCCGGGATACTGCGTCCCTTGAGACCACGCCCTCGCATCGGCATTTCCCCGCGCGCAATTGTCGATGAGACCGCTCAGATTGGCGCGAATACTAATGTTCATCCGCTGGCCGTGATTGGTCGCGATGTTGTCATTGGCCACAGCTGTGAAATTCACTCCGGCGCCGTCGTTGGAGATGGGTGCGTTCTGGGTGATAACGTCGTCCTGCACGCCAACACAGTTCTTTATCACGACATAATGATCGGCAGTCATGTGACCATTCATGCGGCCTGCGTGATTGGAGCAGACGGCTTCGGATATCGATTTGTCAACGGTGGTCACGAACGCTTGCCGCATTACGGGACCGTGCGAATTTGTGACGATGTGGAAATCGGGGCCGGGACGACGATCGATCGAGCGAAAATCGGCGAGACTGTGATCGGCTCGGGAACTCGCATCGATAATCAGGTGATGATTGCTCACAACTGCCAGATTGGTCGCCACAACCTGATTGTATCGCAAGTGGGCTTCGCTGGCTCAGTCACCACCGGCGACTACGTCGTGTGTGCGGGGCAGGTCGGCATCGCAGATCATGTTCATTTGGGCGATGGTGCCATCATCGGCGCGAAAGCAGGCGTTCATCGCGATATGCCGGGCGGTCAGACTTATCTGGGTTCGCCAGCGGGGCCAGTCGCGGAGACAACTCGCCAATTGATGGCTCTTCGACGACTTCCGGAGATTCGAGATACCGTTAAGAAAATGGAGAAGGAATTAGAAGGCCTGCGAGTTCGGCTGCAGGAGCCTGCAAAGGATCACACCCCAAAGCCGGAGACCAGGGATTCGGCAGCCGCCTGATAAGAAATAGATCTGTTGTTTCGTAGCGTTGGCTTCAGCCAATAAGCGATTCAGAATTTGTGAAAGCGTGTCGACTGAAGTCGGCGCAACGTGAATTGAATACGCCGCCCCGAAAGTGTTTTGCTCCTTATTCCACCCATCATCTCTCCACATATTCGTACGAATCACATGACTCGTACATGACCTATCACCACAGTCAGCTCTCATGTCTTCTCCGGTCAACTCAGACTCCAATCCTGACATACTGCCGTTCTTAAGACCGGAAGTTGCAGGGATCGATTCGATTTCCGAAGTGGAAGCGATGCCTCCGATGCGGTTGGGACTTCTCGCTGGTGCGGGGGAATTCCCGATTCGCTTCGCACGAGCAGCTCGCAATGCCGGGCACTATGTCTACGGGCTTGGCGTTGCAGGCATGGCCTCGGATGAGCTTTGCGACGCCTGTGATGAATTTCGATTTGCCCCATTGGCACGATTTGGGAAGGCGATTCGACTCTTCAAGAAGGCCGGTGTTCAGCGCATCATTATGGCGGGGAAGATTGAGAAGACCGTTCTCTTTCATCCGTTCCGCTGGATTCGTCTGATGCCTGACTGGCGAACGATCCATATGTGGGTCCGCTACGCTCGTGAAAACAAGAAGGACGACACGCTGCTGCTGGCTGTGATTCGCGAGTTCGAGCGTGATGGTTTGATTTTCGATTCTGCCCTGAAATACTGCCCGGAGCTTCTTGTGAAACACGGATTTCTGACCAGCCGCCGCCCCAACGCCGCTCAGTGGAAAGACATCCGCTTCGGCTGGGAGATGGCTCGTGAAATGGGTCGACTCGACATCGGCCAGACTGTCGTGATCAATGACACGGCCGTCATTGCTGTTGAAGCGATCGAAGGAACCGACCGCTGCATTCGCCGCGCGGGTGAGCTGTGCCGTCGCGGCGGCTTCACGGTAGTGAAAGTTGCGAAGCCAAAACAGGATATGCGTTTCGATGTGCCCACCGTCGGGGCGGACACGATCAAGACAATGCACGAATCGGGTGGCAAAGTGCTGGCGATCGAAGCCGGCATGACAATCATTATTAATCCCGAAGAGGTTGCCGCCATCGCTGATAAGTTCGGGATCGCGATCGTCGCGGTGAACGCGGAAGAACTGGCATTGCTGGCTGCGGCTTGAAACATTCTACCGCGGCGATTCTTTTGTGAGCGGGCTGTTGATTTAGTCGTTTACCGTCCAGCCGGAGGCGCCGGCCGGAAAAAAAAGCCGGCGCCTTCGGCTGGGCGGTAAACAGAGGCCCGCTGGATGCGAATAAATTAGCCGGAACGCGTTAGCGTCCGGTTCTCTCTCACTTAAAGAGGAAGGCTTCAAGCCCTCCAGTCACTTGCACTCACCGGACGGCTCGCGCCGTAACGCTTTAGAGTGGCATATAGCGTAACGGTTCAGTCAGGAGATCCACCTTGGACATCCCTCTCCGAGAACTGTTATCCCAGCGAATGAAGAGCGGCGATCCGTACTTCAACTATTGCCACTGGCCGTATGATCCGCCAGCTTCCGGAACCGGCAAGCTTCGCCCCAGCGTGCTGCTGTTTAAAGCTGTGAGTGAGATGCCACATGGGTCCTGGGTCACGAAAACTCTCCAGGCAATCCAGCGAGGCATCGGAGAATTCCGCAGCGTCTATGGAGTCAAAAGAATCGACGGCCAATGGGCGCTCGAAATCTACATCTACGACTACGAGCGACAGGGCCGAATCGTTTCCATCGAACGGCTCGAAGAAGCCAGCAGAGGAGTATTGCGTTTCCCGAAGACGGCCGATCCTCAGTTGCCGTATTTTATGTTCTCGTTCGATCTCACCGAGCAGACTGCTGAACAGAACGGTTTGCTGGATGTCGTGCATGTTTACATCGGTAACCCCGGCAGTCAGGTCTCATCCGGCATCGCGTACGGCTTCACTCCACAAGGCCGTCAGCT
>JBILXT010000221.1:0-11783 GCA_044378235.1 Planctomycetaceae bacterium
GGCGAATTCATGTGACGATTCAGCCTGCCAAAATGCTGACGGGGTTCGCACTTCTGGAACGCGGAGCAGTAGTGTCGAAGTCAGCCAGAATTCTGATCAGCAATTTGCCGCTGAACATTGCAGAGCGAGAAGCCGAACGGTTGGCTCGTCGCCTCAATCTGCGGCCAGAAGAAATCACGATCGATCCTGTAACCGCTCATGGTCCAGGGAATCTGGTGTTCGCGGAATTGGCCTACGAGCATGTCACGGAACTGGCGACCGGCTTTGGTCGAGTCGGGACTTCGGCCGAGCATGTGGCGGAAGAGACGGTTCAGCAGATTCGCGAATACCTGAAATCACCGGCTCCTGTGGGAGAGTACCTGGCCGACCAGATTCTGCTGCCGCTGGCGATGAGCGCTGCTCAGCCACACACGGTGCGGACAAAGCGAGGTGGTTCTTTTCGAGCCCACAAGTTGTCACTTCACACGACAACTCATATCGACATTCTGAGAACGCTGTTGCCCGTAAAGATCGATGTGACTAACGTGGAAGACGATCGCCTCGTGACAGTTTCGTCGTTGGACGGCTAACGGGAGCTGCCAGAGAACCTTGCATACCGCGGTTGTCGGAGGCAACACCCTAAGGCTTCGTTCCGGGAACTCGTCGAGAAATCCAGATGTCAGCGTAGCCAAGGCCACCGGGGCGGTCTGAGTAGAAGTAGATGGCCCTGCCGGATTCGGAAAGGCACGGTCCGTTTTCATCGCTGACCGTATTAACAACTCCCCCGATGGAAATGGCCTTCCCAAATGGTACGTTAGACGCGGGACGGGTGGCGTAGTAAAGATCATGCTTGCCTCGCGATCCACGTCGGCGAGACGAAAACAGCAACGTCAATCCATCGTTCGAGAGAAACGCGTCGCGCTCGTCGCCCGGCGAATTGATCTCCGGGCCGAGGTTGATGACACCTGAAAACTCATCGGATGTCGTGGAGCGTGATGCCAGCCAGATGTCGCTGTTACCTTGTCCTCCTTCGCGACCGGACGAAAAGAGCAGCGTCTTTCCGTCAGCCGAAACCGCGGGGCACAAATCCCAACCCAATGAATTGACTTCAGAATTCAGCCTGACAGCAGGAGACCACGGATCGCTTAAGCTGCCTCTGGTGCATGACCAGAGATTCATGTCCTTGTCGGTGGTATCACGATCAGAGCAGAAAAACAGCTGCAGACCATCCGCCGTGAGACTGGGCTCCGAATCCCACGCTCCTGCGTGATTGATCGCCGCCCCTGCATTGATTCGCGGTCCGAATGGCTCCTGAAGGGAATTTCGCTGGCTGATCCAGAGTTCACCGCCGCCGGACAGCCATAGGCTGAGGTCGTTTGGCGAAGCTTCCGGATGCTCGTCAAAGAAAGCCGTATTAATTACCGGTCCTGCGTTTTCCGGTTCGCTCCAGACATAGCTAACGCCATCGGCAGGATCGTAAGGCCATGGCGGCTCTGACGACAACGCCGGATCTGCGGCATCACGCAAGGACTTCATCCGAAGCGAATGGAGCCGAACAGGCACATACGCTGTTCCGAACCACAGTTGAGACTTGTTCGGAGGCGATTCATAATTCGGAAGCATGAGATCGGCAGGGGCACCTTTCCATTCCAGCAGGTACCGTCCATCAAGACTTGCAAGGATACCCTCCTTTTTCACGTGGATGACGACCGTATGACGTTGGCCGTTGACGAGTCGTCGCCCATGTGACGTCGTCAGATTGTCATCAGCGTGTTTGCCGCCGACGAGCCCCAGACCGGTGATTGTTGACCGAAAGCAATCGATCACGAAGCTCACCGGTTGCCCGTCGATCACCAGCCCAAACTGAATGCCATCCGTGCCCGAAATTCTTTCAATCTCTGCCACGAGCAGATACTCTTCCGGGACGTTGCGATTGATCTGCACTCGCGTCGGACTACCGTCTTTTCCCAGAAGCAAAGTTTCGCCGTCCCTTCGACATTCACCGAGCCATGTGTCGGCGGCAGGATTAATCGCAGCGAGCAGGTCCACAACGGATGGATCACCAGCCTTAACCTCGCCCGCTTCCTTTGTGAGCACGGGTTCATCCGGGGTCACCCATTGCGCTCCCACAATTGTCCCGTGATGATTGTGGCCGGAAGCATCTTTCAGAGTCTGTCCTTTGCCTTCATCAAATGTGTAGAGTGCGATGGTTTTGTCATCAGTTGCGAATGATTCGGTCGGGATAAAATCCTGCCGATATCGAGCCGTGCTGGAAACTCGCAGGCAGTAGAAGGTTCCGCCGCTGCAGTGGTATCCTCTGTCGCTTCCAAACATCTGTGAACCGATCATGGTGACTGATGAATTCCCTGGCGGTATCTCTCCGGCTTCTTCAGCGGGAACGGCTTCACCAGTGGCCATGGCCTTGCCGTCGACAAACAATACGGATTTGCCGTTCTCCCAGACCGTTGCGAGATGCCGTTTTCGATTCGGCCATTGAAGTGGAATATGCAGAGCCGTCTCTCCATTTCGCGTTCGCTCAAGAACATCAAAGAAGCCAACACTTTCCGGGCCCGGATCGCAACTGAACTGAACGCCCGGCTTTCCCTCCATGCTGAAAAGCACACCTCGCGTGCGAGGCGCCTCCACCCACATCTCGATTGTCATTGGTTCAGAGTTCTCACGCCTGAGTGTCGGAATCTCGACGTAACTCAAGGGCAGGATTCTTAAGGCAAATCTTCGGTCAGCCGCCGCGGCTGTTCCGGGCGGAATTTTCGCCGATCCGGCCACGCTGTCTGTTGACGACAAAGAAGAATCCGTCGGCAATAATTTCTCCGCGACGATTTTGTCGTTAGCCTTGATCGTCAGGTAGTTGTCGATCTTCTCAGCACGGAGGACCGTCTCCGCGTTGCTCGCAATTGGAACCCCGGTGATTTCAAATTGCAGACCGCCACGTTTCACCAGAAAGCTCTTTTCTCCCGGAGCCAGCGTTAGCGGCTGCGTGTCGGAAGTGACGAATCGATGTGAGGTGCCTTTGAGCGTCAGTTCCACCATCGAGTCCACGATTTCCGTTCTCAATGTCCCGGGCCGGTCAGGCTGAAGAGCCATCAGCACTCCAAGCACAAAGAGGGTTGTGAGCCCAATTGTTCCCAGCACATAATGGTTCCGAAACCACGGCTTCGTAGTCGAAGTCGTCGCTGTGGTCATCGACTTTGCCGGAGGTAACACTGCGACCGCAGCTTGGCTGGTTTTTGGGGGATTGCCTCGCCAGAGTTGAGTAACGTCACTGTGTCCGAACTGATATCAAGGTTCGGGTTCAGGACCGTAGCCTCTGCAGCAGGGTTAAAAGTATCAGAGGGTGTTTCGCTTTTGCTTTTTCCGGAAGTTGACGGCTGCGCAGGCTTCTTTGCCAGATTGTTCAGGAACGAATTTAACCCCGCGTCAGCTGGCGCGGCGGACTTTGAAGCAACCGGCGATGAAGTAGAAGCAACCAGCGGTGATAACGTACCGTTCTGGCAAGCCTCAAGATCGCGAATGACTTCGCTCATCGACTGGTAACGATCAGCGGGCTGTTTCGCGACCATTCTGTGAAACACTTCATCCACAGCACGAGGTATTGCTTTGTTAAAGGCATGGAGTGACGGAATCGGAGCATCTCTGTGCGCCAACAACTTCTTCATCAGAGAATCACCGTCGTAAACACACTTGCCCGTCAGCAGATACCACAGGGAGACACCGAGACTATAGATGTCGCTGCGTGCATCGGCTCGCCGAGTACTAATGGCTTGCTCGGGGGCCATGTAGTCAACGGTCCCCATGACGGCTCCGGTGCTGGTCAGTTCTGCCTGGCCGTCCGTAGCTCCTTCGATGCGAGCCAGCCCCATGTCGAGAATCTTGATCTTCTTCTTTGCATCGAACAGAAGATTGGCCGGCTTGATGTCGCGATGCACAACTCCCTGAGCGTGAGCATACTCCAGTCCTTTAGCCGCCTGGAGAATGCAGGACAGTGCATCCTCAACAGACATCGGCCCGTTCTTCTTGACGAGCACAGCAAGGTCGCTGCCTTCGACATATTCCATGACCAGAAAATGTGTTCCGCGAGCTTCGTTTGCATCGTCGGTGGCCACAACGTTGGGATGCCTCAGCTTGGCGGCCGCTTCGACCTCCCGCAGAAATCTCCGCAGCGCATCGGGGGTCTTCACGACGGATGGTGACATCACCTTGAGAGCTACGAGGCGTTTGAGTCGCCGATGCTCGGCTTTCAGAACAATCCCCATCCCGCCCTGACCAAGTTTGTCAAGCACAATATAGTTGCCGAGCACGAGCAGCTTTGTCTTGCCCGCGTAGATCTGTTCGGCCTGGTACTTTGTCAGCTTGTTCTGCCGAACAAGTTCCCGTGCGAGCTGTTCACCATCCTGGGGACGACGGTCCGGAGGCAGGGCTTCGATGAATTCGGTGATTTCTTCGGCTGTCAGCAATCCGCTTGCATCGGCGTTGTTCAGGAATCGCTCGATTTGTCCGTTCATGCAAAATTCTCCGTCTTACACGGATCATATTACCGCGTTCGACAGCGAAGTCATGCATTCACGCCTGAAAACTCAAGCCTCTACAGAGGTCGGACGGCGAATTCGCTGACAACGGAGTGAACTGTTGAAACGGGGAAATGACAAACCGAAAATCTCTTTATACTTCGCCGTGGCCAAGGAAGGCAGCAGATCCGCCGCCTACCGCACCAGAAAGAATTCCGGCGTCATAAAGATTGCCCAGAGGGCATCCTCGATCTCCGGAGCCGTTGGTGTTGTACTCAGTGCTTCGTTGAGAATCGCGGACTCTTCGGGGAGCGGCTTTCGCGACAATGCGAACTCATAGAGATGATTGATCAATTGGGATTTATCGGAGTATTCGCCGTTCGCCAGATTCGCAGCACCAGTACTAAGATATCCAGCCAGCGTCGCGCCATTGGAGAGGTCGATAGCCTCCAGAGTTGTCAGTTCCGTGGGACGCATAGAAACAATCTGCTCACGGAAAGGCCGACCAAGTGATCGCATCAGGAAGTCATTCTTCATGAGAGACGCTCGAATCATCTGCAGATTGCCGTTTAACGCCTGTGTTAACAGGTTAGGAGCGGTGGCAGTGACAGAGTTCGTCCAGACATCGAGAGCCGGTACGATGGTGACCGGTTTCCAATTCCCGGTGATACGTCCCAGTCGGCCTTCTTTCTGAGGCGGCACATTGGCGTTCCACTGCCAGCTTTCATCACTGACTACGGTGAGGATCTCACCATTCGTCAATTTCATATGAGCTTCGAAAAAGAACCCGGCTGCGTTAGGACCGTTTCCGGCATTCGTCGCGATCGCAACAATCGTGTTTTCGCCCTTTTTCAGGAGACCTCGCAGAGGCACTGCTTCGGTCTTCGTCCATTCGTTTCCGGATTTCACCTGACGCCCATTCACGAACAGCGTAAACCCATTGTCACATGTCAGCACTGCTCCGCCCTGCTCCACCTCATCCGTCAACTGGAATTGGCGACGCAGCAAGATGGCTTCTCCGGCAGGAGGAACACTTCCGCTGCCCGCGGAGTCTCCCCAGATCCATTTTGCCTGCAGAATCATTGGCTCCGCGCCCTCGACTTGAGGTGCACTACGAATTACCGGAGCATCGAACGCGGTGGGAGCGGCCGACGTGATTTGCCACACGCTGTCCAGGAATTGCTCGGCCGTCATGCGGCGCGGAAGCGGGCCGTGGTAAACAAATTTTCCACCGGCGCCCTCGGCCGATTCTCCGCGACGCGTCACACATTGTGACTGATACGCTTCGGAGGTCGCGATTAAATATAGAACGGACTTAAGGTCGTACTTGTTGTCGGCCAAATGGACCGCCAGTTGATCCAACAGATCTGCATTCCATGGTTCTGATTGCATCGCATCCAGGGGATGCACGATGCCGCGTCCCATCAGCTTGTACCACAGTCGATTGACGATCGTACGCGTAAACCGGCCATTGTCCGGATGAGTCATCAAGGCGGCCAGCTGTTTCAGACGCTCTTCGCGCGGAGCAGCCGCATCGATCTGGCCGAGTTCCGGAAACAACCATCTGGCTTCCGCCTGCTTTCCGATGGGCTTATCGCAGCGATGAATCTGCATGGGCTGAGCCGAATAGATGGCTGCAAGGCTGTAGGCCTCCTCCAGTTTCCAGCGGTCAATAAAGCTGTCGTGACACGACGCACACTTGAGGTTGATCCCAAGAAAAGACTGAGACACGCTTTGAGCAAACTGGATCTCAACTGTCTGTCCGGCACTGACTTCTCCACGCCAGCGGATCCCATCAATGTATCCCTGGCTGGCCGGCGTCGGCGGGGCAATCAGTTCACGAGCGAACTGATCGAAGGGCTTGTTTTTGACGAGTGCTTCGTAGAGCCATCCGCTGACCTGTTGTCGACCGCCTGTAATGAAGCCCGTACCGCTGTAATCGTTACGCAGCAGGTCATTGAAAAACGAAAGCCAATGCTCGGCGTAGGCCACGTTGTCATCAAGCAGTTTCTGAACAACCTTCGCGCGTTTGTCGGGAGATTCATCGGCGACGAATTCTTTCAACTTCTCAGGCTCCGGAAGCAGCCCGACCAGATCGAGCGACACTCGACGGAGAAACGCGGCATCATCAATTCGAGACGGACGAGCAAGCTGATGCTCGGCAAGGTCGGCATCAAGAATTCGATCGACCGGGTTAGTACGTCCGTCGACAGCTGGAGGCAATTCTGGTCGACGAGGTTTCAGCGGCGGCTCGTAAGCTGCCGGCGCAAATGAGAAACCTTCTTCCCACGGTAAGCCATCAGCAATCCACTTGCGAATGACTTCCTTCTCTTTGTCGGACAGACGCTCTCGATCAGCCGGAGGCATCTGCATTTCACGATCCGAGGAGAGGATCAAATTCAGCAGGTGGGATTCAACTGGTTTGCCTGCGACAACGTGCCCGGAATCAACAAGCAGTTCTCGATGATTGAGCGAGAAACTCCCTTTTGCTTCACGTCCTCCGTGGCAAGGGACACAGTGCTTTTTCAGGACGGGAAGAACGTCATGGGCAAAATCCGACGGCTGTTGGGCCTGAACCGGATCGCAGGTCAGGGAAAGGTTCAGGCACAGGAGAAAGAACAGGCAGCTTCGAAGCACCGGGGAATCCTCAACGTCAACACAACAACAAATATCGAAAACGAAGCTCCGCACAAACGCAGAGTTTCTGCAGGTTACGTCCACGAGACCAGCCGTGACAAGTGAGCATTCAATTGAGATGCAATTCGATAACGAAAAATGAGCTGTCACTGCAATTCGGCCCCGACGCAAAACTCCCCTTGGGCCCAACACTCAAGCGTCGCAGAACCATTGCTATTTCGAAGCGCTCAGGAATCTCGATGGCCTTGCATCCGTGGAGGCCGCCCCAATTCGGTCGCACATGCCTTCTTGTGTGCACTTTCCTGAATCAGTCGAAGGATCATTGCTGCAAGTGCCGCTGCAACGCTGCAAGATCATCAGTGCCTATCAGATCAACGCCGGCGCTTCGAAGCTGAGTCCAGAGAGTGGAGTTCTCCGGCGTCGCCCAGAAGCGAAGTCGTCGGCCTTGCTCGTGACATTTCTTTACGATTGCGGCCAGCTTTTCGCGTTCGGCCGCTGGCATTTCGCCCTGGCCGCGATACTTAAAATGATTGCCCCAGTTGTCGCTGATGAGTGGGAAAAGAGACGCGGGCGGAGCCGAATCGAGATCACCGAGCCGTCCATCGATGGCGGCATAACGTGGATTGGATTTTTCGATTTCTGCTCGAGGTCGATCACCGCTGATTATGATCGTGACAGCTTTCTCCCGAAGTTCTCCGTCGAGATGGCTCGAGACAATGTCGTCGTATGATTTCAGCAAAGAATCCAGAAGAGCATACGCCTCCACACCTTTGGTCTTGATATCAACGAGCAAAATGATCGGCTTGCCATCGCCGTAAATGCTGCCACCGTTTCGTTTGGCGATGTCTCGCAGTGGCTTCAGGTAAAGGCCTTCCAAAGTCTTATCTTTCGACAGCTCCAGAAATGTATGAGCCACCAGGAGTTGGCCCTCGACAGGAAAAACATCGGCTTCGATGCTGGTAAAGCCATGATCAAGAGCATCAATCAACGGCCGTTGATGCAGGTAGTCATTGTGAGCATGAGCGTTCTCAAGCGGCGCCGGCAGTTGGGCGGCGGGCTTCGTTTCGTCGGCGCAGAGAGGTGAAGAATCTCTGGATGGACTCCAGCTCAAGGCGAGCAGCAGGGTACCGGCAGTTAGTAAGTATTTCATGTTCATTGGTTGCGGTCTTTGGTTACGATTCAATACTGCTTCTGGGCCCGAGACGCTGGCCGGGATTCTGAAACAAAACGAATTCGGCTAGCACTTTGTCAAACTTTAACTTGGGGGTATTGGACCTTGCTAAAGGTCCTGCTGTGTTGAGATCTTTAGCGAGATCCACTACCTCCATCCCCGTTCTTTATCTTGACAAAGCACTAGCGCCTCGGGCTCAGGGGGCGTGGACTCTGCTGTTTTTATGGTGGCCAGCAGCCTCTCGGAACGGCTGCTGTTGTCCTTCTGCAACATTTCTGGAAAGTTCGTACGCGACTCAGAAGCGGCAGTTGTTCTCTGAGCTTTTCCGTAAGGTTTGATCGCTTGAAGGTTTGATCGTTGCGTCGGGTTCCGGGCTGCTCGTAGAACGATTCTGCGTCAATCGTCGTCTTAACGAGTGTTGGCTCCGTAGCTCGACAAGCGGGTTCGGCCATGCCAGGCGGTGGAATAAACGACAGCGCAGGAGATTATCGTTGTGAACTTGTTCTTCTGGAGACGTCCGCCGCAGCCAAACACTCAGGGCTTTCGGACTCAGCTGGAAAGCGTGACACGCGAATTGCGATTGCAACTGGGGAATGTTCCCGACGGCGGACTGAATGCTGAGTTACTTCGGGATCTGAATGCACTGGAATCATCATATCTGGGTGATTTGAGAGAACTGCAACGCAGAGCAGAGTAAAAATGCTTCGATGATAAAGCACGAGCCTGATTCTTCGCGGCAGAAACATCAGAGCTCAAAAGCATAAAACCGGATGACCGATAAAATTCAGTCAGCCGGTTTCAGGTTTTTGAACTTTTGTTCTGCTGCATGATCAGGGTCCTTCTGAACAGTAAGGAATCAAGCCGTTCGACCACTGAACCATCATGGCTCAGGCTTTGGTCGTCTTATCGAGACAGTTGGTCGTCACGAAGACTTAGCGAACTGTCGTTGCGATATGGTTTGGATCCACAATATTGCTCAGAGAGGAACTTCGAGCCGCTGAAGGATTCTGAGGTCGGCAGGTTCCAGAAGCTTTGGCCATGTCTTTCAGAGTCTGGCTGCGAGCGACTCGGACTGCTTCGATCAGAACTTCATCACCATTGACTACCCCATCTCGGTCATTCACTTCGATATCAGGGATAACACCTTCACCCGCCATTTTGCGTCCGTTCGGAGAGTAGAACAGAGCTGTTGTCAGTCGCAGGTCACCCCCCATTGCACTCAGTGGGAAGTGTGTCTGCACAGAACCTTTCCCGTAAGACTTCGTTCCGACCACAACTCCGCGTTTGTTATCCTGAACCGCAGCAGCGAAGATTTCACTGGCCGAAGCACTATCACCGTCAACCAGAACCACCAATGGCACACTCCATGTTTTGGCATAGGTTGCCTGTTCCACCATGTTGTCACCACTCAGTCGTCCTCGGGTTGTTACGATCGTTCCGCAGGCCAGAAAACGGTCGCTGATTTCCACACAAGTTGTCAGCAGGCCACCAGGATTTCCTCGCAGGTCGATGATCAGAGACTTCATTCCACTGCTGTGCAGGCTGTTCAGAGCCTGATCAAGTTCTGCAGTTGAACTCTGTGAGAATCGGCTGAGGCTGAAATATCCAACATCTGTACCATTGAGAATCTTCGTGTCGTTCACTGTCCAGACTCGCACTTTGCGACGAGTCAGCACAAAGTCACGTTCACCCTTTCCTTCACGATAGATCCGGATCTTCATCTGGCTGCCACTTGTGCCCTTCATCAGGTCAACACTCGTCGCCATCTTCATTCCGGTGATCTCACGGTTGTTGATGCTCAGGATGATGTCTCCTGTCTGCAGGCCGGCTTCGGCGGCTGGGCCACCTCGCAGCGGCTTCACAACCACCAGACCGTCAGCATGTTCACGAACTTCAACACCCACACCCACGATTTCTTCTTCCAGAGCGGCACTCTTCATTCCGGACAACTCGGCACCATTTCGTGAAGCAGGATCGGCTGGTTCCAGGCCGGAGAACTTATCAAGAGTATCGATACTGGCGTTTGCGAACTCGAAACCAACAACACTCGGAGTCAAACCCTTTACTGACGAAGCCTGACTCATCACCGTCTTCATTACGTTTGATGCGTCTGTGTAACTTCGAACCTGACCAGCACTGGCCAACCGAGCCAAAGTGTTTCGGAAGCCGTCCATCTGGAAGGAATCCGTTGAAAGGCCAAGACCGTTCACAAAAGCAGGGTTATCTAAAGCAATCGACAGATTTCTTAGAGCACGTCGAACTCGCACGTCGTAGCTGGTTGGCTCCAGAGATCGTTCGTCAATCTTCTGGGACACTTCGGCGAACAATGACAGAGCCTGATTGTTCGACATCGCTCGGATAGCTCGGACGGTAACAGGGTTCTGGTATCGGATCGTCAACAGTTCGTCGATCTTTGAAGCTTCGTCATCCAAACGGCTTTCTGGCAGTGGAGCGGGAACGAAAGGGTCACGTTCATCAACAGGTGTGAAACGGTCGTTGTTTGTTCGTCGAGCAGGCAATCGCTCAAATCTCTGATCAAAGTCGGCTTCTGATCGAGGATCGTAGGTCCGGTCGTAGTTGGTTTCTCGACGGAAGTCGTCCATCGGGTAACCGTCTTCCGACATCGGACGATCCGTGCTTCGTGAATCGAATCGATCCACTGGCATGATGCTGTAATCGTTCTCGAGTGGAACTCGGTATCGCACCTGTTCGCCGTCGCGAGATCGAAGGTCTCGGCCTTCGCGATTGATGCGGCGAAAAGGATCTGATGGAGTCGCAGTTGAAATGCGACGGCTTGAGAATTCTGAGAGACTCGCGGGAAGTTCTGGGAAGTCCTCTGAACTGGCTACCGGACGAACTGATCGCAGGCGGCTTGAGTAATTATCTTCGTCTGGAAACTGGCCAAAGACTGAAGAAGTGGTTGCTATCGTCAGGATAGCCAGAGTCATCGTGATTCGTTTTGAAGCGTTCATGTTTCTATTCTCCTTGATTGAATCCGTTCGAATGTTTGTCAGCACTAATGAATAATGTGAAGGTTGAGTGGAAAGTGTGTTGGTCTCAGATTCTGAGTTGTCGGATCAGGCCACATGCGGGTACTGGTCGGAGACAGCTCGCAAAGCAACACTGAAGGAGGCCGGGATGACAGGAGCTGGAGTTTCGTCAGCCACCAGTTCGCCACGCATCACGCGGACGTTCGCGGGAGCTTCGATTCCGATCTTCACAGTCCCTTTTCCTGTTTTGATCACTTTGATAACAATGTCTTCGCCGATTCGGATGATTTCTGCCGGTTTTCGTGTCAGTACTAACATGGCTCACTACCTCCTGTGTTTCCTAATCTTCCAGATTGCCAGTTCTGTCGACTTCGATCAGAATCTGATGTTGTCATGTTGAATTTGATAATGCGAGAAGTGTGCCAATTGTGATTCAGATTGTTTGGTGGTGTGTTTGTTTTGTGTAAAGTGTTTTGCTGT
>JBILXT010000222.1:0-11781 GCA_044378235.1 Planctomycetaceae bacterium
CCGGCACCAGCACCTTCCACAGTTCTTCGCCATCGAGCGACCATGCATAAAGCCCTGTATCCGGGAAGAACACGTACACCGCTTTTCCATCGGTCACCGGAGTTGGTGTTGATGGGCCCGCAGGAGCCGTCGCAATCTCATCATGGCCCTGCTGCACCGAGCGTGTCCAGAGCGACTCTCCGGTGGATGCGTGAAAGCAGTGCAAAGTTCGATCAGCGTTCGAATGCGAGGTGATAAACAGCTTGTCCCCGATCATAATGGGAGACGACGTTCCCTCCGGCAACGGTGACTTCCAAACCACGTTTTGGTTGATTCCGATTTCAGACGGCAACTCCTGTCCGGAAGCGACGCCGGTTCCATGTGGGCCTCGAAATCGAGTCCAATCTCCCGCCTCGCAAAACATCGTTCCGAGGGTACTACCGAAACCGACAACCACGACGAAAATTCGAAACAGATTCACCACGGAGTAAGCCCTTTACGTGGACAAGGAGTTTGGATCGACGCAAAGTTGCCGCTCAGAAGTTGATTCGGATTCGAAATTGTGTTTTTTGTTGAGCTTATGAAAAGAGTTTCCGAGACCAACCTCAATCCGTTCTCGCGCCCCCTGGAATCGTCTGGTTGTGTACAGATTAAACTCGCGGCAGCCTCCAGTTCGCAGCGTTCTGTCTGTCAACGAACGCTAAGGCTCACGGCTGCCGACCGGCCCTCCACAATTCGAAGTTCAGACCCCGCCGCCACATTCTCGAACACCTGCGTCTCCCCTGACGGCCACTCGATGCAGAGGCTTTGTGCCTGAACAGATTCTCCAAGGCCGAAAATCAGATGACGTTGATTGCTTGCCTGATATCCGTCTCCTGCGGTCATGTGTTGTGTCTGTGTTTTTCCAGCGGACGTCACAGTGACCCTCGCACCGATCGCGTCACGCGATGAAAGAACTCCGGTTAATGTGATCAGGATATGATGATTAACTCCAAGCCATTCGTTGGTCACTAGTGACGCAGGAGAATCAAGATGCGAGACGGCGAAATCTTCCAAGCCATCACGATTCCAATCCAGTTTCGCTAAGCCTCGACCAAGATACTTTCCCGCGAAGTAATCCGTATCCTCTGAGGGAAAAACTTCTGAGAATCGCCCTTCGCCCTGATTCAAAAAACACTGAGGAGACATGTGGTATTCTTCGCCCTTGTGAAGGCGATCCACGACGTGACCATTCGTCAGAACTAAATCGGGCAAACCATCAACGTTAATGTCCATAAACTGAGTACCGAACCCCAGCTTCAAAACGCTGGGCTCCCTCAGATTCGAATGATGCGTCATGTCCAGAAACAAGTCACCCTGCTGTTGACGGTAAAGTGTATTGGATTCGCGATAAAAGTTGGTGACGAACAGGTCCAGCAAGCCATCACCATCGGCATCGCCGGCTGCGACTCCCATCGATCCCTGCGCGCGGCCGTTGCCGTCAAAGGCCAACCCCGAATAAACCCCCGCCTCCTCATACGACATCAGGCTTCGCTGACTGGACGCGGGACGCCACCAGAAGTTTGCTTCGCCATCATTCGCCACAAAAAGCGATGGAGCGACCCGGGGCTCTTTCCTGAAGACAACAACTCCCAGTGCTTTTCCGACAACGCCCTGCAAACCCAGCGACTCAGTGCCATCCACCCACGATTCATCACCGCGATTCAGATAAACACGTGACTGAGCAGCCTTGAACGCCTTTGGCAAACATTCATCAGGGTCATCCGTTCCGCATCCTCGTTCATAGGTACTTCGATCGCTCAAATAGTTGGCATCGAACAGATCAGGCGTTCCGTCGTTATCAAGATCTGCGATCACACAACTGGTGGTCCAGGAGTCATCAAGTAACACAGAGTCATCATAAGACGAGAAAGTGCCGTCTCCATTGTTCCTGAAGATCTGATTCTGCCCGATATTGGCCACATAGAGATCAGAAAATCCGTCGTTATCAAGATCCCCGGCTGAAACCCCCTGACTGTAACGATACTCCAACAGCCCGGAGACTTCCGCGATTTCCTTAAAGCCCCCGCGTCCATCGTTCAGATAGCAGTGATCACGAAACTCGGATTGATCGTCGGCTACAGGCCAGCGACATCCCTGAGTAAAATAAAGATCGGGCCAGCCATTGCCGTCATAATCTGCAATCGCGACTCCTCCTCCGGTCGTCTCAAAAATTCTCTTCCCCCGCGTCGATGGATCATCACTGTTGAAGTATTGAAATCGAATGCCGGACTTTTTTGCGTCGTCAAAGAAACGAACAGGGAACTCCTCGCCTTGAGAAGCCACGGCAGTCGACAAGTCTGCTGTTGTCCATTCTGGAAGAGGGAAGCCTGAGAACTCAGGGAATCCGTCCATCGCGGAACCAGTGGTTCGTGGACTGCCTTTGTTTTCTCTTTGAGCCTGATCGACGTTTAGAAAGCGTTCGGAAATCACGCGATTCTCAGGGAAGAGTCGAGAAGCGGCATACAGCCACGCTGCCGCCTCCTCAATCCGTTCAAGGTTCTCCAGCTGATCGACGATCCTCAACAACTCGTCGGCCGTCGCACCGTCGAAATAAACGGGCCGGATGGCCTGCTGAAGTTCTGCAAGATGCTCAGCACGCTTCAGCCATGGTCGAGCCTTTTCAATCTCTCCCTGTGCAGCCAGTTGCTGCCCCAGTTGAAAGTTGGCTCGACGACTGAATGGCTCACGAACGCACGACTCCCAGTAACATCGCGTCGCTGCCCGTGCCTGCCCAGTCAGTTGCGCCCAGCGACCTCGCACATACCAGATTTCTGAATGCGATTCGGCCATCGGCGGAAGCGATTGATTCCAAGTCATAAGGCTTTCAAGGTCGCTGTTGTCGAGGTATGCATTTCCAAGAATCGCCCATGCTTCCAGCCCGGCGTCGTAATCCTGCAGCAGATCTCGGAGTGAGTTCAAAGAGCGATTAGCATCCCCTTTAAGCAATGGGACGAGGATCTGAGACAGACGGACGGACGGATCTTCGGGCTGCTTCTTAATGGCCGTTGGCAATATTGAGACATCTTCATAGGGCTCTTCCGGATTGCTCCACAGCAGGAGTTCCCCAAGCGTGAACTGGGAAGCTGCCAGACATCGTTTGCCATGAGCTGCGGCCTCCCATCGGCGCCCCGTTGCATTCAGAATCGCTGCGAGTTGCCGGTGTGCCGGTACATCCTCAGGAGAGAGCCTCAGAATCTCACTCAACAGAAGCTCGGCCGCCGAAAGCTTACTCTGATCGAGAGCCTTAGAGGCGGCACGTTTCAACGCCGGAAGCAACGACAGATCCTGTCGGGTGATCCTTTGCAGGCAATGAACCGCGTCTTTGGCGTTTCCGAGTTCAAGATTCGCGGTCACGGCAATCTGCAATGCACTTTCGGTCTGCGATGAACCGGGAACCGCTGCAATGCGTTCCGCCAGCAGAATGGCCTCATCAAATCGTCCATCACGCAGGGCACGCCGAGCCTCTGCGACGTCGGGAGTGCGACTTCGAAAACTGACAACGGCAAGAACGGCCCCCGAAACCAGCAGCAGTAAAATCCCAAACTTCACCGGGAGTCGGAATGTGTTCATCGGCAGCACCTGGCAATTCAAAAACAAACACACCGGTCGTAGCCGCACCGATCACTCTGCATTCTCCATCAGTTGGCCAGTCCCTCTGGGAAACACTGAAATCTGCACGCCTCCGGATGGGTTGCCGAATGATACGAATTCAACGCCGAGATCGGAATCCAACCCGCTTCAACAAAAGGGGGACATTCTACTTTTCAAACAAAGTAGAATGTCCCCCTTTTTGATGAAGGGTTCGTTGCAAAATTGGAGAAACGTATGACTCCCGCTGTCAAACTCGATATCATGATCACTCTTACGGGAGAGCGGAACAAATGGCGTTATCGAGCGAACAGTTTCTGCGGCAGGTGGCAGCCAGTGAATTGTTGACGGCAGAGGAAATTGCCGCGATCGTGGCGGCGTTGCCAGAAGAGCGACGTGCGGGTGACGGCGAGCAGATGGCTCGCGAACTTGTCCGACAGTAAAAGCTCACGCGATATCAGGCTGAGCAAATCTATTCGGGAAAAGGGAAAACGCTGGTCCTTGGGAATTATGTCGTACTCGACAAACTCGGCCAGGGAGGCATGGGCGTTGTGCTGAAAGCCGAGCACAAGCGACTGAAGAGACTGGTTGCTCTGAAGGTCATGTCCGCGTCAATCGTGAAAACGCCGGATGCATTGAAACGTTTTCATCGTGAAGTCGAAGCAGCCGCGAAACTTCGGCATCCCAACGTCGTCGCAACTGATGATGCTGACGAAGCCAAAGGCACGCATTTCCTTGTCATGGAATATGTCGAGGGCACCGATCTGTCTGCTCTGGTCAAGAAGCAAGGGACGCTTTCGGTTCAACAGGCCGTGCAGTGCATCATTCAGGCCGCGCAAGGCCTGGAGTTTGCTCATGCCCAGGGCGTCGTTCATCGCGACATCAAGCCGGCGAACCTGCTGCTCGATAATAAGGGAACAGTCAAGATTCTCGACATGGGGCTGGCTCGCATTGAAGGCGACTCCGGCAGTCAGGCTGAATTGACCAGCACCGGAGCCGTGATGGGCACGGTCGACTACATGGCGCCTGAGCAGGCCCTCAGTACGAAACATGCAGACGCTCGCAGCGACATTTACAGTCTGGGCGTTTCCCTGTGGTACCTGCTTGTCGGCCGCTGCGTTTATGACGGCGACACCTTGATGTCGAAGTTGCTGTCTCATCGGGATTCGCCTATCCCATCGCTTCGTGAATTTAATAATGAAGTGCCGGAGTCGATTGATCTGGTGTTCCGAAAAATGGTCGCCAAAAAGCCGGCCGATCGCTATCAGACGATGACGGAAGTGATTCGTGATCTGGAGGCCTGCCAAACGGGCTCTGCCCCGCATGTCGCGATGCCGAGCATGCCCGAAGATCTGAATCTGAATTCGTTTCTCAGCAATCTGGGAGGCTCTTCATCATCAACATCGATGGCCGCAACAAAAAGAAATCAAACCGCGGTAACCGGAGTTCGCGCGACTCCTGCCGCTGAAGCCACGCTTCTGAATGGTGGTATCGGAGTTGATACAGATCCTCAGACGGCGATGTCGCTGAAGAACGAACTTAATCCAACGAAGAAAAAGAAATCACGGGCGACAAAAAAATCACCGCCCTGGTTTCGTAACGTGAAGATTCTTGTTGGCGGCGGCGCGGCGGCACTGATTGTTTTATTGTCAGTGATTGTGCTTGTGCAAACACCGAACGGTACGCTGCGAGTAGAGATACTCGATCCGAACGTGCAGATGACCGTTAAGGGCACAGATCTGAAGTTTGAGGTATCAGACAAAGAGCCAGTGACATTGGCCGCCGGAGACAAGAAGCTGATGGTTACTCGCGGGGATCTTTCGTTCGAGACTGATGTGTTCACACTGCGGCGAGGTGAAGAGACGCTGATCAAGGTGGAACTCATCGACGGCGATTTGATCGTGAACAGCGATGGGCAGGTCGTGGGACAAAAAACGGTGGAGCAACCGAAACCGATGACGGAGATCTCCACGTTCAGCAATCCGGATAGTCCCGACAGGCGAGCAGCGGAATGGCTGATGACACTCCGCGGCGGGGCCAATTTGTTCATCGAAACTCCGCAACGTGAGGTTCTGGAACTGTGTACTCACCCAATGCCGTCGGGACCGTTCCGGATCTATACGGTCGAATTGGTCGGGCCGATCATTGATCGATTTGGCGATCGCCTTGCGGAGGAAGTAACGAAACGGATCGGAGGAATCCGAGCAAGCTCAGTTTGGGTCGGCAGCAGCACCCTTACTTCCGAGGGCTTTGCGAAACTGATGGCCATGCCGGAATTTTCCGAGGTCTTCAATTTCAATCTTAGAGTCTTTGACGCAAACATGGATGACAGTATTTTTCCGCATCTTGCCCGCCTGAAGCATTTGAAGCAGGTTTCGATTGCGTCTGGAAGTGAGGTACTGGACGTCCTTCAGTCAAACTTCACTGGCGTTGGGCTGGGGGCGTTAACAGCCTGTCCGGATCTCACCAGTTTTGAGTGGAAGTTCCAGCCGATCAGTCCGGCGGCCCTTGAAGAATTGTCTCAGCTGCCAAAGCTGGAGAGCTTAAGGTTCAATAGCTCTGTGTTTAAAGAACGACACGCAATGGCCATAGGCAAGCTGAAACTTCTCGACCTTCAGATTCACTCGTCCCGAGTGGATGACAATATGCTTCGGCACCTTGCAGGAATGGAACAACTGCAAACGCTTGACATCACTCATAACCCAATTACGGACCAGGGGCTGGCGGAACTCAGGAAAGTCACGACGCTAAAGAGCCTGCTGCTGCAGGGGACGAAAGTCACGGCAGAAGGAGTTGCGGACTTCCAGGCGGCACTGCCAAGATGTGATGTGCAGTGGGACTATCCAGACCCGGATCGCAAGTTCGTCGAGTGGTTGAGATCCCTGAATCCGACGATCCCAATTCATTTGATTCGGAGTGACGGGAGCACTCTGATGGTTGCGCCCGATCAGCCGCTTCCCCGTGAATCTATTCGAGCTGCAAACATCCAACTGGAAGGGCCAGCGTTCGATCAGGCCGGTGATGACCTCGCGGAAGAATTTGCGACTCGTGTCAAAGGTCAGCGAATTGCCTTTCTTCACATGAGATCAAACTCACTCACTGCCGCAGGAGTCGACCGCTTTATCAGGATCCCGGAACTGTCGGGAGTCAACAATATCCAGGTTTGTGGAGATCAAATTGATGATTCAGTGTTCGAAGTTGTTGCACGGCTCCCTATGCTTAAGTTTGCGACTTTCGAATCTCCACGGCTGACCGGAAAAGGCCTGCATCTGCTTCGTCAACTGGAGGGTTTGACATTGGACATGACTGGACAGCACAACCTTGCAGTAACCAACATCGACGAACTTCAGCAACTGCCGAACCTTCAGTATCTCAACCTCTACAACTTTCGGTGCAATCAAATGCACGTAGAGTCGATCAGCAAACTGACGCCCAGCGTGCTGATACTGATCGATGTGGGAATTGACGACGAACTGGCTAAACAATTTGTCAGGATCAGCACCGTGCATAGCCTGCATTTGCAGAATAACCCTCTGACCGATCGCGGACTTTTGGAGTTGCAACAGCTCAAGAAATTAACGCTTCTCGATGTTCGAGGTACGAAGGTCACGGCCGCAGGCGTGGCTGATTTTCAGAAAGCTCGGCCTGAGTGCAGGATTGATTGGGATGGGGGGGAATCAAAGTGACCAAGGTTTACAGTTCGATGAGCCTTTCCGTGAGCCATCCTGGGTGAGAATCTCGCACATGCTGCGCACGGCCGTGGATGCAACGCTGAAAAGTCGCGTCTTTTATTCAGAGGCTCCGGCATTGGCTTCGACTCGACGCGGTCTGGAACTGGAACTTCGTTGACTGCAAATTGCCATTGCTGATTCAGTCGCGGAGGATAGACGCATCCCTTATTGCCCTACGGAACGGTCCCAAAATAACTTCCGGCTGTCTCCCTGCATTGAAATCTCAACCCGAAACGTCAGTGAGGGATTCTGCACAACACCACAACCCCTCGCTGACGCTCTGACGCTTCGGGTTGGGATAGACGGCACCTATTTCGGGACTGTCCCCAGGCACGACGGCCGCTCAGGATCCGTACTTCGATCCCCCTTCGACCTCGCATGACGCACCGTGGTGGGACGGTGGCGTCACGGCGAGGGGAAGGAAATCATCGCTTGAGGAACATCTCGTCAAGATTCAACAGGACGTTGCTGACAACAGTCATCGCGGCGGCCTGCACAGGATCCATTTTCTCCGGCAGTGGTCCCAACGGATCCGTCGCGAGTTTCATCGCACTATCCGGATCGGCAGCCATCTCCTTCTGAGTGTCCTCGTACAACATCGTCAACGCCGACAGTTCGTCACTGGTTGGTGCTCGCAGAACACAGCGGCGGAAACCGAACTCAATCTGGTCCTGCAGAGTTCCCTGTTGAGCTAACATCAGACGTCCCAGCGCCTGTGCAGCCTCTACATAAACCGGATCATTCATCGTCACCAAAGCCTGAAGAGGCGTGTTGGTGCGATTGCGTTTCAGAGTACACACTTCGCGGTTAGGAGCATCAAACGTTGCCATTGATGGATACGGATTGCTGCGTCGCCATGTCGTGTAGATCGCTCGACGATATCGATCTTCGCCCATGCTTGTCTGCCAGTCCGTCGAACTTCCGAACGCTGCCGACAAACCAGAACTTGGTTGCGGTGGTTTGACTGGTGCTCCGTACATTTTTCGACTTAGCAAACCCGACGCCAGCAAGGCCTGATCACGCACCATCTCCGCGCTGAGACGAACGCGAGGACCACGAGCCAACCAGCGATTGTCGGGATCGGAAGCCGCTGCTTCCGGACTGACTTTCGCGGATTGACGGAAGGTGGCGGATGTGACAATCAGCCGCAGCAGAGCTTTTGTGTTCCACTGTGACTCAACAAGTTCCCGCGACAGCCAGTCCAGCAGTTCTGGATGGGTCGGCAGGTCTCCCTGTGAGCCGAATTCCTCGCTGGTTGAAACGATGCCGCGTCCAAACAAGTTCTCCCAATAGCGATTCACGACAACTCTGGCCGTCAGAGGGTTCTCCTCACTCACAAGCCACTTTGCAAAAGTCAGGCGATTGACGGGTTCGCCGGACGGAATTGGCGGAAACACGGCCGGGACGCCTTCCTTAACTTCATGACCTTTATCCAGATAGTTTCCTCGGAACTGAAACAGTGTCTTGCGGCGTTGCTCGCTGGCTAGTTCACGCAGAATCGGCACAGATGTATCAGGCTTCATCGTGTTGTATTCCTGACGCATCGCATCGCGTTCTTTGCGTTCACCGGCAAGCTCCGGAGCCTGATTATCGCGATACCAGTTCGCCAGTTGCTTCTGTTCCTCTTCGCTGCGCTGGTCGACGGCTTTATCGATGATCGCCACGATATTCTGCGGCAGTCCTGCTCGCTCGATCACGGACGCATCATCCGTCGAATTGACCTGAAACCTTCCGAGCAGATGATTGGCGTAGGGCGAATTTTGCTCCACAATCAAACGCAGGATCGTCTTTTCTTTAACTTCGATCGGAGAAGATGGAACCAGCGTCAACCGATGACTTTCCTGAATTCGTCCGCCCACGGCCCAGCCATTCTCCGGCTCCGTCTTGCCGTCAAAGACTTCGTTCGGAGCAAAACCATCCTGCTGAAAGTCGGCAAGCCCGGCCGCAAAACTGATGTCCCGCGTGTTGCTCGGAGAATACTCAGCCGACAGATTCGGAGGTTCGGCAATATTCTGACTCCAGATAACATTTCGATTGGCATCCATCATCGACAGACGGAAGTTCGCCAGTCGCTGATAGAGTCCATCGCCTGCTCGATTCCAGATAGCAATGCGATCAATGGAGACGTCTTTCGTCAGATCCAATTCCCACCACGGATTGTCTGATACGGCCGTGTGTGTGACCGACTTATTCTCATAATGGCCATCTGTGTTTCCGTCGATCGCGTACTCCGGAGGTCCGGCGAAGTCGGTTGAGCTCTGCGTGGCTTTGCCTGACGTCGCAATATTTTGCCCCGCAGAGAACACCTGCACTTCAGCCAGTGACACCATCTTCTGCTGTCCCGGAAGATCAACTCGCACGAACCGAGCTACCGGAGTCGTACTTTCCTGTGGCACCAACTGAGCCTTCAACTCCGTAATTACGAAATTCCCGCCGCCATGTCCGCCGCCTTGCCCCGGAAGGTCGGCAGATGGAATCGTCTGAATCTGCAACGCGGCGATCGGTTTCTGGTTTGCCTCGGGGGCCAGCGGGATCTCGATCGTGTAAACATCCTTCTCAGTGGCTGTCGGCACACTGATGGTTCCGTCTTCCAGAATTTCAGCGGCACCGCCACCGGATCGAGCGATCTTCGTTGGCTTCTGAAGATTCCAGGCGGCTGATTTCAGCAGGCGAGTTTCCCATTGTAGCTGCGATGCGGCAATTGCGTCGGTCGGTGTCGCGATCAACTGATCAAGCTCAGCAAGGCGAGATTCAATGACCGTTCGGCGCTGCTTCTGTTCGGCCGTGTACAGTTGCAGTCGTGGTGAATCATCACCTCGATCCGCATCCTCGGTGTTGTTCAGGATCGCGAAGATCTGGAAATACTCGTCCTGCGAAATCGGGTCATACTTGTGGGTGTGGCATTGAGCACAGGCGATGGTTGTTCCCATCCACACAGCCATCGTCGTGTTCACTCGATCAACAATGGCGACATTACGGAACTCTTCGTCCTGCGTCCCACCTTCATTATTCGTCATTGTGTTGCGATGAAACGCGGTGGCAATCAACTGTTCTTCCGTCGCGTTTGGCAGCAGATCGCCCGCCAATTGTTCAATCGTAAACTGATCAAACGGCATGTTGTTATTGATCGCGCGAATGGTCCAGTCGCGCCACGGCCAGATGGTACGAGCCGGGTCGTCGGCATATCCCGATGAATCCGCGTATCGCGCGAGATCCAGCCACTTGCGAGCCCAGTGTTCGCCAAATTCCGGTCGACCGAGAAGGCTGTCGACAAGTTCGGAATAGACCTGCTCGTTGATCGCGCCATTCTCTCCGGTGAGCCGCTTGTTCCACTCATCGCCTTCTTCAGGAGTTGGCGGGAGTCCGATCAGATCGAGATAGACTCGGCGAATCAATGAAAGACCATCGGCTTCCGGCGATGGTTGCAACTTGAGTTCGATCATCCTGTGCAGGGCAAAATTGTCGATCGCATTCTTTGGCCACTTCGCAAACTCACCCGCGGCTTCGGGAATGGCCGAGCGTTCTGGTTTGACATACGACCAATGACGAGCGAAGTTGGCTCCCTGAGAAATCCACAGGCGGATCTTTGCGATCTCCGGTTCCGTCAGCGGTTTCCCGAACTCTGCTGGCGGCATGCGAGTGGATTCGTCACTGCTCGTGATGCGCGCCAGCATTTCACTGTCGTCCGGGTTGCCCGGCACAATGGCGGCATGACCAGACTCCAGCACTTTGGTCGCAATCGCCCCGTCATCAAGTCGCAGACTGGCTTCTCGATGAGCATCATCGGGACCGTGACAGGCGAGGCAACGATTGGACAGGATCGGTCTGATATCACGGTTGAAGTCAACCTGCTGCGCATCCACAAAAGTCATGGACAGCATCTGCAGAGAGAAGACCAAAGCGAAAACCAGCAATCGCATAAAGCACCATTAATAGCTGACGGTTCGAGTGTGGGGACGCCGAACAAGATTTGTGCGAGTACTCAACAGTTCCTGAAACGTCTTAAAGAGAACTATAGATTCCGTCGCACGCCACCTGTTGGTGTCGCAAAGAAAAACGCTCGAGGCGGGAAGGTGAGTGTAGCGAAGATTGCCACTGCCTTCACGCAGGAAAACCGCTCCGGCGACCCGCGAAATCCAGAAACCCTGAATTTCTGGCCGCAAACACGTTCACTGTCAATCCGTGGTCAAAAGGAACAGTCATGCGAACGCCGCGATCTTCCCACTCGCAGGCGACCATGGCTGGGGGCACAGAATGCCGGATGACTGAAGCGGCTCCTGCGTTTATGAGCTGCCTCAGGGATTGTCTGCGCAGGTCTCCGACGGTCGCCGACGAGAGTTCAGGTTTGTGCTGCCTATTCGACCTTGAGAGGCCTTTGCATCAGTTCCACTGTCGCTTCGCGCGGCGATCGATTTTCGAAAAGAACGTGATAAACCTGAGT
>JBILXT010000629.1:0-3305 GCA_044378235.1 Planctomycetaceae bacterium
CAAAGAAAAGCCACTACCGTCCAGCCGCAGAGTATCGAATCCGGTACCTCCCAGGATTCGGCGAAACGTCAGATTCGAAACAGCAAGAACATCATGTCCCTGAGCACCGTGCAGCACATCCGCACCTCCATTGCCCAGCATGACGTCATTTCCTCGACCACCCACCATCACATTGGCCGAACCATTCCCCGTTAACGTCTCACCACTCGAAGATCCGGGATGTGTCACTGCCGAAGTAAATCGTTCCATCGGCCGCAGAAAAGGCCGCCAGATCAAGGGTTGTGAGTACCCGCCGGATTTCAAGCTCTTCGGTGTGGGTTCGACGGGATCGTTTTGACCGGACGTTCAAGCGCTGAAAAATGTTCAGCGGTCTTACGAAGCCCTGAGTGGACTTGAGCCATTTCCGCAGTGAACTTGAACTATTCATGTACGGGATTCCACGCGATACACCACTCATGGTTGCCCCGGATGTCTTTGGCGGCGCGAAACACAGGGGGCGGGTCAGGCAATGAGAGTACTGTACAACTTGATCTCCTGGTACCGCAAACGTGATTTCGTCGTCCCTTTTCTAGGCAACTAAGTGCGCCAGAAGAGCAAAATACGGGGGTATAGTACTCATCTACTCAGCATAGGCAGAAAATTGTGTGCCTGGGCTTCGCTGGTCATGCTCGACCGAGTTCCAGAACGAATCACGCCAGCGGGCGTCCCGGTGCAATGGAAATTGTCCGGGAGATCTCATCCGACTTAAACCCCAGAGCCATCGGGCGGCGCACACCGGGCAGCACGACGACGTCATAGAGTTCTCGTACCACTCCCTCTATGCGGACCCAATGCACGACATCACCTGAGCGTAAGTCGACAATGAACAGCCCGCAGCGTGGTTCGGCTTCTTTGCTCTTTAAGTTGTCATCAAGAGCAAGCCCCTGGAACGTGCGGTTCTCTCGCTGAAGCGACGATCCGATCACGGCATAATCACCAACGAACGACAAGCCTCGAAGGTAACCCGGGCAGAATGTTATCGGCTCGAAGGTTCCAGCCTTCCGGTCCACCGTGCCAAAGTAGCCGGTTCCGGAATCCAGCAGCCACAGCTTGTCTCGATACAGACGCGGCGAGTGCGGCATCGACAGCCCAGTGACGACGACATCATTATTCGTAACATCGATAACACAGCCACCATCTCGCCGACGATCTCGCCAGCCATCGGCGACATCGCTTTGAGAGACAGCCGTGACATACTTCGGCTGACCATGTTCCATTGCCAGGCCATTGAGATGACATCGGTCCTCGGCCGCCAGTTTTGACAGAAACGGAGGCGTCCACATCGGAACGAAGCTGTAACGATCACTGATAGTCGCAAGACATCCGAACAGAGTGTTGACGAAGACCGGCTGGCCCTGCGAACTCACACTGACATCATGGATATCCAGATCACCTGTCACATAGCCAACCTTTGGTACATACAGTCGATCGTACCCGTTGACAGTCTGACCAGACTCCAGCACGTTCTCAAACCGCCACAGTTGATAAAGCGACGACATCCAAAGACTTTGGCCATCCGACCAGAGTCCCAGGCAGCGATTGAAGGTTCGTTCGAAGACTGAAAGTTTTTGATCAGGCTGCAGTCCCAGCAGAAACAATTTCCCGCTTTGATAGGTCGTAAAAGCCAGGCTTACATTTTCAGACGCCAGCCACGCAGGGAATTGGCGAGACCCAATAATCTCCAGAGTGGGTACGCCTGATTGAGGAGATACCGCCGGATCGCCGGATGCCATGGGAGACGGTGTAGACATAGGCTTAAAGCCATCGAAAAAGGTCTTGGATCACGCTCGGAAGGGATTCGCAAAAAGATATCAGGAACTTCAAAAGCGTCTCCAATTGCCCTTGTGGACTGCGGCAGCCTGCTGCCGCTTTGGTGAAGGCAGCAGGCTGCCAAACTGCGGCTTTGCAGTTCGTTGAGTTCACAACGGTTCTCCACAGCAGGCTGTGGAACGGAAAGCTGCAGCAGGCTGCAGCTTTCCCAAAAGGCACGGATCCAGCCGCTGCGTCAGCTTTCCTTGACCCAGTCCTGAATGGCTTTGACACTTGGATTCGGCTGGTCGCGGAGTGCTTCCAGAGCATCAACGACGGCCGAGCATCCCGGCATCGTCGTGACGCAGGGAACTCCGTAGGTCACCGAGGCTGCTCGAATCTTGCCTTCGTCCGTGCGAGCACCCTTGCCGCTTGGTGTGTTGAAGATCAAATGGATTTCTCCATTCGCCATCAGGTCCAGCAGATTTGGTCGCCCTTCCTGAACCTTCCGGACGACTTCCACGTCAATGCCCGCTTCCTGGAAGACTCGAGCTGTTCCACTGGTGCAGACAATTTGAAAGCCCAGCTTCTTCAATCGTCGAGCCGGCTCGATCATGCGCAACTTGTGGCTGGCGGCCATGCTGATGAAGACTTTGCCCTTCATCGGTAAGCGAGAACCAGCCGCCAGCTGTGCCTTGGCAAAGGCCAGGGCGAAGTCGGCATCAATGCCCATGACTTCACCAGTCGATCGCATTTCAGGGCCGAGGACAATATCCACGCCGGTAAAGCGATTGAATGGGAACACGCTTTCTTTGACTGACGTGTACTTCGGCACGATCTCTTTGGTGAAGCCCTGTTCCTTCAGAGAAACCCCGACCATCACCTTGGCGGCAATCTTCGCCAGTGAGTGACCAATCGCCTTCGACACAAACGGTGATGTTCGGCTGGCGCGAGGATTCACTTCCAGAACGTAAACCGTCGCACTGCTGTTGTCGCCATCCATCTTCACAGCGAACTGAATATTCATCAGTCCGCGAACCTGCAGCGCACCGGCCAGAGCGACCGTAGCGACGCGAATTTCATCGACCACTTCTTTCGGCAGCGAATACGGCGGAAGCGCACAGGCGGAGTCGCCCGAGTGAACTCCGGCTTCTTCAATATGTTCCATAACTCCGCCGATGACGGTGATTTCTCCGTCCGAAATCGCATCGACGTCAACTTCGATCGCGTCTTCCAGAAACTTGTCGATCAGAACCGGCTTATCAGGCGACACATCAACAGCTTCGGTCATGTACGATTCCAGCGTCTGCTGGTCGTAACAGATCACCATCGCACGGCCACCAAGCACGTAGCTGGGGCGAACCAGAATCGGATAGCCGATGCGAGCCGCTGCCGCGCGAGCGCCTTCGATATTGGTCGCGATGCCGTTGGGCGGCTGATGCAGACCCAGCTTGTCCAGAATGACCTGAAAGCGACCACGATCTTCTGCCGCGTCGATGCTGTCAGGGCTTGTGCCG
>JBILXT010000013.1:0-40817 GCA_044378235.1 Planctomycetaceae bacterium
CTCTGCATCATCCCAATCAGATCTGATTTCTCAAGCTCTCGAAACTCAAACACCTGACTTCGACTGATTAGCGGAGCTACCAACGAGAAGAAGGGATTTGCCGTGGTGGCGCCAATCAGAGAGATTGTCCCGCTCTCTACATCAGGCAACAGGATATCCTGCTGACTGCGACTGAAACGATGCAACTCATCAATGAAAAGCACTGTCTGAGTTCCGTCAGCGGCAAGGCGATCGGCTGCAGCCTGAAGAACCTCGCGTACTTCACGAACACCGGCTGTCGTCGCGTTCAGGCGTTCGAAATGTCGCTGGGTTTGCCGGGCAATCAGTTCAGCGAGGGTCGTCTTTCCCGTTCCTGGGGGGCCATAAAAGATCATCGAACCGATTCGGTCCGCTGCCAGCATTCTCCTCAGCAGCTTTCCTTCCCCCAGGATATGCGTCTGGCCGGAGAACTCCGCCAGGGTTGAAGGCCTCATTCGAGCCGCCAGCGGTTTCGCACTTTCCCGATTGTTTTGTTCGGCCGCAGCGAAAAGATTCATGACAACTGCCTCAAAGAACGAAAGATCGCAACGAATCCGGAAGTGGTTAGCCGGGAAAGACATCCTGGCCGAAAACGTGGCATTTACGCCACAAAGCGGCATTATAACGGCCAGCATGGGATGTTCTTTCCGACAGGCCTTCCTCATTCTGATGTTTTTCCGGCGTCTGGCTTTGAAATCAGTGGCAGGGCTGAGTTCATACGGACAGAATTCCAACAAGTTCGAAAGGTTCTCCTTCATATATTCCTGGCCAACAGGCTATTTGGAATCGATCAATGGTGGCAGTTTTACATCCAACGGGACCGGGAATGCAGATTCCCATCGACCGGGCCGTCGTACTGATCGGGCGCAGCCCGGAGTGCGATGTCGTTCTGGATGTGAGTTCAAAAATCTCTCGAATGCATTGCGCTCTGGTTCAGGTCGACACTCAGTACTACATCCGCGACCTTGGCAGCCTGAACGGTGTGACAGTCGCCGGCCAAAGGGTCGAGAAGGATGCCAAACTGACGAACGGAACCGAGGTCCATATTGGCGACGTAAAGTTTCTGTTCCTTGAAAATGTCATGCCGGCCGCCAAAGCATCCAAAGCTTTACCCTCAAAAGGCAACCCTGTCTTTATTGACGAAACAGTAGAGGTGCTGGACGCAGAGGAAGTCGAAGTCGTCGAACCGGCAACTCCACGGCGTTCCGCATCTGGCTCAACCCCTGGTCGCATGCCCACACTTCGGACTGATGTTGATGACGTTGAGATTATCGATGCCGAAGTGATCGAGGACGTCGAGATTATTGATGCTGTAGAAATTGTTGAGGACGTGGAAATCATCGAACATGTAGAAGTTGTCGATGATGGCGACATTCTGGAAGACGTGGAAATCGTTGAGGATGTCGACGTAATCGAAGACGTCGAAGTTATTGATGAGCCGCCCCGAAGAACGCGCCCTCGCCCCAGGCTTTGATAAGCGTCCATGAACCAAGTGTCTTGCTGAGAAATCGTTAACGCAGCATGCTGCCGAAGCGCCGGCTTCATGCCGCAATAAATCTCTTACCTTGACTCCCCAACACCTAACGCAGAAGAGCATCAAGCGACGTCAATCCTATTGACTCGCGATTCACAAACGGCTCTCCATAAGCCTTGCCGATTGACCAGCCCCAGTATCGAGCTCGATCTCGAATATCGTCAATAACTGTCGGAAATGATTGCGATCTTCCAGTGATCAACTGGCTCTCATAGGCTTTGACTGCGTTCATCTTGGTTTCAATCTCAGCAGAAATATCCAGCACAAAAGAAGCCACTGGATGTATACGCAGATGGATGCTGAAGTAATGAAGCAGCATCGGCGACCAAAACGGATCTCCGTCCATGTCTGAACGGCTGAGCTTTGCCCAGAATCTCGCGTCATCCACAAGGCTGCTGGCGGCAACATGATCGGGATGCACATCCTGCCAGTACGGAGCAAGAATGATTTGTGGTCGCACGAGTCTGATAACCTCGGCCAGCTGCCTTCGAGACTCCAAAGTCGGCTGCAAACTTCGATTAGGCAATCCCAGATTAGACCGCCAGGTCAGTCCCAGGATATCTGTTGCTGTGGCCGTCTCCTGTTGCCGAATTGTCAGTGAACCATGCGGTGTTGGTTCTCCAGAGGTCAGATCTACAACGCCGACGCGCAGATTCTGCCGCAATGAGGCTGCAATTGTACCTCCTACGCTGATCTCCGCGTCATCAGGGTGCGGAGATACGACAAGTATGTCAAGTGGCAGCATAAAACCCTCTGGGCGCAATGAACTGGTGCAATACACTCGGCTGGAACTCCATTCGCCAGCTGCGAGGAGTTGAATTCTGATTCCTTTGACGTTGATCGTCACTGCTGCGAACACCGTATTGTCCGGGGATTTCCATGATTCGTTTTCGAATGCCCTTAGTCATCCTGGGACTCCTGGCTATCACAGTCTCTGGTTGCAGTCTGGTCGAACATCCGAAATCTGCGATGCGGCGTATGACTCGCATGTTCACACCCAACCCGGAAGACTGGGACAAAGATGCGGATGAAGATGCCGGGGAGTGGGACTTCGTCGGAGACGAAGGACGTGGAGATCAGGCACGAGAGAGGGACCCTGACCCGTGGTTCAAGAAACACCTGATGTCGGAAAAAGCAAATAGTATCGAACGAAATCTGGGTATCGACTAATTGACAAAAACCGCTCTGGACACGTTTTTGCGGTTTGGGTACACCTCCGGCGATTTCTGCAGGTCTGTGCGCGAGAATTGCAGAAATTGCAGACTGGAAAGATTCTTTTCAGTGCTGCCTGAGTCCATAGGATTGGCCTCAGCCGGGTTCTCAAACCTGAACGTGTTCCGCGCTTCGTTTCCGGCTGTTCACAGCCAGAATTGGAAATGAGCCTTTTTTGTAGGAAACCGACAGGATGTCCAGGTTCCCATCACAACTCATCTGCGCGTCTACCGTGATCGCGCTGTTATCGGCAAATAGTGGTTGCATGTATCAGCAGCCTATGTATCAACCCGGCCCATACGGGCAGCAGATGTACGGGGCTCCGGGTGGTTACGTACAGCCAGGCACGATGGTTGTTCCGCCGTCAAATGGGACTCCTTACCCTCCAGGAAGTACCTACGACCCTGCTCCACGGGCGGACGACTTCAATGCCGAAAAAGGGACATCCGGAGGAAAGTTCTTCGGCGAAGACGGTGGCGTTCCGACTCCGAAGGAGACGGGATCAGACACTGGTGTCCAACAGTTCAATCGAGATCTTGGAACCTGAAAAGATCATGGAACACTGCCGATTCTGCAATCCGCGTAACTGAAGAAACCTCAAGCCGCAAAGAAACGCGACTTGAGGTTTCAGTTTTTTCATGACACAGAATCGCGGCTACTTCTTTTCCGGAAGTTCCATTACTTCGACTTTGCGAATGAAGACATGGCTGCCTGGGTCATGCTGCTGGAAAGCAAAGTGGCCTTCTTTGAACGTCTGATCAAAGTCGAGGTATTCGTAGAGTTCGTTTCCGTCTACGGTGATCTTGATTCGAGTCACTGCTCTGCCACGCCACACATCGTCACGAACTTCCAGATCGTAAGTGAACCATGTATCCGGCTTCACATGCTGTTGATAAACGTGACACATTCCGTAAAGCGATCCGGTTCGGATCGGGTCAGTGTGAGTGCTGTCGATCTGAGCCTCATAGCCATCCGTAAAGCCGGGCTTCCGTGTCGTACGGAAATAAAGTCCGGAATTGCCCTTGTCGTTAATCTTGACCTCCGCTCGATATCGGAAGTTCTTGAACGGGCCTTTCACGTTGACGAGCATCGAAGCTTCGCCGGACCCGGCGAGTGCTCCGTCTTTCACTTCCCAGTTGCTCTTGTCGTTACCAACCTTCTCCCAACCGTCGAGAGTCTTCCCATCAAACAGGGAGACCCATTTCTCTTCCTGAGCAACCACAGAGCTGCCAAACAACACGGTGACTGCGGCGACCATCGCCAACACATGCCATTGAAAAGACTTCATCATGAAACTGTTCCCGATTTGGTGGTGGCTGATCGAACAAACGAACGATCAGTGAATGTTCAAAACTCGCAAAATTCTAGCGAAACGAACTCCGGGAAACCATGCTTCATGGCAAATCCTCGCACCAGACTGATGGGCCATAACCGGACGATCCAGAATTCAGCAACAATCAGCGTGGCGACTCACGGAGCAACACTCCCAGCCCGAACGTATCCTCCAACAACGAGGCCTTCTGTCGCAGCTCCATTCGTTCGAGCGAAAGATCGCCCGCAGAGTTTGTGACGGTGACAACAAGACGATTTTTCTCAATCGTACACTCGATGTCTCGCACGCGTTGGCTGCCGGTATGGTCGAGGGCGACTGCAACTCGCAAAATACCGGCCAATCGGGACACAATCACACGACTGTCACGATCCAGCCGGGCGAATGTCTCGTGAGTTGGCTTGGGGGATGCTCTTCGGTGATATCGAGCAATCATCGCAACCAGCTGATGGTCCAGAGCATTCAGTCCGAACAATTCGCTGTTCATAATGAGATAGTACGAATGCTTATGATAGCCCGAGAGACCTACAAACAGTCCGGTCTCATGCAGCAAGGCGGCGGCGTACAGAAGCGTTTCGCAGCGAATATCCATGCGATGTTCAGCCTGCAGTGAGCGAAACAGCCTTCTGGCAAGATCCGCAACATGCCGCGCGTGCTGCAGGTCAACCTGATACTTTCGGGCCAGTTCCATCGCGGAGCTGATGATCTGGTCGCAAAAATCTGCAGACCAGTCATTTGATCTCAACATTCCCTGAAGCAGAGCGTCACGCAGGTTGAAGCCGGTGATCAGAAGGTGCTGGCAATTTAACAACTGAGCCAGCCGCAGATTTGCCAGCAGGGCCGGAACCAGCGTCTCCGCCTGAGAAAGCTCGATGTGGTATTTCTGCATGATGCGGTCGACCGTCATTGAAACCAGACGGGACGACAGCTTCTCGATTTCCTCAACCGGGATTCTGGTCAACCCGGAACTCTGCAGATTGATGCCCAACACACGGGCAGCAAATCGCATATCACCACCCAGTGCCACAAATTCGACGGCTTTCCCTCTGGGGACGAGATCGATCAGTGGTTCAACCGTCCGATCAATCTGGCCAATCATGATACTACCAGCTCGGCTGCGCGTGGCCTGTGACTGGAGCACCATTTGCTGCAGTCGCAACGACCCAAGCCGATAGGGTTGCGAATGGATAATGTCCTTTCCCTTAAGAACCAGCACTTCTGTATTGCCGCCTCCGACTTCGGCAACCACTGTCATCGCATCGGTGAGCGTCGTGTCATTCTGAAGCAATGGACGGACGCCTAGATATGTCACTCGTGCAATCTCAGCATCATCGATCAGCTCAACGGCGAAGCCTGTGGCGATGTAAATCCTGTCCAGAACCTCAAGTCGATTCGTCGCTTCACGCACTGCGCTGGTTGCAACAATCCGAATGTGCTTGGGATCGCTGCATTGGTACTCTTTCAGCTTTCGCCGGTAACTTTTGAGAACTCGCACGCATTCCTGAAGCGTCTTTCGTTGAATTTCTCCGTTCGTGAAGGTGTCTTTGCCGAGGCTGACACCGCGAACCAGCTGCTCAAGAACTCGGACAGAAGGGCTGCCATCACTTTCACCAATCGCCATACGGATCGCTGATGTGCCCAGCTCAATGACAGCCAGCGGAAAGGTGTTCTTGATTCTCTGAGAGTCTACTCCGCCATCTGCACGCGCAACATCGCTACGTGCCGGCTGTTCATTTCGAGCGGATTCATTGGGGACGTTCATGGCAAAACTGGCTTCAGAGAAAAACAGGAGACTGGTTCAGGAATTTGCATCTGGATGCCTAAAGTTTCTTCTCCAGTTTTATGCCCGATTCCTGCCGCACCCAGGCTGCTGCTCCAACAGCTCCTGCAAGATCACCTAATTCACTGACCTTAAGTTTAGCGCAGTCAGCAAGAGATGGCAGAACGTTGCGTTTGATCCCCTCGCGAACACCTTCGAGATACAACTTTGGCATCGCTTCAACCAGGCCACCTCCCAGAATCACAACATCTGGCGCAAGGATATTGATCAGGCTGCCGATTCCACGTCCTACCTGCTCTGCCGCTCGACGTACAATCAGTTCGATGGCCTTGTCACCCATGTCGATTGATTTTGCCAGAATCGAACTGCGAATCTTTCCAATGTCAGTTCCAGCAAACTCCTTCAGGTGCGGCGCCTGTCCACGGAAGACAGCTTTGGCTGCCTCAGCAGAAATCGCCAGACGACTTGCAAGTCCTTCCAGTGTTCCGACCGGACCTACGCCGGCTGCCGCCCCTTCCGTTGCCATCTGGAGATATCCAACCTCCATACATGATGATCTTGAGCCTCGAAAGATCTTCCCTTCGTAGACACATCCGCCGCCGATCCCGGTACCGGGGAAAACCCCAAGCACACAACGTTGCCCCTGCCCTGCTCCTGCGCTGTATTCACCGAAGACACCAGCATCGACATCGTTGCAGAGGGCTGCAGGACACTTGAACCTTTTCGACAGGAACTCTTGCAGCGCAACATTCTTCCAGCCCAAATTCGGCGCTTCCAGAATGACACCTCGCTGAAGATCCAACGGCCCCGGTACACCGGCACCAATTCCAGCGACTTCATCAGGGTGAACCTCGGCCGCTTCAAGAGCCATCGTGATGGTCTCAGCGAGTCGCTCCAACGCAACCTGCTCACCTTCATTGCCACGAGTTTTCCGGCGTTTCTTGGCGAGCACCTTCAGCTTGTCGTCAAATACGACAGCCATCATCTTGGTGCCACCCAGATCAAATCCGATCCAGATGCGGCGTTTTGGGGTCTCGTCTGTCATTTTACTCTCAAAGTGAAACTAATGCGGGCCAACGGAACTTCCCGTCAATCCCCGTAAGATAACAGTTCGGACAGGGTATGCTCCAGTAACCAGGTGAAGAGATTCTCCTGTCGCCAACCCTTTGCAAAAGTGAAAGAATGCCTCGAAGACGCGAACTGTTGACGGAAACCGCGCCAATGCGACTTTCCGGATCGATCTGGGAGTGCGAATAGAACCGAGGCAGTTCGGTGCTCAGTATTTCGCTCTGCTGCAGAAATGCTTCTCATCCTGAGAATTGCGGGAATGCAAAGTACCACACGGTCCTGGTGAGCTACCCGTGATTTTGTCCAACTCATTCGATGGTTTAGGATCCCGTCTTTCCTTGAATCACCCGCCGCCCGAATCACAGCATCCAGGTCAACCGAAATGCCCGTTCCATCATACTTGCACCTGACTCTTTTGTTCACGCTTATGGTTGCAGGGGACAGATTATTGTGGGCTGCAGAAGATGCCTCTCAACCCATACTCCGATCGGAGTTTGTGTTTCCATTGAACCCGCAACACAATCATGCGCCGGGCATCGCGGAACTTGCAGATGGCGAATTAATTGTCTCCTGGTATCGTGGCAGCGGCGAACGAACTGCCGATGATGTTGCCGTGTTTGGATCTCGATTGAAACCCGGTCAGAAAGAATGGGGACCGGAGTTTCTGATGACCGACACGCCCGGATTCCCCGATTGCAATACGACTATGATGACTGACGCAAATGGTCGCCTGATGCTCTTCTGGCCCGTCATTATCGCCAATAGCTGGGAATCATGCCTGACTCATGTGAAGGTGAGCGACGACCCCGCTGGCGATGGGAGCCCACAATGGAATCGCAGTGAAACGATCCTGCTCAAGCCCGATGACTTTTCTCAGGAGGCCATCAAGGTTCTCGATCAAATGCTCGTTGCTTTGCCTGTGCCGCTTCCAGAGAAACAAATGCAGGGGATCGAAGAGGCAAAGAAGAAACTGAGCCAGAAACTTTACCAACGCCTGGGCTGGCAGCCTCGCTGCAAACCAACCGTGCTGCCATCGGGGCGAATCCTGCTGCCGCTCTATACCGACACGTTCTCAATCTCGATCATGGCAATCAGCGATGATGGAGGTTCAACGTGGTTTGCCAGTAAGCCTCTGCTGGGCTTCGGGGCGATACAGCCTGCGGTTCTGCGGCGTGATAACGGAACGTTGGTCGCCTACATGAGAGAGAACGGTTATACGGGACACGTGCGCGTATGCGAGTCAATGGACGATGGTGTTACCTGGGGCCCCGTTGGTGTCTCTGAACTTGTAAACCCTGGCTCAGGGCTGGATGGAGTGCGGCTGAAGAATGGACATTGGGTATTGGTTCACAACGACACCTCCTCTGGCAGAAATCAACTTGCCGTCAGTCTCTCTACCGACGAAGGCCTCACGTGGAAAGTATCCCGGCATCTGGAGCAACAGCCGACAGGGTCCTTTCACTACCCTTGTGTTATCCAGACGAAGGACGGCATGATCCATGCCGTCTACAGTTACTTCTGCGATGAAGGCAAGACAATGAAGCATGCGGTATTCAATGAAGCCTGGATCCTGACAGGAGACTCTGTCCTGAAGTAGCCAACGCTGGGCCGCCAGCACCTTTTGTCGACGGCCGGGATCCATCTCTCGAACGATGACCGAAAGCCTCTCAGCCCGCGCCGCGTTGGACTCGCCGTGTTTCCAGAAAGTTCTGCAGCAATATCTGGGCGGCAATCTTGTCGATGCGATCCTTTCGCTGTTTCTTTGTCAGCGCTGCGTCTGTCATTAAACACTCGGCCTGAAATGACGAAAATCGCTCATCCTGAAAACAGTATGGAAGACCGGTTACTGTTGACAACCAGTCTGCAAACTTCCGTGCCTCACGAGATTTCTCGCTTTCGTCTCCGCTCAGATGAATGGGCAATCCTATCACCATGCCGACTGGTCGGTACTCTTCAAACAATGTCCTGAAGAAGCGAGTATCCCCCTGAGCGCCCTGGCGCTGGTGGTTGTAGAGCGGGCTGGAGAACTTCTGGTCACGATCAGAAACCGCAACTCCGATTCGCTTCGTGCCATAATCAACCCCCAGCAATACCCCGGCATTGGGAAGTTCTGTCGCTCCAGTGTGATCGGATTCTTCTGTAGACATTCGCAACGAAACTCGGTGGTTCCCGGACGGGGAGATTTATGCAACTGCAGGCGTATCCTACCCGGACAGTCTGCGGATCATAAATGACTTGGGCCCCCCCGCTCAATTTCCTGGCACACAAACATCTGAACGACTCACTTGTCAACTTCCGAATGACCCATGAGAATGCGGGTTCGAGCGACTATCCCCGGATCAGTTTTTGTTGAGGTTTCCATGGCCAGCAAGCCAACTGTCATTATCAGTGCTTTTGCCGACGAGGCAGCCAATCGCCGTACTGCTCTTGAACAAATGACGGCACTCGCTGCGATCGGAATTCGAAATTATAGTCCGCGGTTTATCGACGTTCTGGGTGATGGAAAGATCGAACACGTCACAGAACTCAACGCGGAGAAGCTTGAGCGACTCCGACAATTTCATGCCGAATACGGCGTTCGAGTCACCAGCATTGGGGCTCGAGTTGGCAAGGTGAAACTCCTGAATGTCGACGATGGCTCCCACAATAAATTCGTGCCATTCGAAGAGTATCTTGCTGGAGAAGTCGCTCGGACCATCAACGTGGCGAAGGCGCTGGACACGAAATTGATACGAGGTTTCTCGTTCTACCATCCGCGAGGTACAAAGCCGGAGCAGCATCTGGATCAGGCTGCAGACCAGATTCGTCGCATCACGAACGTGTGTGCCGAAAACGGACTCGTCTACGGGCTGGAGATTGAACCAAATCTTGTGGGTGAAACCGGCCCGTTAATGGCGGAACTTGCAAAACGCGTTGATCATCCGAATATGGTCCTGATCTTCGACGGTGGCAACGTAACGGCTCAGAACAAGAATGCTATTCAAGTCTTCGACGAGTATCGTGCAACACTTCCATGGCTGGGATGGATGCACGTCAAGGATTATCGGATCGATCGCAGCCTTGTCTGGGAAGGTGCTGTTGACGAAGAACGCCTGAAAAACTTTGTCCCCTGTGATGAAGGCGATTCTGGTCATGAAATGATCTTCCGTGACCTTCGAGAGCAGATTCCGGCTATTGAACAGCGACTGCAGAAGTTAGGCATACCGGGGTTCTACCTTGAGACCGAACCACACCTGAAAGGCGGCGGCCAGTTCGGTGGTTTCAGCGGTCCGGACGGAATGGGTGTTGCTGTGAGATCACTTTGTTCTGCACTGGACTACACTGGAATCGGATATCGACTCAGGACATTTGCAGACATTCGCGAACTGAGAGGATTCTGAGCCATGGGTTTCAACTTTGAAAAATCCAGCAGCTATCTTGTGTGCCCAAAGTGTCACGCGGACCTCGTCAAGGACGGTGACTCGTTGGTTTGCACAAATCCCGATGTGCGTCTGAAGTATCCAATTCTGGATGATATTCCTCGGTTACTCGTGGAAGAGGCCAAGGAACTCAGTCCGGACGAATGGAAGTCTGCAATGCAACGGGCCGGACGCTGAAGAACTCGCGATAAGCTCTGGACTTTGGTGCGTGCTTAGAACTTGTGGCGAGTTTAGTTCGCCGCATGTCCCGTGAACGATTTCGCTCGACGCTGTCTCCAATCTCTTCAAGCTGTTTTCATGCCTCTCCGACTAGTTCTTATGGGTACTGGCGAATTCGCCGTACCACCATTTCGCGCTTTGCTGGGTTCGGAAAATTCTGTGGTCGGAGTTCTGACGCAGCCGGATCGATCAGGTCGTGGGCACCATCAGCACGTGAATCCTGTCAAGGAAATGGCGGTTGCCCAAAATGTCCCTGTATTTCAACCTGAGCGGGTCAATCGCCCTGAAATGCTGGACACTCTTCGTTCCCTGAATGCTGATGCATTTATCGTGGCCGCCTACGGCCAGATTCTGAAGCCTGAATTACTGGCAATCCCAAGGCTCGGAGCGTTCAATCTGCATGGCTCTTTGCTGCCCCGACATCGAGGAGCCGCTCCAGTTCAGTATTCGATCTGGAAAGGCGACTCCGTCACAGGTGTTACCATTTTTCAGATCGAACCGGCTTTGGATTCAGGCCCCATGATCGGAAAGGTTCAGACATCGATCGGGGCGGCCGAGACCTCAGGTGAACTGATGCTAAGGCTCGCCGATTTGTCCGTCCCGCTAACTCTGCAGGTTGTTCAACAACTGGCGGACGGGACGGCTGTTTTTGAGAGACAGGATTCTTCACAGGTGACTTTGGCGCCTAAGATCGCAAAAGAATCCGGAGCCATCGATTGGTCTCAACCCTGCCACCAGATTGATTGCCACGTGCGAGCCATGCAACCGTGGCCAAAAGCCTCAACAAGCCTGCAGCGCGACGGTCAGCCTGCACTCCGCTGTACGATTCAGCAAGTTGGCCGCTCGCCAAACGTCACACTTCCGTCGCTGCCATCGGTCGCTGGCAGCCTCCATGAATGTCACGGACGCCTGTTCGCAGCGGCTGGAGATGGCTGGCTTGAGATCCTGCGAATTCAGCCTGACGGCCGAAAGAGTACGGACGGCCGCTCATTTATCAATGGCCATTCAATCACTTCGCACGACCGATTTGTCCGCGATGCTCAGTGATGACGCATTAGTGATGCTCAGTGATCGCGTTCGATCTCAACAGCCGTTACAACAGAACGTACAAGTCCGGATGCCAGTCGCGTTGTAAGCGTCTCCCCAGGTGCAACACTTGCTGCCGATCGCAAAAAGGTTCCGTCCGATTTCTGTGTCAACGAGTAGCCTCGGGACAGAACCATGAGCGGGCTCAGTGCCTGAAGCGACGCGGCGAATTCGGACAAATCCCGCCCTTTTCGCTCGGTCAACAATCGAACGGCCGTCACCGCCCGTTCCGACAACGATTCACAGTCGAGCCGTTTTTGATCGACAAGACTCATTGGCCGCTGAAGTACAGACCTCGCCTCAATCGTACTGAGCCGAAGTCTGGCCCGATCCAGACGATCTCGCAGAGTCTGCCTCATGCGGTGTGCCGTGTGAATCAGCGAATCATGAAGGTCACGAGCGGACGGAACGACCAGTTCTCCGGCTTCGCTGGGGGTCAACGCTCGGCGATCAGCGACCAGATCGGCAATCGACACGTCGATTTCATGTCCCACTGCCGCGACGACCGGGATCCGACAAGCCGCCACCGCCCTTGCAACAATCTCCGTGTTGAAGCACCAGAGATCTTCGAGACTTCCGCCACCGCGTCCGGTAATCACAACATCTACATCAGGAATTCGATGTACGAGTTTCAAGGCCTTCGCAATTTCTTCCGCCGCCCCATCACCCTGAACGCGAACAGGTACAACCACGATTCGAGCAGGTGGCCATCGCCGAGTAATCACCTGAATCATATCGCGAACGGCAGCGCTGCTGGGACTTGTCACAAGAGCAATACGACGGGGTATCTGCGGAATTGCTCTTTTTCGCGACTCATCAAACAAACCTTCCGCCGACAGCTTGTCACGAAGTTGTCGAAAAGCGAGTTCAAGCTCTCCAATGCCCTGCGGCATCAGACGGGATATAACGAATTGACAAGTGCCCTTGGCAACATAGACCTGCAACGAGCCGGTCGCCAGACACTTCATTCCGTCCCTGGGATCAAATCGAATCTTCTGCGCGGCACTGCGCCAGATCACAGCACCGATTTCGGACTGCTCATCCTTCAACGTCAAGTACCAATGTCCGGCCGGGCTCCGGCGACAGTTGGAGATCTCCCCTTCAACGGTGCACGGAGGTAACGCCGTCTCAACGACCTCTTTGAAGGCATTGACGAGATCTGAAACACTGACAACAGGAAACTCCGACACCTTATTGCAACTCCTGCAAACACTTCACTCAGCAACACCATCGCCGAATGCACTGAGAATACATTTCAGTGCCAAGCTGAAGTTGCTCGAGACTAATCCACTCATCATCCGTGTGGGCCTGAGCAATGTCGCCAGGACCAAACACCACGATGTTCTTTAACTCCGTAAAGATCGCGCCATCAGTGCCATAGGCGGCAGTGCGAGCCGATGATCGCCCGGCAAGCTGCAACAGTTCTTTGACGAAAGGTGCCGCGGGATCCGTGTAGAGTGGTGAGCCGGAAAACAGAGTCTCAAACTTCAGCCCGCATCGCATCGCCAGTTCCCGAAGTCGCTCCACCATGCCATCAGCATTCTGTCCGGGCATCGGCCGAAAGTAAGCTAAGCATTCCGACTGAGCCGACGTGATATTGATCCCCGTATTGGTATCTCGAATCATCAGATTGAGAGTTGGGGTAGGTGGCACAAAACGATCGTCACGCCATGTCTCGGATGTTTCCATCTCCTCATTGATTCTTTGAATCTCCACGAGGAAAGGAATCAAAGCCATGTTCGCATTCACGCCCTGCCCTGTACTGGAGTGAGCCGCTCGGCCGATGGACGTGGCACTTACAGCACGACCGCCCTTGTGGGCGTAGACGACATCCAGCATCGTCGGTTCCCCGACGATTGATGCTGGCTGAGCAGCGACAATCTGACGATACAATTGCGAATCTTCGACAACCTTACGCGCCCCATGCATCCCCACTTCTTCGTCGGCTGTCACGACATAGAAAATGGGGGCCCTGAGTTTCGAATTCCGAAGTTCGTGCGCTGCGGCGAGCATGCAGGCCAACGATCCTCGCATGTCGCAGGATCCTCGGCCATACATTCGGCCATTCGCAATATGAGGAGTCCATGGGCCAGAAGGCGCAAAACTCCAGGAATTAACAGGCACTACATCCGTGTGCCCAAAGTAGGCCAGCCCGCCTCCCGTCGCAGGACCTTTTCGGGCGACAAGGCAAGACTTCGAAACGCCGTTCTCGTCCTGGTAACTCAGACGCTCGATCTCGAAATCCAGCTTTCGCAGCCACTGGTCGATGCGGTCCGTAATCTCGGTGTTCGAATCTCGGCTGACAGACGGGAACGGGATCAGTTCTCGCAGGTATTCATCGGCTTGCATGATTTGAGTACAACGAAGAAGCAGGATGTTTGAAAGATCTCCGGGTAGTGTTGGCGGCCCACAATCTTCGCATGGATTCCATTCTCAATCGAGAACCTTCACATCCCCTGAACCTCCGAACGATCGACGATGCCCTTCAGAAACGCAAGCAAGACCCGCCGAGCAGAATTGCACAGGGGAAAAAACTAACGGCAGACAAACCGTGATGCAACGATTCAGAAAGGGAGGAAATCTGAAAGTTTCCCCTCGACGCAGGCGCCCGGTTATCCCAATAGTAACGATTGTGCGAATTGTAGAGGTTGCAGGACACATAGCGCTGAAGAGTTCCGCACAGTTTTGTCCACTCCTTTTTCGGAGACGTTAACAATGGGTATTTCCTACAAGACGGGCCGGCATTTGTCCTGGCTTGCCTGTCTGCTACTGGTCTGTTTTGGGCCAGACGCAAAGTCTGCTTCGGCAGATGAATTGTCCAATTCTGTGACATCTGAGTTACTCAATCTCTCTTGGGCCTTTCGCAGCCTCGATCAGAGTTTTCAGTATCGCGGAATGTCCAGCCGACTTGCATCAACTGCAGGTTCGGTGTTCGTAGATTGGGAGGCGAAAGGCATTCCAGTCGAGCAGGCTCCGGTCGTCAGGGTTCCTGACCCTGTACTGGTCGGATGCGCGGCAGAACGGCAGAATGCTCATCAATGTGAGCACTGCGGCGGTTCTCCGCAACCAGCAGAAGATTCCTGCTGTGCTTGCCAACAATCAGAATGTGGAGGCAGGAAAGAGTTTGGACATCACGATGTCCCGTTGCACGGTCTTTCTCTGGGAGGTTGTACAGCAACCATCGGAGTTCCGTTGCATCCACTGCATAACGATTGCCGAGCAACGATTGGTATTCCGCTCCATCCGTTTGCAGCGTGCGAAGCAAACTTGCGTCAATACGGTTGCTCAAACTGTGATAGCTGCGAGGAATGCTCCCATAATGCGGCAACGATTACTCCGCCATGTTCCACGACCTTGCCGAGATGCGAGTCATGTTACGTGGTTGAACAGTACCGCGATGGAGTTCTGACACGGACCAAAGTTCCCTGCGAAAGTTGTCTTGCACAGAGTTCGCATCAGTGACAAGGTCTCTGTTGAGATTCTGAAGGGAACCATCTTCGGATTACGATGAAAACACAGCCCGGTTTCTCTGACTGAAAAACCGGGCTGTGACTGAGATCAGTAGCTGTCGTGTTTCTGTGCCTCGGCAGCTACTTAATCAGCTCTGCCACTTTCTTTGCTGCGGCTTCAGCAGCGACGGACTTCACGTCTGCGACTTTGACCGGCACAAAGCCACGTCGCTTGCTCTCGTCAGCGGCTTCCATGAAGGCGTAAAGATCTGTCGTCTCTTCAGCGCTCACTGGCGGCTGACCAGAGCGAAAGAACTTTACGATCTCGATGACTAGCGGCTTATAGCCATCGTATTGACCTGCAGGTGCGATCCCTTTGGTGCCGAAAGCTGTCCCACCATAGCCCGAACTTCCGCTCCGGATTCCTCGAAACGTCCCAATTCGGCCCTTGTTCCATGTTCCAGTGACGAGATCGAAATCCGGTGTTTGAGTGCGAACGACGGTCTCAACTCCCGGCCCCATAATCGTGAACAGGGTTTCGCAGCCATGAATTCCGTACCAGAAGAGGTCCGGGTGAGTTGGCTCCAGCGAACACGGCGAATAGGTATCGCAGCCCAGAACATCCCCGATCGAACCACCACGAATCGCCTGAGCGCCGTTCGAGAATCTCAATGAAGATGAGCTGAAAACAGGTGTCTCGTAATGTTTTGCCAGCTCAAAAATCGCAATCGTATCTACCAAAGAGCCTGCAATCGGCTTATCAATAAAGACCGGTTTCTTCGCCTTGAGTACCGGAAGCACCTGCTCCAGATGTGGCCGACCGTCATTCGTTTCCAGAAGCACGGCATCGACCTGAGCAATCATCGCATCGAGATCATCAATAACCTCAACACCCATGGCCTTGATCTTCTCGGTGTATTCCGGCACCCGTTTCACGCTGCTTTCAATGTCCGGGCTTCCTTTGGGATACACAAGAACCACTTTGCAGCCGGCAAGCGCAGGATCGGCGCCGCCCTTGTTCAGCAAGTCGGCGAATGCGAGACAATGGGACGTATCAAGTCCGATCATTCCAATCCGGATTGCCTTGGCGGGCTCGTCAGCGAGCGCAGACGGCAGGGTCGAAAACGTCGCGAAAATCATGCACAGGCTGGCAAGAATAGTTCTGAACATCAAAACGGTCTCCTTTGGGAAAGGACAACGAACGGAAGGTATTTCAGGCGGGGAAACAAGCTTAACGGAAAAATCTGTACTTTACACCAACGCACAAATGTCACACAGCTACGCCGTCGGTCAGGGGGTACTCTTCTTAGCAGTGGAGTCCTGAGGCTTCGGCAAGGGTTTGTTCGGATCAAAATCCTTCGGAAGATTTCCTTCCAGTTTAAACTCTTCAATCAGTTCATTGCGGCGGCGAGCCACGGCTCTGTCGAATTCACTCAGGACGTCCAAAGCACGATCTCGCGATGTGACGAGACCAATAATCAAGTACTGAGTGATCGCCATCAGATAGCACACCCAGCCGACCAGCCAGCGTTCTCGATGTCGAGCCAGAAGGTCAGACTCACGTTTGAGTTCAGGCATCATTTGCTGCAGAGCATCGATTGTGACCATGGACTGCATGGGACAAACGACAGCACATTGTTGACAGTACGCCCAGGACGCGATGGTATCGCGTCGAAGAATGTCCTTCTGGTCACTATTCAGTACCGGCATTTGCGAGCCAATAATGGCACACATCATCGCCAGCACGGGAGATGATCGGTTCAGGTGGCGACAAACAAATCCCTTCAGGAACTTCCATTTCAACTTCCAGAGTTGAATGACAGGATTCTTTCCCTTTTCCAGCTTTGGCGGCCCGGGGTGCAGCACCGCAAACAGTTCCTGATCGGGCATGGCTTCGATGACGCTGATCGCCAACATAAGCCGTAAACCCATCGTCAGCCAGTCGGCACGATCGAGCCAGTCGACCTTCTGCATCCATCCAAACAGCAGGTGCTCCATGTTCGCTGTGGCGGCCAGCAAAAGAAGTGCCCCGCGAAACCATTCTTCGAGGTCTTTCTCAAGTTCATCGTCCAGATCCTGCAGGCGAAAGACTTTTCGCATAATGAATCGAAAAATGGGAATCGCAATCAACCCGACCAGCACGCGCGAAATAGGTCGCAATACGCTGCGAAACAGCGGCAGATCCATGATGATGCGAAACAAGCTGCCCAATTTCGATTCTTTCCGAACTATTTTCAGGCGTTGAAGAGACGCTTTGAAGACATAACAGGCGGACCATTCGACTTCAACATGCAAGACTGTATCCTGCAAACAGGACTCTCTCCACTGTCACCAACAAACTGATCCTCAGTCGGGGACTCCGATCAATGATCCTCGACAAAGGAACAGGAGAAATATGATGTTCGGTATCGCTGGCGAAACTGCATTTGACGTACGTTTTCAGCTGTTCGGGATCCCGATTCGCATTCATCCAATTTTCTGGATATCGGCGGCCATGATGCGGTGGAACCCCGAGCGGCTGGATTTGGTCGTTTTGGGCGTTATCTGTGTCTTTACGACGGTGCTGATTCATGAACTTGGCCATGCTCTTGTGCTTCGCCACTATGGGTGGCCATCGGAAATCGTACTCTATTTTCTGGGGGGTTATGCCACCGCGACTCGACTTTCGACCTGGCGACAAATCTGGTCGCTGGCGGCCGGACCACTTGCAGGGCTATCGTTTTCAGCGATCGTGTATGGTGTCATGATTTTCCTGATGAGATCTTCGCCCGCAACCTTCGACGATTTTCCGGCATTGAACTACGTTTTCTTCATGCTTCTGTTCAGTGGAATCATCGTCAATCTGATGAACCTGATCCCTGCTCTGCCACTTGATGGCGGACAGATCATGGCTGCACTCGTGACTCACTATGGCGTACGTGGTCGTCAGGCATCGGAACTAATTCTTAAGATCTCTATCGGTGCTGCTGGAGGAGTCGCTCTGTGGTGTGCCTACTGTAACAACACTGTCGCTGATGTGGTTCCGAGCCTCTTCTATTCATTTCTGCCAGCCCCACATGCGGGCATCCTGTCACGACTTCAACCAGATCCTCAATTCCTGATGATCTTCTTTGGCATTCTTTGCGCCCAGAGTGTCATCAACTACAACCAGGCCAGAGCATGGTGACGGATCGTGCCATCCCACCGACCGGCTGCTCTGAAAGGCATCATGCTTGCCGGCACGGAATGTGATATCGCCACTCTAGAGGCTCAGGTAATGCTTGTGCGGTGAATTCCAAATGGATCACTCGCCGGTGCCCCGGGCTGCTCATCGGCGACGACGCATGCAGCAACAATGGGTTCATGAGTACTGCCCCACCCGCCTGAACTTCGCAAATCACTTCACTCACCTGTGATGAGATCTGTTCAATACGATCCGTTGTCAGAGTGTCGGAACGGTGACTGCCCGGCAGTACTTTCAAAGCCCCATTGGCGGCGAAGCAATCATCAAGATGAAGCCGAACCGCCAGAATCCTCGACATAACCTCTATAGGAGGCTGAACACACTGGACCCCGGCTTTTCGAGTCCAGGCATGATAACCTTCAATATCATGACGCTCTTTAACTGCGATCGACAAATCCTGGTGCCAGAACACTCCCCAGTTCGCGCCGTCTGTTTTGTCGAACAGAGTTGAGCGAACCATAAAGGTATCGGCTCCCAGAACTGCTTCAACTAACGCTGCAACGCGAAAATTCGATGTGAGTTCAGCGACCTCGGGAACGACATCCACAAGATTGCGAAGCGCATAGACACCGCTGCTGTTGGAAACCGACTCAGCCGCCTCATTTCGTACGCGAGCCAACTCGGTCAGATGAATCAATCTTGCAACAGTTGCACTATCCAGACACTGTGGAACGACAGCGAATCCCTGCTCCTGATACATCGTGGCCAATGAACTATTCATAAATCGGGCAGAACGTATTGAAGGCAGATTCACAGAACACGCCGGGATCATTGAAACGACGACCTCGGTCAAGCCCACTGATGGCGTCCATATCCGACTGGGATAACTCAAAGTCAAAGATGTTAAGGTTCTCGGCCATCCGATCAAGAGTCGATGTTTTTGGAATCACTGAGGTTCCTCGTTGAACTCCCCAACGAAGCAGAACCTGCGCTGCCGACTTTGCTTTCTCCATACCGATGCACTGAACGATGGGATTGTCGAGCAATGACTCGGACTGGCTGGCCATCCCGAGGCTGTAGTAGCTAGCGGCCCCAAGAGGAGAAAACGCGGTGAACGCAATCTGCTCCTGTTGGCAATACCGCAGTAACTTGGCCTGCACAAGAAAAGGATGTGACTCGACCTGAAGAACACTCGGACGAATTCGAGCATACGAGAGCAAATCACGCAGCAGGCTCGTGCCGAAATTGCAGATGCCGATGTGCTTTACAAGTCCGCTGTCGACAAGTTCTTCCATCGCCTGCCATGTTTCACTGATTGGAACTCGCACCTCTTCCATCCGAGGCTTCTCGGCGGCAGGGTCCACGAACCAGCCGGGCGGATAACGCAGATCAAATGGCACGTACTTTTGAGCAATCGGAAAGTGGATCAGGTACAAATCCAGTTGCTCCAACCCCAGATCTTTCAGTGATTTCAAGCAGGCCTGTCGAACATGCTCCGCCTTGTGGTAGGTGTTCCATAGCTTGGAGGTCACCCAAAGATCTTCGCGTTTGCAGAGACCATCTGACAGAGCTTCCCTGATCCCCTGCCCGACTTCGATTTCGTTCCCGTAATCACAGGCACAATCGAGATGTCGATAGCCAACCTGAATCGCCTGATGAGCGACATCAGCCGCAAGTGGACGATCGACTTTCCAAAAGCCAAATCCCACCGAAGGCAGTTGTGCACCCGTGTTGATCAGAATTGAAGCGGCCATAAAGCAATTCAATCTTTCTGAATATTGATCAGTGATTTCGACAGCCATCGGTGCGAAAGTCTAAAGCCCTGATAGTTTAATGGCCATGAACTTTGCCGAAGGATGCGAGCTGGCTCAGAATCAAAAAACTGCAGGAGATTCTGAAACTGCCTCCGACGTGGAAGTCATGGGCTTTGCAACCGATCTGCTGCTGACAGATTTCGATGACTTGGGACGCAGAGTGTAGTGAGCGAAAACAGCTCCAGCGGCCGCACCAAGTAAATGCGCGTCCCAGGCAACGTGTTTACCAGGGGTCGGCAGGAGCCCCCAAAACAGCGTGCCGCCATACAGAACCCCCACGAGTACTGCCGTACCCGCAGAAACCAGTTTTCTCTCATGGATTCCTGCTGTGATCAGATAAGCCGTCAGGCCATAAACCAGACTACTCGCGCCGACAACAGGGCTGGATAAACCGATCACCCATGTGAAAAGCCCGGCCAGAACGGTGATGCTGATTAAGATGCGGCGGGCGTTTTCGCGAGTCACCGAAAGCATGAATAGCAACACCGCCAGAGGAATTGTGTTTCCCAGCAGATGATCAAATCCGTCATGCAGAAACGGCATTGTCAAGATGCCAATCAACCCGGATACGGTTCTTGGCTTCAGGCCATAGTTCTGGACCAGGTTCCATTCGGTCAACGACAACGGCACGTTGATCAAGAAGATGAGCCAGATGAATCCAACAAACGCAAGAACGCTGATTAAATTTCGTCTTATTTCAAGTTTCATGATTTCACCAAGAGGCCATCTTTCGACAGCGGCTTTGCTCAGAATTCTACAGATTCCAGCGTGTAAACGCAGGAAGCTGAATAGCGGATCACAGACTTTCCAGAAGCACCTGCAGTTGTTCGATCTGTGTTTCTGACAAAGGCATTTCTGAATTGTGATGAGAAGTCTTCAGGACCTCAGCAAGCGTTTCTGCCCGCCCGTCATGAAAATACGGTGCGCGCTGGCTCACTCCTCGCAGAGACGGCGGATTGAACAGCGACTCTCCCTGCTCGTCAGGGATCCCAACATCATACGAATCCTGACTCGTCAAAGCAGAGCCGGCGTGACAATTCTGGCATCCGACAGATTCGAAAACTGTTCGTGCTTCCGCCAGAATTTCGTGGTTCGGCATTTCTTTTCGTGCAAGATGAAGCGAAGGCGCCGGAGGAAGAGTTTTCAAGTACGCCGAAAGACGTTCGATAGGTAGTTCGTCTGTCGGAATCTGGGTCTGCATGGAAATGATCAATGATGTCTTGATTTGTTCGTCCAGACTAATCTTACTTCCCGTCCACGCCCAAGGACCGGAATCAGACACACCACGCAATGAAACAACTTTCTTGGGAGCCCCGCGATCTTCATCTCCAAATGTGTCGGCTCTCTGCCCGTTTGTGTGTCCGTCGGTATGGCATGAATGACAACTGAACCATCCATCCAATGAAACAGACGCGTCGTAGAATGTTTGCTCCCCCTGCTCTGCCAATGTGAGTTCTCTAATTTCACCCAGCGAAATTGTCGTTTCGACCACTGGAGCCTCACCCTCCAGTGAAACGACCGTGATTGAATCGTCAAAGCAATTCGCAATGAATGCCCTTCTCTGCTCACGATCCAAGCAGATGGCTTCAGGCCGCTTCCCTGTTTTCAATCGTTCAAACGGCATATGACTGGCCGTTCTGAAGGCCACCTGATTCACGCCCGAGATCACAATCAACGTGGTATCGTTTTCCGTTACGACCATGGCACCGGGATCACCTGAGCCAATTGATGGCGTGCCCAATGGGTATCGCTGCTGTGAAGCATATGACGTCCCGGAGTATTCCGCTTCCTCCGGTGCTGTGTCGCCAGCATCGCCAGACACCGATAATAATTGATCAAGGGGAATCGAATGAAGTCCGTTCTGCATCAGGACACCCCAGAAGACTCGTTCGTAAGTCGTGAACGTGGCCGGATCAAGCGTCTGACAGGCAACCAGCAGTTTCCCGTGCTTGTGATTTAATCCCAACCCGCGAATGTTGTGCCCGTAGACATCATGCTCCTTCAGGACGGAGCCGGCTGCCGTATCAACAATTGCCAACCGCCCCGCAAACGAATCCGCAACCACCAAATCACCGTCCGGTAGATACATCAGAGTGCGTGGTGCAAATGACAAATGCAACCGACGTTGTTCCTGAAGCCCATCTCGATGCCCTCGAAACAAAATGACCGTCCGAGACCATAACGATGAAACAGCCACCGATGATTCATCCGCGCTGACGGCAACATCAACCGGATATTGAGGCAGCTCCAGGCTCAGAAGAGTCTGCAGCCCGGAACTTCCCGGATCTTCGATCAACCAAAGCAGCCGGTGAGCCTGATCATCCAGCAACAACAGCCCGTTTCGCCAGGCCGCAATCCCACTCAGTGACTGCGCGACTTTCCATTCTGAAACGACTTTGGCAGAGACAACATCAATCTTGCTGACCGAACCCGTTCGAGAGTTGGCCACAAACAGAGCATCGTCCTGACAGACCAGATCAACAGGGACGCGATACTCTGGCAGAGAACGCTGCTGAGCCGACAATTGTTCCCCGCTATTTGCGACAGAGTCCAGCGCAAGAATGCAGATGAGTACTGTCAGCAATCCCGAAGTGCTACGGTGAGTCATACTCGAGATCCCTTATCTTTTGTGTGAGCAATTCAACCCAACAGATCTTACCATCATCGGCGTCGGGAAAGGTGTTAAATCTCTATCAGCCTTTGTTCCACTCACCACAATAGGTAATTCGCCGAACACTGAGAGGTAGCTTTGCCTCTGAAGGAAGCTTTTCAAACTCCAGAGTAACCCAATCCAAAGAATTCGCCCAGTACGAAAACCTGAGAAACGGCCGGTTGGGACATGGACTTCGTTGGCAATCCTCACACAATTGACAGGCAAAGTTGTTTCCCGTCTGAGTCGAGCAGGAAAACCTGGCTCGACGTCGAAAATCGCCCGGTGTATTTCTACTCACATATGTCTGCTGTTCGCGAACAACTCTCTCAGAATCTCAATTCCATCCTCGATGAGATGCATTCGGCCTGCCAACGATCTGGCAGAGACAAGTCATCCGTCAGGCTTGTTGCAGTGACCAAGTATGCCGAATGGCCATGGATTCAGGAACTCAGTTCTCTTTATCAAACGTTTGGCGAGAACCGACCGCAGCAACTTGCGGATCGTCAAGAGATGCTTCCGGAAGTGGAGTGGCATTTGATCGGGCAACTCCAAAGAAACAAAGTGCGTCTTGCCTTGCAGCATGCAACCCTGATTCACTCGGTGGATTCCCTGAAGCTTCTGGAACGCATCGAAGAAACCGCGGCGAGCATGAACGTAGGCGCTCAGGTACTGCTGCAGGTCAATGCTTCTAGCGAGGCAAGCAAATCTGGTTTTACCCCGGAAGAAATCACCCAGGAATGGCCAACGATCCTGGCGAAATCTTCGAGAACTCGCATCATCGGCCTGATGACGATGGCCGCCGAGTCAAAGAACCCGGAAGATGCTCGTCCAACTTTTCGCAAACTTCGACAATTGCGAGATCATCTGGCAGCGAGGGACGACTCAAGAGAAGCGGGCATTCTGCTCCCGGAACTTTCGATGGGGATGAGTGGTGATTTCATACCTGCCATTGAAGAAGGCGCGACACTCGTCCGAATTGGCAGCAGGATCTTTCAGGGTCTGCAGCCAACAGAACCGGCGGTGACATGACAGCGTCATGCTAATCAATGCGAGCCCTCAGTAGCATTTGAATGCACCTCTTATTGTGCCTTGTCTGAGATATCGCGACGACACCAGCCGCCCTGCCAGGAAATCTTGTCAACAGCTTCGTATGCGGCCCTCTTGGCATCGGCTATGGTGTCACCCATCGCTGTAACACCGAGCACTCGTCCGCCAGCATTAACGACTTCGCCCGCCTTGCTGATGGTCGTCCCGGCGTGAAAGACCTTAGCCCCAGGAACCTTATCGGCTTCGGCGATTCCGGAGATCGGATGCCCCTTGGAGTAATCACCCGGGTATCCTTCTGAAGCCATCACGACGCAGACGGCGGGACGAGGATCCCATTCGATTCCTTCCAGTTCTGACAACTTGCCCGTGGCTGCCATCATCAGCACTTGCGCGAGGTCCGTTTTCATTCGCATCAGCACCGGCTGAGCTTCCGGATCACCGAATCGAACATTGAACTCCAGAACCTTTGGGCCATGCGATGTCAGCATGATGCCGGCATAGAGGACCCCAGAAAAGGGACAGTCTTCAACCTTCATCGTATGCACTGTCGGGATCAGAATCCGACGTACGATCTCGTCCATGATCTCGGGCGTAACAACCGGAGCAGGGCAATAGGCTCCCATTCCCCCGGTGTTTGGCCCCTGATCATTGTCGTAGGCTCTCTTGTGATCCTGAGCGACATCCAGCGGTACGATCGTGTCGCCGTCGACGATCGCCAGAATACTGGCTTCCTGGCCAACAAGACATTCTTCGATAACAACCTGCGATCCCGCATCACCGAAGGCACGCTCCTGCAGAATTGCCCTGACGGCCGTTCGAGCTTCCGCCAGGTTCGCACAGACGAAGACGCCCTTGCCTGCCGCGAGACCGTCCGCCTTCACAACCAGCGGTTGCTCTTCGCAGTCATCCAGATACTGCATTGCTTCAGGAACTCTGCTGAATACAGAAAAAGTGGCCGTGGGAATGTTGGCCCTCTTCAACAACTTCTTGGTGAAGACCTTGCTGCCTTCCAGGCGAGCCGCAGCCGCCGAGGGGCCGAATACCGCCAAGCCATGACGGCGCAGCTCATCGGTCAAACCTGCGACCAGCGGAGCCTCTGGTCCCACCACTGTCAGATCGATTTGGTTCTCACGGACAAACTTGACCAGCCGATGCACGTCATCAGCAGCGATGTTCAGATTCTCAGCATCAATTGCCGTCCCTGCATTTCCTGGTGCGCAGTAGACTTTTTTGACCAGCGGTGACTGGACCAGTTTCCAAACCAGCGCGTGTTCACGACCGCCAGAACCGACAACCAGAATCTTCATCGAATCAACTGCCCTGCATGCTGAGAAAACAAAAAAACTCGCGGCAGAGTACCGCGAGTTTCGGAAGAATTCGAACCAGACAATTGCCTGTCCCGAGTTTCGGATCGGCCAAAATCAACATTAAACAACCGGAAGAGATTCCGGCTTCAACACGAATGGAAATACCCTTACGGCAGTTCCTGGATCATGTTGTTTCTTGTAAGCCAGTTGAGCAGCTCGGTCAGCCGCAAACTGCAAACGAATAAACTCAAGGCCGCAGAAAGAATCGATATCGGCTTCTGCCGCCACGTCAGCGAACATTTCGCCAGCCGAAGCAGCGTGTCGACGAACTCCGTGAATGCTTCGTTCCCGGACCTTAACTCCTGCAGCAGCCAATTTGATCAATCCCTTGAGGAACCGACCAACAGTGGTATCAGCACCAGAAACCCTCCACAGCTTCTCCCACTCTTCATGAGCTTCCCAGTAGAAACCCATATTGAAGTAGTCCAGCCCCAGCAAATAATTGCGATTATTTGCCCATGTTTCCGGACTCAACGCTCGAGGTCCCTGCCCCGGCGCATGCTTTTTGCCATGACTGTGCCCCTTTGGGTCGCGAACAGGGTGAGGCATCCCAGAGCCGGGATAGTAGGTGTAGGCGGGAAGTGGACTGGAAGGATACAAACGCTCAGCTTCGGCTTCAGCCGTAATCATGTGTCGTCGACTCCATTGGCTAGGGGTCATGAATCAGTTGCTCCGCGGAATCGTACGCAGCGGCATCGTCGGAGAACATACGCGGAACAGCAGTTCCCCCACGACAATCTGCCACTGACGACCTCAAAACTGAACTAATGACCACTAAGATCATTTGCCCGATTTCGATTGCACCGAATTTACACCTTTTTCCGTCAACTTCGAGAACTTCTTTCTGCATTTCGCCAGATTCCGGATCGCCGTTGTCCAGAACCTAATCAGTCTGAGCAGTCGAAATGAACACCCCATTTCACCTAAACTCACTGTAAGTGGGGCTTTAGGCAAAAGTTCTCCCAGTCGAATGGCTGCGGCCTAAGTGGTGTATTCAGAGTTCAAACGTACATACTCTTGAGTCAGGTCTGACGTCCAGAATCGGACCGACTCTTTGCCAAAACATGGGCCGCCGGAGATTGAGTACTCCAACGAGACGTCGCGGTTCGACTTCAAGCTGGCCGACAACGAACTCGCGTCAAACGGGACAGGAGTGCCAGCCTGATAAACCTGAATTCCATTGATTTTCAGCGAAACGAAGGCTGTATCAAACTCGACGTTTGCATAACCGGCGGCCGATACGATTCGGCCCCAGTTTGGATCGCCACCGGCGATCGCGGTCTTCACCAAAGCACTTTCCGCGATTTCCTTGGCAATTCTATAAGCCTGATCCCGAGTCTCAAGGCCATGGACATCAACCGTGACGAAGTGATCGGCACCCTCGGCGTCTCGGATAATGCTGGTCGCCAGATGCTGACAGACCTGCTGGACTGCTGCCTGAATCTTTAGAAAATCATCGGCAGACAATGCTCCCGGGGCGGCTCCGTTTGCAAGCAGTAAAACCGTATCACTAGTGCTCATATGACCATCAACGCTTATGCAATTGAAGGTCCGATCCACTCCAAACCGAAGCGCCTGATCACATTGCACTGGGGTCAATGCGGCATCCGTCAGGACAACTCCCAGCATCGTCGCCATGTTTGGCGCGATCATCGCGGCCCCTTTGCAGGCACCAGAGACTCTCACGGTCCCGTCGGAGACCTTGACGTCGACTGATGTCAGCTTCGGAAACGTGTCCGTTGTCATCATTGAGGTCGCCGCATCGCGCAGGTGCTGGTCGGATGCTCCTAATGCCTCAATTCCGATCGGGATGCCCTTCATAATGGTCGGCATAGGCAGCGGAACACCAATGACACCGGTTGAACAAACAAAAACGGCTTCCGCCTGACAGCCTAGCTGCTTCGCTACTGCTGCGGTCATCGCTCGTGCGTCGGCAATCCCAGGCTCACCAGTCGCAGCATTGGAGTTCCCCGAGTTGATGATCACCGCACGGGCCACCGACGACGGAACTCGCTCTTTCGAAACAATGACTGGCGCTCCGCAAACGCGGTTTGTCGTAAAAACTCCAGCGGATGCCGCTGGGCGATCTGAGACAAACAAGGCAAGATCCGGCTTTCCGCTGGCCTTAATACCGCAAGTTGTGCCCGATGCTGTAAAACCGAGGGGAAGGCTTGGCTGAGAACTCATTGACACAAAAACCCTTTGAATTCTGGGGGAATCGACAGAGCGGGGAGAAAACCGGGCAATACAACCTTTTGTGGTGCGCCCCGAGGCATTTAGGCAACAAACCCGCGAACAAGCGGGATCGTGGCGTCAGAATTCTCTGTATGCAAGCGAGCTGCGTGGTGCTGAAACAGGCTTTGTCCCGGGGATGACTGGTGATTGACAAAGAATCTCCCCCCAAAGTTCAGACCGTCTAGCAACTATCAATGTGAAAATGCACTTCGGGTAGAGTGAGGTCGTGGCCGGTTGTTCGCAGGGCAGCTCGCTGGGGATCGTCTCACCCATAGCCGCGAACCAAACATGCACCTGAGATTCGGCCATATCCGGAAAATCGTCAGTCGCTTTTCAAAACGTAAACAGGCCGTCATCATACTCCGGCACGCTGGATATTGACCTGTCTGGCTCAGGAGTTTGCGGCTCAAAGTCGATCACCCACCAACGATTTCGGGGACGCCTTTCATTCGCAATCGTCACAAGCCCTGCATCTGAAAAAGATGCCGCGATTGCAAGGATGTTGTCGACGGCTGTTGTTCAGATTTCCCCCACACATTCCAACTCATTCCAGGACCTGGTCTTCGAACAATGGCAAACGTCGGATTACTCGCCTTCGCCGCTCTGACCGCTGGCCATGGGATTCTTCGACTGGCCCGACTTTCTTTTCAAGAGCTTTGAACTAGTCCCTCCGACATTCTTATTGCGACCTTCCCTCCACTTATTCATTCGCAGAGGAAAAAAGCGATGTCTCATTCTTCCCCAAAACTTCATAACGCAATGTGGCCTGGTCTCGTTGGTAAGGGCGACGGAGAAGGTCAGGAACCGCCAATCAGTCTGGAAAAGATGCTGCAGCTCACCGCTGCAGCCAATGTCAACGGACAGAAGTTTGACGGCATTGATTACTTTTTGTTTTTCCCGCACACGAACCCTGAAGCCAGCGATGCAGAGCTGAACAAGATTGCCGACCAGATCGCCAGCTATGGTTTCTCCGTTGGTTCGCTGGTCGCTCCTGTTTGGCCAGGAACAGTTGGCGATTCCGCGATGGGCGATGACGCTGCCCGTGAAAAATTCATCAGTGCCGTGAAGATGGCCTGTCGCATCGCCAACATTTTCGAAAAGCATGGCGTTCGAAAGTACGGCGTGATCCGTATCGACTCTGCTGAGTTTGGTGTTGGAAAATGGCGAGAGAACCCCAAAACCAATACATCAAAGATCGCTGGTACGTTTCGTGAAGCGGCAAAGATCGCGGCAGATCATGGCCAGCGACTGGCCGCCGAAGGCGAGATCTGCTGGGCGGGCATGCATAGCTGGAAGGACATGCTAAATCTTCTTGAAGAAGTCGGCATGCCGGAATCGCTGGGCTTCCAGGCAGATCTCGCTCATACGTATCTGTACTTGCTCGGCTACAACGCACCTGAAAGCCAGCTGGTCAAGGAAGGACATACGGCCGATGAGTTCTATGCAGCCTACAAGACGATGACCGACAAGCTTCGTCCATGGACGATCGACTTCCATGTCGCACAGAACGATGGGCATGTCCACGGCGCGGGATCACATGACAAGACCGGGAAGCACTGTCCAGCCGACGATCCGAATGGAAAACTCGATATCGTTAAGTGCGCGGGTTACTGGTTGCAGGGAGCTTCAGAACGAGGCATCAAGCATATTTGCTGGGACGGCTGTATGTTCCCGAACGCCACCCTCGAAAACCCAAAGACCTGGAACACGATTCTGGACACCATGATCAAGGTTCGTGACGCTCACGGCTGGGCGTAACCAGAGCCGAGAGCTGAGAGCGGAAAGCCGTCAATCGCGGAGGTGGAAAACGATGCGAATGGTGGGGTTGAAAGATCGAACGAAGAAGTTCGCACTCCGTATCATCAGGCTTTCCGTATCCCTTCCGAAGACCATGGAATCGCAGGTCATAGGGCGACAATTGCTTCGGTCGGGAACCAGTGTTGCGGCAAACTTTCGCGAGGCATCGCGAGCGAGGTCTGAAGCAGAGTTTGTTGCCAAGTTGGGTATTGTCGAGCAGGAACTCGACGAGTCACTGTTGTGGATGGAACTATTGGTCGAATCTGACATCATTTCAATCGCTCGAATGCAGGATTTGATGACAGAGGCAGACGAGCTTATTCGAATTACAGTGAAGGCGATTCAGTCGACAAAGAAGTCTCAATCCTGATTTTTCTGCGTCGGCTTTCCGCTTTCCACTTTCCGCTTTTTTGTCGTAAAGAAGGTCCCTACCATGTCCCTCAAACCGCTGAATATCGGTCTCGTTGGTTACGGCTTCATGGGCCGTACCCACTCCAATGGTTACAAACGCGTCAACGACTTCTTTCCGGAGTTAAAGCACCGCCCGGTTCTCAAGGCCATCTGCGGCCGCAGCGAAGAACAAGTCAAAGCGTTTGCAAATCAGTGGCAGTACGAGTCGACCGAGACCGACTGGCGCAAGCTGATCGAACGCAAAGACATCGACGCAATCGATATCTGCACGCCAAACAACTCCCACGCTGAAATCGCTATCGCGGCCGCTGAGGCTGGCAAGATGGTTCTTTGCGAAAAACCATTGGCCATGAATCCAGTAGAAGGCCTGAAGATGGTTGAAGCCATCGAAAAGGCCGGTGTGGCTAACACGGTTTGGTACAACTATCGCCGAGTTCCTGCGGTTTCACTGGCGAAGAAACTGATCGATGAAGGTCGTCTTGGAAGAATCTTCCACTATCGCGCGAACTTCCTGCAGGACTGGACCATTAATGCAGATCTGCCCCAGGGCGGAGCTGGCCTGTGGCGTCTGGACTCGGCTGCTGCAGGTTCGGGCGTGACGGGCGACCTGCTTGCTCACTGTATCGATACAGCGATCTGGCTGAACGGTTCAATCAACAGCGTGACCGCCATGACTGAAACTTTCGTCAAGGAACGCAAGCACAACCTGACCGGCAAGGTGGAGAAGGTCGGGATTGATGATGCCTGTGCGTTTCTCTGCCGATTCGGCAACGGATCGCTCGGACTGTTCGAATCCACTCGTTATGCACGAGGTCACAAGGCTCTTTACACGCTGGAAATCAACGGCGAGAAAGCGTCGATTAAGTGGGACCTGCACGACCTGCATCGGCTCGAGTACTTTGATTACACGGATAACTCACTGATCCGCGGCTGGCACCAGGTGCACTGCACTGACGGTGATATGCCGTATATGGGGAAATGGTGGGTTCCGGGTCTGCAGATTGGATACGAACACACCTTTGTTCATCAGGTCGCGGATTTCATCGCCAGCATCGAATCCGGAAAGCCCTGCAATCCGACTTTCCGTGATGCATTGGAAACCCAGAAGGTCTGCGAAGCCGTTCTGGACAGCGCGAAATGCGGACAGTGGAAAGAAATTGCGTAGCCTGACTCAGATTTGAGGGCTATACTGGCCGAACAGAAAAATACGGCGGTTGAAGGCATACCTTCAGCCGCCGTTCTGTTTCCTGACCGCTGAAGATTCTGAATCTCCCTGTTGAACAAACTCTGGAGAGTCTGTGTCTTCCAGCGTGTTTTTGCGCTTTTTGAAAACATCGACGCACTTTTTGAAGTCGTCGCAGATTGGATTCGCCTGAGGTCCCGCTATGGAACGACAACCCATTTCCCGTGAAGGCTACGATAAAATCCGCGAAGAAATTCGTGTGATGGAAGAAGTGGATATGCCAGCGATCGCGGAACGCATCAAGACCGCTCGCGAGGAAGGCGACCTGAAGGAGAATGCCGAGTACCACGCAGCTCGTGAGACTCAGGGATACATGCAGGCCAAGATCAATCAGCTTAAGTCGAAATTGTCCGGCTGTTATATCGTCGAACGAAACGATAAGCCAAAGGATACCGTCGGCTTCGGCGCTGTCGTCAAGGTCAAAGACATTTCAGACGGCTCAGAAGAGGCCTATGAACTGGTTGGCCCCGGCGAAGAAGACTACGATGGCGATATCATGAAGATTTTGACCACCAGCCCAATCGCAACCGCGATGCTCGGGAAAAAGGTTGGCGACAAAGTCGAAGTTGATATCCCGCGAGGCAAATTGCGAATGGAAATTATCGGGATTGAATAGATCTGCTACAGCAGAACCTTCCGGGCTTCCAGCGTCAAAGGCACCTGAAATCTTCGGGTGCCTCGGACGACATCCAACGTGATCGTGTCGCCAGCCTGGTGATTTCCCAACAAAGCCTTCAGTTCATCGAAAGTGGATGTGGGCTGTCCATCAATCGCAGTAATCTGATCTCCCAGGATGACGGTATTCCCCTGCCGTCGACATCCCTGCAAACCAGAGAGAGCAGCCGGCGTATCCGGATAAACAAATAGAACAACCAGTCCGCCGGCCAACAGGTTTTCGGGGATCCCGTTCTCTCGTGCAGTTTCTGTGTCCAGAATCGCAACACCCATTGATGGAGCGGGTGGGCTCGCAGCTTCATTGAAGACCAGACCGACAGCCGTATAGACGTCGTTGACGGCCACAGCAAAACCTAACCCGGCCGACGCACCGCTGGTGCTCACGATCGCGGAGTTCACTCCGATCAGACGACCTGCGCTATCAAGAAGTGGACCACCGGAATTGCCTGGATTGATTGCCGCATCGGTCTGAATCATCCCCGCCAGTATGTTTTCGTCATCGGTACCGACCGTTCGGTTCAGCCCACCGATGATGCCAGTGGAAAGGGTCCGATCAAACCCAAACGGATTTCCGATCGCGAGCACCTTCTGTCCGACTTTAAGATCCTCAGATGATCCCACCGTGATAGGAACCAACTGCGAAGGCTCGGCATCAATTCTCAGGACCGCAATATCGTGCTTTGAAACAGCCCCTACGAATTCCGCGTCAAAGATTCTGTTGTCGGCGAGCTGAACTTCGAGCTGCGAACCGCGTCGCTGCAATGAATCCTTCACCACATGTAGATTCGTGATGATGTGCCCCTTCTCATCCCAGACGAATCCGGTCCCTGATGCAAACTCCTGCGAGGCCACGCTGCCGTCGAACGTTTGCTGATATCCTTTTGTGCGAATGTAAACAACAGACGGTGCAACTTTTTCAAAGACTTCAATCGTCGCCTTCTCGTCTTCACCCAGTGCACCGCGGGGAGTCACAACTCGCTCGGCATCGGCGTAGTTGGGGCGATTCGAAATCGAATCAAAGATGGACTTCACCAATAGCACAGCGACAAGAGCCGTCAGGACAATCACCAGCCAACCGTTTGCAGCCGCGGTGGTTTCTCTTTGGTTTGGACTATCCTGATTCTCTTTGTCCATAACATTCTTCCAGATGCGGCCACCATTGAAGCCATTGTCTTGAATGATGTGTCCCGCAGAAACCCAGCCTCATCTTCTACCATGCAATGAATTGTGACCTGATCTGTGCAAAGCGGGGGAGAGATGAACCCATCTCTTCCCCGTGATTGAAACCTAGTCGAGATTGCCTTCCAGCTTTTCGCGAATATCCTGCAAGGCGTCGTTCAGACGTTCTCGCACGGATTCCGGTTGCTTATCCAAAGCCTTCAGTAACTTCGGCGTTAATGCCTTGTTGAGTTTGTCGAGCATCGCAGACGCACGCTTCCAGAACTGTTCCGGAGTCAGTTCCTGACGCTCTCCGCCAGGAGCTTCCTCTCGCATCTGGGGTGCAGGTGAAGCGGCGTCGGCTCGAAACGGTGCATAGTTCTCGCCAGCATCTCGCGCGACGGTGTCCATCGTTGCAACCGCAGTTCTCTCACCGGACGAGAAACCGGCTCGATCCCCCATTCCACTCGGCGTGAATTGAGAAGGATCAACGACGCGAGACAGCGGGACAGTGGATGTATCTATTCCCAGCGGTGCAGCCCATTCGGAATAGCCTTCGGAGGATTCCGCAAACAAATCTTCGCCCCGTTGAGCACGTCGCCATGCACGCATTTCCGCAACCGTGGCGTCAGCTTCCTGAGCCCAGCTCAAGCAGTCCTCTGCGTCGTCCCAATTGAGAGCCACGTAGAAGAACGACCATTTCAGACTCCCAAAATTCTTATGGGACTCTCCAAAGGCTTCCCAAACGCGACGACGCTGGAAGATCTGATCGCCACTCAGGCCAACCATTTGACCAAAGTCAGCGTCAGTTCTGTTCTTCGCATAACGCTGTGTCCATTTGGAAGCACATTCACCCACCACCCAGTTACACTGGCTGACGGCATCACGAGCCTTTGAAATCAATTGTTCTTCAGATTCTGCCACGATGGTTTCGTCCTTCCAGGCGTAGGGAACGGCCCTGAGCGGTGAGAAAATCAGGTGTCGGAGCCGGCAATTTCGATGCAACAATCCGCGAACGCAGGCACTCTTGAAAAAGGCCCACCAGAATCGCGACCTGCCATCCTACGCACGAAAATCTGCACCTTCTACTCCAGGATCGACGAACCCTCAGGAATCCCGGATGTCCTTATTCTGCCCTGTTTGACTCTTCGCAAACGGCACAAACATCTTGATTCGATATTCTCGAATTGTGATGAAAAACCTCAGATTTAAGGACATTTCGAGTCCGAAGATTTTCGCCAGGAATTGACTTCAGGACAGTGGACCATCTGCCGATACATTCGGTATAAAACTCCGAGGCATCTGAGTCGCCCACAACGACCCAAACTACCAGTTCGGATAAATAAAATCGGGGGGATAGCCAAGTGGCTAAGGCAACGGATTGCAAATCCGTCACGCGTGGGTTCGACTCCCACTCTCCCCTTGCAAAAACGCTGGTTATCCTGAAAAGGTAACCAGCGTTTTTTTGTTGGGTCATTTCAGGCTGCGACCTCGAAAAGCAGACCCGTTCTCGGGTACTCCGCTACTCCAGCGAGAGAACCACTCGATCGTCAAGAACCTCGACACTGCGAAAATGGCCTCCAAAGATCAGGGGAAATAGCTCCACCCCGGTTTTCTTCTCTTTAATGTCGCTCAGCTGAACGATCTCCTTCATCACCGCTTTGGTTGCTGCCTGATCTTCGTCAGTTAGTTCAATGACGACCTTATTTGAACGGAAGTAGGCAATCAGATCACCAATCGTCGCACGCTCTGCGCGAAATGTGAACGTCGTTGTTCGCAATGAACTCGGAGTTGTGGGCTTCGTCGTAACTGCTCCGTCGGAATTGAGCAGTTCCGTCAAGGCGGCGTTGAGCTGACCATGTTGCTCAAGAGTCGCGTTTACTGTGGCCACCGATCCGTTCCACTTCACTGTGATCTCGGGAAACTGTTTCTTCCAAAGTTCCGTTGCGGCCGCCTGGTACTTTTTCCCTGGAGAGTAACGGTGGTCAAAAGTCTCCAGAGGATCAATCGTCTTGAGAGAGACAGAGCGGCCATCATCCGACAACTTAAACTCGAGGTCGAACTGATTCAAAACAATCGTTGCAATCTCAGCAAATGGCATGCGAGGCAGACTGCACTGAGCCCAGACATCATGAGGTATCAAGTCTGGATTCGTAATGCGAACTCCGACTGCCCGAGCATATCCGACGATAATCGACTTTGGCTCGTCCAATTCGGACCAGCTCGAGTCAATCAGGGCGGTTAACTTTCGATGATCTTCAGGCTTCATCTTCCGGCGCAATTGATTGATCTCATTCTGCCGCAGCTCGATCAGCACAGGAAGTCGATGGACTTCCGACGCAGGGCCGACACAGGCAACATTTTCCGTAAGACAACATCCTCCGTCAGGCACTTCGCAGGCGATACTTTTCAGCACTTCCCAACGTGAAACGGACGATGCAGTCAGGCTGATCTGAGAGCGGGGATCAACTCGACGGTCACGAATCACAGCAACTTCTGACTGTTTCATGAGATCGGCTAGTTGAGTCTGAAGCGGAGTATTGACGCTTGACCAGCTCACCGTGGTCAACATGGCGTTTTTCAGTGACTTTCCAGTCTTCAGGGCGGGTTTCTGATCAAACGCCCCTGCGGCAGCTCCCGCAACAAGTGCGGTCATGGCCAGAAGGACATTTCCAAAAATGCGGCCAGGAATTCGAGTTTTCTGCAGGAAAAACGAGGCAACAGTCGTTTCCATTTTCAATTGCTCCAAACTGGCAGAAAACAGTCTCGACGGGACCCAATGTCAGTCAAACTGTAAAGTACTTAGGATGAGCGGGAAGAAGTGTCAGGTCTCTTTTGTGCGAAGCACCCGACGGGCCGTTCCGGCAAAAGAGACCTGACACTTTTCTCCCGCTCACATTCTGATAGTGCATCGGATCTCATGAAAGTAGGATGATGGCATTGACCAGCCACAAAGGTCGAGCCTTGCAGGACGATTTCTGAGACAGAATTATGAAACAGACACACGCAATCGGCATCGACCTCGGCACCACATATTCCTGCATTGCCTGGCTGAATGAGCATGGTCAGCCAGTGACAATTCCTAATCAGGAAGGTGAGCTGTCAACGCCTTCGGCCGTCTTCTTCGATGGAGACCACCCGATCGTTGGAACAGAGGCGATTCGAAATGCCATCGCCAGCCCGGACCGCGTCGTGCAGCATGCAAAACGCTACATGGGGAATGCCCAGAAGTTCTGGAGAATTGGCGACATGCGATACTCGCCAGTCCACATTTCCGGACTCATCCTGCGCAAGTTGATTTCTGCGGCACAGGATCAGATTGGCGAAATCCGCAACGCTGTCATAACCGTGCCAGCACAATTCAGCGATGCACAACGTCACGCGACAATGCTGGCGGGACATGCGGCCGGATTAGAACGAATCGAGATGATCAACGAACCCGTCGCGGCAGCTCTCTGCCACGTCCTGGGAAATGAAGGCCTTGCTTTCACCGAGCTTGCCATCGACCAGCAACTGCTTGTCTATGACCTCGGCGGTGGAACACTGGACCTCGCCATCGTGAAATACAAAACGAATGAAGTCCGAGTCCTGGCGTCAGACGGCGACCTTGAGCTGGGAGGTCTGGATTTCACAAAGGTGCTTGTGGACGCTGCCGCAGAAAAATTCATTGCCGATTTTCGTGAGGATCCACGGTCGAATCGGAGCAGCCTTCAGTTTCTCACGTTGGAAGCAGAACAGGCAAAGCGCAGTCTTTCGGTACGACCGCGAGCTGCAGTGACAGTGCAGCACGAAGGACATCGCAAAACCTATCAGATTGAACAAACAGAGTTCGAGACACTCAGCAGAAAGCTGATCCAGAGATCCGAAGAGATCACTCGACGAATTCTGAAGGACAACAAATTCGGCTGGGCGCACATTGATGTTGTGCTGACTACCGGTGGCGCATCTCGGATGCCGATGATCAAGGAAAGCCTGAAGAAGCTGAGCGGCCGAACTCTGAATTCATCGCTTTCGCCGGACCAGTCAATTGCCCATGGTGCGGCGTATTATGCCGGCATGCTCCTGTCGAACGATCAATATGCACGAACCGTATTCAACAGTACGGCGTCGTCGCGACTGGCCAAGGTCAAGCAGCACAGCGTTAATGCGAGAGCACTCGGGATTCTGATTCGTGCAGAGAATGGACAACGAGTCCCCCATTATCTGATTGAAGCAAATACTCCCCTGCCCGTCGCAAAGACTCATATCTTCGGAACAGTTGTGGCAGACCAGAATCGTGTTCATGTCAGGATCGTGGAAAGCGGAGCTGGTTCGGATCGACCTCCGTCTGTCCTTGGTGATTGTGAGATCAAAGATCTGCCTCGCAATCTTCCCGAGGGGACTGAAATCGAAGTAACCATCAGCTACGACCATCAGGCTCGAGTTCATGTTTCAGCGAGGGAGCCGGTCAGCGGTTGCCGAGCCGAAGTGGAGATTATTCGGCAGGGAAACCTCAACGCACAATTGGAACAGCAGCCGGGCGCCGAAAACGACGATGCACTTGATCTGCACTCGATAGCGGGTGACAATCCTGCCTTGGATAACCTGCAGAAAGTTTCCACCAAGAAAACACCTTCTCAACCCTCAGCCAAATCTTCGCAGACTAAAGGGAAGTTAAATCCATCCAGCCGCAGGATCTTGAACTCACCGCAGCAGCCGGAGTTCGATGCGAGGGCCGTTATCTCCGGGCCGAAGTCATCTGCAGCATCGAAGAAAGCAGAGGAGAATTCGGCCACCACGAAGCAGGGACGAGCGAAAACGCCGGAGCAATCGAGGTCTGAACAAAAAGCACCGGGCCGTTCTGCTCGAAAGCCAGACCCAAATGAGGCCGAGTTCTGGGATCTTGTCGACGGCAATGAATAACGATGCTTGCATGGTGCAGTCGGACAAAGGCAATTCGTTAGCACCATAATTATCAGAGTTATCCAGCCTCAGTTATCGTGTTTCTCGCGGACGATTCGCAGTCCTTTACCTGTCCAAAGATTGTCCATATCGGCGTCCGTCCAGATCTCTGGCTCGATCTGTGATGGATCTCCAATGAGATGCCGGCCCTGCGCGGTTTCGAACAGCACCGTCGAATGCTTAACGCCGGGTCTCCAACCACCGACTTCGTAATAGTGCGGGTGTTCTTCATCCACAGCATCACTGAGCTCGCAACACAGCAGAGCCGGGAACTCCGAAACAATCTCGGGCAATTCGCTGGGCCTGCATTCGAAAAACTCCGCGCGAAATTCTGTGCCACGAAGTTTCACAGCAAGACCATGGTAGAGCCCCAGCCATGTTGTCCCCTGCTTCGTTAAGCAAAGCGCTGCCAGCTCTGCTTCAGAGGATTCGATACCAAGTGAATGGAGAATCGTTGCAGCTGCAGCGGCCGAACACGTATGCGGGGTAGTTTGCCTGCAGATGCGGTATGGCACCATGAGGGATGGCTCTATCCACGCATCCCCACAGACGGGTGGCTTATTGGGGATTACATACACGACGGACCAGATAGCACCCGCGATCAGCAGTGTCTGGACCGGCAACCGACGAAGGATCGACTGGGTATTAGTTCGCACCCAGAGCACAGCGGCCAACGCAGCGAGGATCAAAGGGAACCAGTTCGAAAGGATGATGACGGATGAGAAAGGGATCCAGCGAACGATCCACAACTGCCCCCAGACCAATCGTACATAAACTCCAACAAGTATGACCAGAATGGCTGCGATGCCATCCAGTAAACGCTCATGAGCATTCCACAGAACCATTCGAAACGAAAAGAAGACAACGATTGAAAACACGGCCATCAGAATAATTGCAGCCGTCAAATCTTCCATGCTCAGGGTCCTTACTGCAAAAACGATCTAAATCCCTGACGAGAAAGAAACGTCACGTTTCCCGCCCGAGTATGGCTATAGAAGGGCAATCATCGAATAGAACCTGCGACCTGTGTTTGAAGAACAATCTGCACAGCAAAGCGCGCCATACCGCACATTTCATCAGATTTGAAACAGCTTATACACCAGAAATTCACCGACCGAAACTGCGGCGCGAAGTTTGCGGAGACAGTACGTGACGGGTTGTGTGGGTACTTCTTTTGCTTAAGGGGACATGTGATGACTGGGTTTTCTCGTTCCGCAAAGGTCTCGACGATAGTGCTGTTGATTATCGTGGTCCTTCTTGTCCTGCTGTTTTCCTTCAGCCGTACACTTGGCTTAACGACGTCGGCGTCAGCCCAGGACGACAATTCGATCGCCCAAAAAACACCTCCGAATGATCCGCCTTCAGCTGACAAAAAAGACGAACCCGCCACGGCCCTGTCGCGGTTCATGAGACAGAAACTTCAGGCATCGAACTCGATTCTGGAGGGTCTTTGTACCGAGGATCTTAAAATGGTCTCTGAGGGCTCCGCGTCGCTCAAGAAAATGAGCACTCAGGAATCCTGGCGTGTCTCCAACGATATGATGTACCGTCGGTATAGCACCGAGTTTGTGAACGCTGTGGAAGAGCTTCAAAAGGAAGCCGAAGACAATAACATGGATGGCACATCGATGGCGTGGGTCAACGTGACGATGAAATGCCTGAAATGCCACGAATGGGTGCGGAATACTGTGCTTGCAGATTCAGAAAAGTAGTCGCACTGTTTTTGCAATGCAGGCCACTGTTTTAGGTTAGCTGAAGCAGGAAACAGGGGGAACGGAGCTGTTGGGTGCTCCGCGATTGAAGCAACGGACATAACTGGATTTGTAATTCTTTCCGTTCCTCAGCGACCGGGAATCGAAGTTTTCTCGGAATCCCGGCGTTTCAGAGCCTCCCATTTCATTTGGTACACCAAATGCAATTCGTCGCTTCAGCCAAAAACTCCTGACCGTCAGCTTATCCGACGGACATGGAGCATGTGCGTAGTTCACAGGGTCTCGCTGCATTGCCAGATGTCCAAAATCTTCTCTGATAAACTTACGTTCCAGAAATCGGCCATGGAGAGTCTGATGTTTCGCTTATCCCCAATCGGTGGTCTTCAGTCCGGTGTTGTTGCCCTGATGATGTGTTCGGCTGCGATCACGTTGATTGAGCCTTTCGGTAATGGGACATCTGCAGCCGTACAGGATGAAATAGCGGCTCCGCCCGATGAACGCGCGATGGAGAAATTCATGGCCCGAAAGCTGGCGGCTGCCCAACGAGCACTCGAGGGCGTCTCGCGGGGAGACTTTGAGCTCATAAGAAAGTCTTCGGCAGAAATGTCGGACCTGAGCCGTCATGAGGTTTGGGAGCGGATGGCCAGCGCGAGGTTTGTGCAGGATACAGCAGACTTTGTCACAGCCGCGGAATTTCTGGATCGAATGGCTGAGGCCGAGGATACCGAAGGTGTTTCATTGGGATTTATGCGGCTCACAATGACGTGTGCCAACTGTCATGCTCATGTCAGAAGTGCCAGCGTCGCGCTCCAAAAGCTTGACAACAACCGTTCAGTCGCAAATCGCTAAGTTACATAATTTCAGATCCCGGATGTGCTCATCAGGCCACCAAAGAGACTGGCTGGCATCATCAAAAGAATCAGGAGGATCGATTCTGTGTTCGTCGCAAAGGATGTGTGTTCCCATGCTTCGTCTGTTGGTCGCCGATTCAACGGCAGAAACGTCAGAACCAAAATCTGACAGAGATATAACGCTGGCGGTTCGCCTTGAACGCCGACTTCAATGCGACATGCAGATCTCTGCTCGAGTTCATGTCTCTGATGGCCAGGTGCAGCTCTTCGGCGAAGTTGCATCGTGGTATTGCAAACAGCAGGCTCAGGAACTGGCACGCGAATTCGCTCCGCAGTATCGAATTCGAAATGAGATTCGCGTGGCCAATGCCTGATTCGTTGCATGCTTTACTTTGATTTAAGGTCTTCGTCTCGCATATAGTCATGACAGGCAATGCATGTTGCTGTCAGGCTCTGCTGAAAGTAAGCGGCCCCTGCGAGGTTTCGATTGTTCGCCTCTCGCTCAAGTCTTGCAGCCTGTCTCATGAACTCCATTCGGAAGTGTTCGTAGACATCCTTGTCATCTGTTTCCTTCTTCCAGCCGGAAGGATGCTTCAGGCTGACCAGTTTGAGTGATTCAGCGGATCGGGCAATCT
>JBILXT010000630.1:0-3303 GCA_044378235.1 Planctomycetaceae bacterium
GATAACATTTCCTATTCTGTTCGGAGCTGCTCCCCTTTCTGTCATGGGCATGGGGCGAGCCCTTTATCCCAATCCCTTTGCGTATATTATACTTTATTCGGGCACTATCCTTAGTTTATATGGAGTGTTATTATGTCTCTCTGTGCCACGTGAAATGGCAGGCAGAAAAGCAATATTTTTGGCAGCTATTTCAGGTGTCCTTGCACATGTGATTGGATTGGCCACGCATTACATAATGGAATTGGGAGAAGTGTCGGTATTGTTAGCTATGCTCCCCGACCTTTTATTGCTCGCTGCCTTCGTGTGTTTTCTGCTGTTTTTACAGCAACTCGGGCAATTCATACACGACGACGAGCTAATCAGTAAGTCAAAGGGATTATTAAAGCTGGGGATTTCCCTGATCGTCATCGTCTCGTTTTGTCTCTCAATGCAGTCTGTCCCGCAACTAGTTTACATAAACTTGAGTTTTTCGGACGATGTCGCAATGTTTCTCGCTGTTCTCACTATGATCCTTCAGCCCGTGGCAGTGTTGCTCGGTCTTATCGGATTGATCCGTTACTTGGGGCTGGTCCTTGGCTTCAAGAAAAAGTTAAAGCTTCGCTGATGTTTTGCTTCCACGCGAAATGAAGTGCGCGTGAATTACTTTTGGTTATCTGAGCAGGGCGAACATGGCGAGGTGGAGTGCGTGAAGGCAGTTTCAAAACCCCTTCAAGCATAGCATCATGCAAGCTGAATGTAGGAATCCTTCGGAGAGGTGGGCGTGTCTTTCCTATCGGACGAAGAGACGTCTTTGAGTCGCGCTAAAAGTACCGATTTGTTATACTGGACAAGCTAACTTCGGGCCTTGGGAAATCGCACGTTCAAGTGGCTTGAAATGCTGATAAGAACTTCTTGAGGTTGCTCAGATTCCACCGGCGAGCAGACGTTTGCGGCGGAAGTTGTCTTTGAGAGTGGTATTAGACTTCAGACCGGGATCAAATAGATGCGCAAGCAAAAGTGATATGTTTCGTCTGGATGTGCTTCGGGTGCGTCTGGTCTCAGCGTTCACGTGGATTTATCAAGTCTTGATTTCATTAGGTGAGGTCGGGGATGTTTGTTCTTTTTATTTACCTGAGAAGACTGGTGACGGAATTTTTTCAGGCAGGCGGCGGCGGTGATTATGGAGGTGGCGGGGGCGGCTTTGGTGGAGGTGGTGGCGGCTTCGGCGGGGGCGGCTTTGGTGGCAGTAGCTATAGCGGTAGTGGCCATGGAAGCAGCAATTCCTCAATTGATTCTTTGATTGTAATATTTTGGGTGACCTGGGTAATCTACGTGGTATACCTTACGTTTGCAGATGGCTCGCGTAGAGTCATCACACGAACGATTCGGCAAGGCCGAAAGATGCAGCAGATGGGGTTGATGCAAAACGCGATCGCCTGGATCAATTCTGCCGATGCAAAGTTTTCTCAGCCAGTCTTTCTTGAGCGAGTCACGCTGGCATTTCGGACAATTCAGGAATGCTGGAGTCGACAGGACCTGCGAGGGTGTCGAGCCTTCATTTCCGATTCAGTTCATGAGCGTTTTCAGTTGTACCTGGAAATGCAGAAATCCGAAGGAATTCGACACCGGATCGATGACCTGAAGGTTCACGAGGCTACGCTGGTCGCCGTTCATTGGGAATCGCAGTTCGACACGATCCACGTGATGTTTGTCGCCTCCGCAATGATCGCGGAGGAGCGTCTCGACCAGGCGTCTGCAAAGAGGACCGAAATACCACGAAAAGAGTTCTCCGAGGTGTGGTCCTTTTCCCGTCGGCACGGTGCAGTTACGCATGAACAAAAGTCTGTGCTGGCCGGTCAATGCCCACATTGCGGAGTAATGTTGACGATTGAGGACGAAGCTCAATGCTCGCACTGTAATTCCTATTTGAATTCAGGTTATGACGACTGGGTACTGGCAGAGATCACTCAGGATTGTGAGTGGCTCCTGCCAGACTCGGCTTCCTCGATCCCTGGATGGAATGAATTGATTTCTGCGGATCCAGGACTGAGCATCCAACAGTTGGAGGATCGTGCCTCGGTTGTGCTCTGGAGATGCCTCCTTTCACTGTATTTTCATAAACCGCAAATGGCAGAGCCTGTGCTGTTCCGTGGACAGCCTGAAGTTCCCGAGCCATGGCGAGTGCCGGGGATCATGGGGCCAGCCACCTATCGTTGACGCGGTATCGTCGGTTCGATATCTTGTGTCAAGGCTGACGTAGGTTTTGAGAGCATTCGGGACTTAACGATCACGAGGAGGCTTGGCATGGCTCGGGCGAATCGGCGGGATGTGTTGGCGGATGGGGAGATTCAGGTCGTGCATTGCATCAATCGGTGCGTGCGGCGGGCGTTTCTTTGCGGGAAAGATGAACTCACCGGGAAAAATTATGACCATCGCCGCGAACTGATTCGTAATCGGCTGGAGTTTCTCGCCGGAGTCATGGGGATCGAGGTGCTCGGCTACGCGATCATGAGTAACCACTTTCATACGATCCTTCGAAGCCGACACGATCTTGTAGCAGCGTGGTCGGACGATCAGGTGGCGCTCAAATGGTGGTTGCTCTGCCCGGTTCGAAAGAACAAAGATGGCAGCCCGGCGGAACCGACCGAATTCGAACTCAATCAGATTCGCAACGACAAGAAGAGCCTGAAAGAAAAGCGGCAGCGGCTGTCGAGCATCTCGTGGTTTATGCGATTTCTTTCCGAACGCATTGCGAAAGAAGCCAATAAACAGGATGAGTGCAGCGGGCGGTTTTGGGAAGGTCGCTTCAAGGCCCAGGTTCTTTTGGATGAGGCGGCGATTCTCGCGTGCATGCAGTACGTGGATCTGAATCCCATTCGAGCGGGCATTGCGAAAACTCCGGAAGGCAGCAGTTTCACAAGTGCTCAGGACCGCCTGCGGGATCTGAAGACAGCGGCGGAAGAGTGTTCAGTGGACAGTATTCAGTGTTCAGATAAAGCCGGGTTGAGTACGGATTTCGAAGAAGTTCCAGTGTCTGATCGCCGCCAGTTCGACGCGAACGTCGAGCATGGTGCAAAGGCTGGTTGGTTGTCTCCAGTTCCACTGGAGCCGAAGCGGCAGGCGGTAAGGGCGAAGAAGACGGAGCGTCGTGCGTCGAACAAGGGTTTTCTGTCGCTTGGACTTGGGGAGTATCTGGCATTGCTGGACTGGACCGCACGACAAGTGCGAACCGACAAGCGAGGCTCAATGCCGGCCGATCTGGAGCCCATTATGGAACGACTGGGAGTCTCTGCAGAGTTGTGGGTCGAGTGCGTGGTGAATTTC
>JBILXT010000631.1:0-3290 GCA_044378235.1 Planctomycetaceae bacterium
ACTGCAATTGGATTCGGGTGTTACCATCGAGAATCTTGTCGGTGGAAATGGGAACGACTGGCTTTCAGGAAACAGTCTCGACAACTCCATCAAGGGCAACACCGGCAATGATGAGCTCTTTGGGCGTTCTGGTAATGACGTCGTCGCCGGCGGTCCGGGAAATGACCTTTATGAGTTTGGTTCTGCCATAGTCGCAGAGGCAGACAGAGTGATCGAACTGACTAATCAGGGCACAGACACGTTGAGTTTCACCTCCCTGGCCAGTCCTGTGACACTTAGCATGTCGTCAGTATCGATACAGAATGTCAACAGCCTTCGAACGCTGGTGCTGAACTCGGGAAGTACGTTCGAGAATGCGATCGGCGGGGCTGGAGCCGACAGGCTTTCGGGAAATTCACGTGACAATTCCCTTGTCGGGGGTGATGGCGATGATTCACTGAGCGGACTTGCCGGCAGTGATGTTCTGCGTGGGGGTAAGGGAGATGATGTTTACAAATACTTCACCGCGACCACCCCGGAAGTCGAAGCAATTATCGAATACGCAAACGAAGGGACTGACACACTGGACTTATCTGTGCTCACAGAAGTGATCACCATGGATTTGAGTTCGACTTTGTCACAGGCCGCCTCGTTAAATCGTACAATCAAACTCAACTCCGGAGCCACGATGGAGAACATCATCGGTGGTTCTGGAGGAGATTTCCTGACCGGTAATGGGCGAAATAACGCCTTGAATGGCGGCAAAGGGAGCGACACGCTTGCCGGAAAAACAGGCGACGATTCTTACGTCTTCTTACCAGCAACAAGCCTTGAGACAGACACACTGATTGAAGTGGAAAACGCCGGGCGTGACAGCCTGGATTTTTATGAGATCAGCGACAATATCACGCTGAATCTGGGGGCTGCAACAACTCAATTGGCACACAGGAATCGCCGCCTGCAGCTCAGCAATGCTGTTGCCTTTGAGAACGTCTTTGGTGGAAAAGGGAATGATTCACTGACCGGAAACGCGGCATTCAATATCCTCGTAGGGAACACTGGAAATGACCGTCTTTCCGGTCTGGGAGGTCGAGATGTCGTGATCGGTGGCTTGGGGCTCGATTCCCTGGTTGGCGGGGATGGCGACGATATTCTGATTGCCGGCCGCACAGTTTATGACCGCAATATTGGCAATTTGTTGTCTATTGAGTCTCAATGGAATTCGGGTGAGTTCTATGCCGTGCGGGTTGCAAGTCTTTTGAGTGGAATCGGGACATCGGGCGTCTCACTGAAGCCACGGACCACCGTCTTTAACGACAGTGGTGATGATGATACTGGCAATGGTGGCAGCGGAACGGATTGGTACTTCCGAGCGTTGGATGATGTCATTTCCGGACTGCTGTTCAGTGAAACGATTAGTGTCCTGTGATATCTCGACAAGGATGGGTAGTTTCTTGATTCGAAGTCGTTCTGCAGTTCTGGCAGCAATCTGCTTCCTGTTCTTGCATCGCGCTGCAGGCGTGGCCAGTTCCTGCATGGCTGGTGATGAATCGACGGCTTCTCAGAATCCTGTTGCCGATGATGTGGCGGAGTCTTCAGAGACGGAATCCGCAGAGGAGCAGCAGGCTCGTCTGGCCAACCAACGCTTCCTGACATTGCTGAAGAAGCAACCTCGTCCCGGTACCGCGCTGGACAGGGTTTACGCATTCCACATGGATCGAGGAACGCTTGAGCAGTTTCTGTCGGAACAGCGTTCGCTTATGGCGGAGGGTGATGATGACGGAGTGGCCTGTTTGCTCGTGGGGTTAATCGAAACGAAGGAAGGCAATCATTCCGCGGCCGAACAGGCCTTCGAGCTGGCTGAACAGCGTCGCCCACAGGACGCCATCGCCAGTTGGATGCGGGGACGAAGCCTGCTGGAACTGCAGAAGCCCGATGCTGCGGCTGTGGTTCTTGAACGAGCCATCGAGCGTGCGCCACAGAAGGCTGACTTGCTGGTGGTCTATCAGGATCTTGGGCGAGCCTACCGGCGTTCTCTTCAGACGGAGAAAGCGAACATGGTCTGGCAAAGAATGGAATCACAGTTCCCGGATGACCTGCGAGTGAAGGAAGAAATCGCCTCGACACTCCTTGCCGAAGGCGATGTCGAAGCGGCTTTGGGACGATACGTTGAGCTGGCCGGACTGCACCGCGATCCTTATCAGAAGGCACAATACGCAATCACCGCCGCGGAGCTTAAACTGCAGTCCGGTCGCCGCGACGAGGCTTTGCGTGATCTTGAAGTTCAGTTGCAGACGCTGGATCCGGAGAGTTGGCTGGCTCGCGACATTCGCCGACGCATCGACCAGTCGTTCTTGCAAAACAATGATCAGGCAGGACTGGTCAGCTACTACGAAACGTGGCTGCAGAATCATCCGGATGATCTGGAGGTGACCGCAAGTCTCGGACATGCTTTGGCTTCGCAGGGGCGTGGCCTGGATGCGATGAACCTGTACCGGAAGGCTCTGGAGAAGGCTCCGTCGAACATCGCCTTGCGAAAAGAACGACTGTCTTTGCTGACTCAGGAGAAGTTGTTTAACGAAGCGGCAGCCGAGTACGCAGAACTGCATCAGCTTGACCCCGGAAACAACCAACATCTTGAAGCCTGGGGACTGATGGCACTGCGTCGGGATGATCAGCCCCTGACTGAAAGGCATGCTAATGCAGTCGCGATCTGGAAACGTATGTTACAGATTCGACCTGATGATCCTCGCTTGTTGGTTCAGGTCGCTGAACTCATACGGAGGACCGAATTGTCCGAGGAAGCTTTGACTCTGTACCGCCGCGCGGTGGAACTCCAACCGTCGGATCCGCAGTATCGGGAATATCTCGGAGATTATCTGCAGGCACTGGGACGTTCGGATGAAGCAATCCGGGCATGGGAAGCCATCGCAACAGGTGACCAACGAAACACGGCGAACCTGAATCGTCTTGCTGAGATTCTCCAGGCGGCCGGTCTGCCGGAGAAAGCACTCTCGACTCTCCAGGCCGCTTGCGAATTAACTCCGGAATTCAGCGACCGACTAAAGCTTGCTCGCTGGCTGCGCGAGTATGAGCTGGACGGTCGTTACCCACGAGCCATTGATGCCCTGAAGCAGCTCGATCTTGCCGAATCTCTGGCGGAAACAGACGAAGAAAGAAGGCTGATTCTCGAAGAACGGATCCAGAGCCTGATCGCTGCTAAACAACTGCAACAGGCAATCGGGGATCTCAGCCTTAAGTTGCGAAAGACTGAAGACGCAGGCGATCCCGTCGCGGCTGAGCAAGTAAAA
>JBILXT010000224.1:0-11701 GCA_044378235.1 Planctomycetaceae bacterium
GGTGGACAGCCTTCTTCAGGCAGTATGACGGTCGCCGGACTGTCCACGATTGGGATCACGACACGAATGCTGCTCAATGACAACGATGTCGACGCTCAGGGGAATCCGGACTGTTGTCAGCTCCCGACTCCAGATCTGGTTCTCCAGAATGGTCGTCGCTGGCTGTCCCAGAATTTTAGTGTTCAGTCCAACCCGGGTAAGTCGGAATTTCATTACTACTATCTTTACGGCCTCGAGCGTGCGGGACGTATGAGTGGTGTCCGTTTTTTTGGACGTCACGACTGGTATCGTCAGGGAGCCACGATGCTCACGGAAATCCAGAAATCGTCGGGAGAATGGATTTCACGGGGAAGTGAAGCGGCCTCGCCAACGAATACGGCAATGGCGTTGTTGTTTCTCTCCAAAGGGCTGTCACGCGTTGTGGTCAACAAGCTTGATTACAATTCCCCCAATGGTGAATCACGAGATGATGGAGAATGGAACCGTCACCGATTTGACGTTGTTAATCTGGTGGAGCTGATCGATGGTCTTCCAGCCTGGCCGCCGCGTCTGACCAGTCAGGTTGTCACGATGAGCCGTCTGAAGCCGGAGACCGCCGTTCTGGAGCTCAACCAGGCCCCAATCCTGTTTATCTCCGGCCGCGAAGCTCCTCGAATGACCGATGAGCATGTCTCCTGGCTTCGGAATTATGTGGATGCCGGCGGATTCATTTTTGCTGTCGCCAACTGTGATGGAGAGGGATTTGACAAGGGCTTCCGTGAAATCGTCAGCCGCATGTTTCCTCAGGGCGACGCGTCGCTGCAACCGTTGACTCCTGATCATGCCGTGTTTCGAAGTGAGTATAACATTCGAGATGTTGAGGGAGTGAAACTCTGGGGAGTCGACTTTGGCTGTCGCACATCCATCATTTACTCACCAGATGATATCGGTTGTCTCTGGCAAAAGTGGATGAAGCATGAACCGAAAGAACGTAACTCTGTGTTGAGCGGTCGAGTTAGTCGAGCCATGAAAGTTGGGGTCAATGTTGTGGCCTATGCAACCGGGCGTGAACCTCCGGAAAAGCTCAGCAACAGCAGTTCTCGGAAGAAAAAAGCCATCGACTCTGGAGAACGCGGACTGGTACAGATCGCCAAACTGCGACACGATGGCGGCTGGGATACGGCTCCTCGTGCGTTGAAAAATCTTCTGGAAGCATTGAATGAAACCGTAGGGCTGGCCGCTTCTACGCAAACACCTGCGATCCCGGCAACTCTGGAGGAGATGGAACCGTTTCCACTGCTCTATATGCATGGTCGTTATCGATTTCGTGTTGGTGCTCAGGAACAACAGGCCATTCGAGATTTCCTGAGTACGGGACGATTCCTGTTTGCGGACGCTTGCTGTGGCTCAACAAACTTTGATCGTAGTTTTCGAGAATTCGTGGCGCAGTTGTATCCGGATCATCCTTTAAAACCGATTCCGGCGGATCATGAAATTTACTCGGAAGCGACGTGGCACGACATCAAGAAGACAACTCGGCGACGACTCGTCCCCAGCACAGAAAACGCGGCACTCACACTAAGAACTGAGGAAGGTCCGCCGGTATTGGAAGGCATCGAAATTGACGGGCGCTATGTCGTCATTTACAGCAAATATGACATCAGTTGTGCGTTGGAGCACCAGGCATCACTTTCCTGTGATGGCTATGTTGAAACGGATGCGGCAAAGCTGGCGATGAATATCGTCATGTATGCGATGCAGAAGGATATTCGCTGGTCACAGGTTTTGGAGAATCCGAACAAGACTCCACAATGGATGACTCTGCCTTGAGGCTCCGACTTTCTATGGTGCGTTGCGTACCTTCTGAGGCTTATCCGGCCGATGGTTTCGCGGTGATTCAACAGCCATCCTGAGTGATCGCATTGTCACACTTCTGTAAAACCGGCTGACGATGGCATTTGTGCAAAAATGGGACTTGGCGGAAGTGCTCGGTTTCGGGCAGGCATCAATCGTCCAAAGTCGACCATAATACAGAGCAAAGTTTTCAGTGGCTGAGTTCTGATCGCTAATGGCATCTCAACGGGTTGCGGCTTCCGCTTCTGGATGACGCCGGGAAGACTTCGATCACAGCAACAAACTACTTCCTGAAAGGCAATGGCCAATGGCAACGAAACCTGAAGGGCTGGATCCAAAAGCGGCGAATGTCACAAGTCAGTGGGTTCATGATCGTCCGTTGATTGCCTGTCGCTTTGATCCGGTCGGAGCTTACGTGTTCTGTGGTTCCGAAGATGCCGTGGTCACGCGTTTCCGTTTGTCGGATGGCGCAAAGATTGTCATGGCTGGTGGTCATACCACCTGGGTTGCAGCATTTGCGTTTTCCAATGACGGTAAAGTGGTCGTCAGTGGTGGATGTGATGGAAAATTGACCTGGTGGCCGGCCACAGAGGATGCTCCTCAGCCAATTCGCAGCATCCCCGCGCACGGTCGTCACTGGGTGCGATCACTGGCTGTCAGTCCGGACGGAGCACTGTTGGCCAGCGGAGGAAATGACAACATCGTTCGTCTCTGGAATATGGCGGACGGAACACTGGTCAGAGAAATGGCAGGCCATGAAAAGCAGATCTACTCCGTGACTTTTCATCCCGATGGAAAGTCACTTTTTTCCGGAGATCTGGGCGGCTCAGTGCGACAGTGGGACACGGCAGCAGGGACGGAACTCAAAAAGCTGGATGCGGCAGCACTGTACTCGTACAACGGCGGTCAGGGAGTCGATTTTGGTGGTGTGAGATCTCTGGCTGTGAGTGCCGATGGAAAGTACATCGCTGCTGGGGGACTATATAAAGCCAGCAATCCTCTCGGAGCGGTTCATGAACCCCTGATCCTGTTGTTCAACCTCGAAACCGGAGCTGTCGAACGTCAGCAAATTGCAGAAGGGATCACCGGCGGCGTTGTCTGGCGTCTGAAATGGCTGAGTGATGGAACCTTGATGGGAGTTTCAGGCGGCAGCAGTGGCGGCTGGCTCTTGTTCTGGAAAGTTGATGCGGAGAAAGACTTTCACCGCTTTCAACTGCCCAACATCGCGCGAGATATGGATTTGCATGTCGACGGACTTCAGGTCGCAACGGCTCACCATGACCGCCATGTCCGGATCACTCGTCTTGCTCCGAAGCCTGCATAGCCAACGTAACGACAGTCGCCAAAAGCATTTCGTTCAACGACTGCCTGGAGACTTCGTTCGCTTTCAGCAGCGGTCCGGAGCAATCGGACTGCGTTAAACCCATCGCTGAACAAACGATACCAGTCGCTCTAACCTCTGGTGACATTCGGCATCATGTGTTGACCACGAACGAGGTGAAAGAGCAGCGGCTCGAATGTCGCCTTTAGAACAACGCCGGGCTTCCGTGAGAACGATGAGTCAAAAACACAGGAGAAACCATGTTGTTTGGGCTTCATAGCTCATAAATTGGCAGAGCGAGGAAAGAAGGCATTATTTTTGCGAAATTGGATTCTCATCAAAATCCTGGCCGCAGAGATTCTTACCTTCAACATCCACTGGTGATTTGTGAAGCTGGCTTATCTCACTGAAATCGCAGCTCTTATGGCTGCTCACGGACAACTCTTCATTGAGCAGGATGAAGAAGTCCCAGCTCAGACAATCGGTGACTACTACATCCTTAGCCGCAACCGGTTTAATCGCTGGATGAAGGACCTGACTGATCTTGAGAACGGCCTGAGCATTCGCGACCCATTGCATCTGATAGGCCTGATGCCTGCTCGCCCGGCGACTCGAACCATCGCCGAACAGATTCTGGTTAACGAAATGGTGGCTCGCGTCTGGACCATTCTGCTGATGGCCCGCGATCGCTATCAGGGAGTTGATCGAATTCGGCCGGTTGCTCACAACGTGTTTCTTGGTCACCTGTCGATCCGACACAAGGCGTTAAGCGTTGTGCTGTCAGATGATCGACTTTCACAGCCGGATCTTATTGCGATCGATAAGACTCGAAAGGCGACAGAACGCTGGACAGATCTTCTGTGTTGTCCGCTCATGGGCGAATACGACCTGTGGCAATACGCCTTCCACGAAGAGACGGCCCGCGAACTGCTGCGTGACCGTTCTCACCAAAGTCCACTCGACCACCGCAGCCGCGCATGGGTTCTGATTCTTGCCGGCATGCGTCACAGCTTTCAGGAAAAGGATGGTCTTGCGTCTGTCGTGCAGGACGATGATCGCCGGTTGGCTCGCCTGATGCTGAATAGTTTCCCTGAAGACTCTTCAGAAATGACGTTCTGGATGGGATCACGCGTTCGAGAAGCTCGGCGGACTTAGCCCACACTCCCCAACTCGGAGGAAACTCGCTGTCGGTGAAAAAGAATCCGACGTTTTTGGGTGGTTGGTTTTCGTAAGTCGTTTGGAATTGGTCTGAGATGTGATGTCGTGACGACCAGCCCTCCCGGCGGCCTCAAAAGTGTCGATAGCATGCTGCGTCATGTCTATCAGATAACACCAGCGCCATGCCTATTGGGCGTTGGTGGAATCGTATCGCACGGCCACTGGGCTGCGACAACGAGTCGTGGCGTGGCTCGGAAAACTTGACGAAGCCGGTCGACTGGGAGTGAAACACGCGGCTGATGCGTTTGGCGATCCATCCGGTATGGAAACATCCGGAACGGCCGATGCTTCAGTCCAGAATCACCCAAAAGACGGTCGCTCAGCAATACGCCTCTCGCAACCGCTCAATCATCAACTGCAGTCTGAATTCGACGATGAGCCTTGTTTTCAGCCACGATGGGTGGAGGTCAATGCGGCCGGAGTTAGCGTTGAGAATCTGCGACAGTTTGGTGGACCATGGATGGCCCTGCATCTGATTCGGTCACCTGATTGAGGACTAGCTGGCGCGCATCACTGAGCCTGATGCTAGCTGTTCCGCAGAGAACTCGGTCAGCAATGAGTAAACCGTTTCTTCGGTGATGCGAGTCTCCGGCGACGCTTCATGGACGACTCGCAGCAATGAACACAGGCGTGACATGCGAGCGGCATTGCCCACCGATGTAATCGAAATCGCGCGGACGGCGGATTCATCGACGCTGGATGGTTCCTGAACCTGTTGACCGATCAGGGAGCGGACAAAGTCGGAAGACTCCGCAGTATCCAGCTCGGTTAGTCGAATCGGCACCAGCGAACACTCGCTAAACTCAGCAGGCAGAGCTTTGGCTGATGCAGCGACAACAGTCAACATTCCTCGACACTGCGCGTTGAGTGAATTCAAGACACGCAGGAGAACGCTCAGGTCTCCAATCGCGCGGTGCAGGTCATCCAGAAGGATCACCGTCTGAACTTCGCAGCGAGCTCGTCCCGCGAGTTCATCGCGGAGCAGTGACATTAATTCGAAGCGCCGCATGGAAGGTCGTGTTCGCAGGGCGAGGCATTCGGTCAGTTGCCAGAGTGCCGCTTCTTCATCCATGCCGCTCAGGTTCAGATTGACTGTCTGAACGCCGCTTCGCATCAGTTCCTCGCGGAGCCGGGAGAGAACTCGCGTGCGTCCGCTGCCATCCGGGCCAAGAACGACGCCTAACGGCTCGTGGTTTTCGACCAGGTAGAGCAGACGGCTGACAGCTTCCAGGTGAACGGAACTGTCAAAGAACCAGGCTGGTTGAGTCTTCTGGCCGAACATGGAAAATCCTTTTTCGCCGTTTGGAAGAACAGTCGCTATGTCGGGACTGTGTGAATAGTGAGCGGAACGGCGCTAGCGTCCAATTGATTTAATCCCCCCTGAGCCTGCCTCAGGGGCCTGCGGGCTTTTGCACCACTGCACATCATCTCTTCTGTACTGGTGCAAAAGCCGTTAAACCCCCGACGCAGGGTCGGGGGCGACTAAAGCGACAACCCGTGGCTAGCGCCTTTCGACTCACGATGGAAGCAGCTATTTTCAGTCTCCACGCAGTCTCACGTCGTCGTAATCGGCAGATTTGGCACAATCGCTTCAGATTATTCCGGGTAAACTGTGCCACACTCAGGATTGGCAAAAGACAACTCTGCGGCGGGTTGCCGCTTTGGCGGCTTGACAGTCGAGTCGGCAAGTCGTGCAATTCGGCCTGTGATGATGCGCAATGTGGGCTGAAGCCCACGCTACCGGTGATGCGCAAGGTGGGCTGTAGCCTACGCGACATTGCGATTCCGAAAAGACCTGTCCAAAGACTTAGTAAATTCCATGACTGAACTGACCTACCGATCCGCCGGCGTTGATCTTGAACTCTACGAGCAGGGGATGCAGAAGCTGCCGAAGCTGATGCAGAAGACGTTCACGCCCGGGGTGATGGAACTTCCCGGTGGCTTTGCCGGTCTGTTTCGCCTGAATCATGGCAAGCAATGGAAAGATCCGGTTCTGGTCTCCGGTACTGATGGCGTTGGCACCAAAATCAAGGTTGCCATTCACTGCGGAAAGTACAACTCCATCGGCATCGATCTGGTCGCGATGTGCGTCAACGACTGCCTGTGTCTCGGCGCTCAGCCTTTGTTCTTTCTCGACTACATCGCGATGGGCAAAGACGATCCGAATCTGCTGGAGCAACTCGTCAGTGGCGTTAGCGACGGCTGTTGTCAGGCCGGCGCGGCATTGCTGGGCGGTGAGACGGCCATCATGCCGGATCTTTACGCGGCTGGCGATTTTGACATGGCCGGATTCTGCGTAGGTGTTGCCGAGCGCGACGAGCTGGTCGATGGACGGCATCGAGTCAAAGCGGGGGATGTGTTGATTGGTGTTCCATCATCAGGCTTTCATTCGAACGGATACAGTCTGGTTCGAAAGGTTGTTTTCGAGCACGCCGGCCTGAAGGTTGCGGATCATGTGGCGGAGTTGAATTGTTCCGTCGGTGATGCGCTGCTGACTCCAACTCGAATCTATGCCGACGTTGTTGCAGCTGCCAGAACTGCTGCGGGTGAAGGCAATATCCACGCGATCGCTCACATCACTGGAGGCGGAATCGCAGACAACTTTGAACGAGTTCTCCCGAAACATGTGCAGGGTGTTGTGAATCGATCGGCCTGGAAGATTCCAGCAGTCTTCCAGTGGCTGCAGAAGTTAGGGAACGTTGCAGAACAGGAAATGTTCAACGTCTTCAACATGGGCATCGGCCTTATTCTGACGGTTCCAGCCGAGGTCGCCGACAAAGTTCAGGCGGCTTGTTCAACGCCCGAGTATCCCGCGTTTCGCCTGGGTGAGATTCGGGCTCAGGCTGCGGAAGAACCGACGGTTCTGGTGCAATAATTCCGAGTGCGCCGTGAATCGTCGGAGCAGAACATGTAGGACGGCCTTTTCAGGCCGTCGAGTGGACTCTTGCGACGGCCTGGAAAGGCCGTCCTACGTGAATTCTTTTTCCGCCGGCCTAACGAATCATCGCAACTCGGATTGATCGGAGATTTTCGTCATGCTGCCCGCATCGCTCATCGCCGCCAAACGAGATCATCGCGAACTCAGTGATGAAGAGATTGCCTTCTTTGTTCAGGGTTTTGCAACCGGCACGATCCCGGACTATCAGATGTCGGCGATGGCGATGGCAGTTTATCTCAATGGCATGACGCCTCGAGAAATCGCCACGCTGACATCGGAAATGCTGCGGTCGGGTACTCAGCTCGCCTGGCCAAAGGACGGCATTGAACGAGTCGACAAACATTCAACCGGAGGCATCGGCGATAAAACATCTCTGATTCTCGCGCCGTTGTTAGCTGAGTGCGGGCTGCAGAATCCGATGCTGTCCGGTCGTGGACTTGGAGCGACGGGTGGGACGCTGGACAAGCTTGAAGCCATCCCCGGCTTTCGCACGAATCTTTCGTTGGATGAGATCACTCGTCTGACTCAGTCCGTTGGCTGCGTCATCACAGGGGCCTCTGCGGAGCTGGCTCCGGCCGATCGAAAGCTTTACGCCCTGCGAGACGTGACCGCGACAGTTCCATCCATCCCGCTGATCACCGGCAGCATCATGAGCAAGAAGCTGGCCGAGTCGTTAGATGCATTAGTACTCGACGTAAAATTCGGCAGCGGCGCTTTCATGAAAACTCGTGAGCAGGCGACGCTATTGGCTCATTCTCTCGTCAACACCGGCGAACGCATGGGAGTCCGTACGACGGCATTGCTGACCGACATGAATCAGCCGCTGGGCCGCATGTGTGGCAATGCCGTCGAAGTCCTGGAATCAATCGATGTGCTAAAGGGCGGTGGGCCAACGGACGTCAGGCTCTTGACGCTGGAGCTATGTGCCGACCTGCTCGTCTCAACCGGCGTGGAAAAAACACTGAAGGAAGCCGTGAACCGTTGTGCCGGACATCTGAATGATGGCTCCGCCTTCGAACGTTATTGTCGCATGGTGCGTGCTCAGGGTGGTGATCCGGAAGCAGTGCTTCGCGTTGCCAAAGCCACTGACCTTGTCGCTGATCAGGATGGTGTGGTCAGTGCCATGGACACGGAAGCATTGGGGCTCGTCATTATTTCCCTGGGCGGCGGGCGCAGAAAAATGGGTGATCCGATTGATCATTCCGTGGGCCTCGAAATGCTGGTTCGGATTGGTGACCAAGTGAGCCGCGGGACTCCGCTGGTGACGATTTTTTCCGAGCAACCAGAAGCCGTGCTTCCAGCGATTCGTGCAGCGATTCAGATCAGCGAGACCGGGAAAGCTCCGGAGTTGATTGTCGAGAGAATCGGGAAATTGCAGAGTTCAAAGTAGATCCATTCTGCCATACACCTTGCAATCACATTTTCGAAACCTGCATCGGCGATGCTGCATGCCGTTTACCGCCCAGCCGGAGGCGCCGGCCAGAGCAGAAGCCGGCGCCTCCGGCTGGGCGGTAAACGAAACCCCAGGATGCGACACCCAAGTGGCGGCACATGCTGACTTATTTCACGTCGCTGGAACATTTCGGTATCCTGCCTGAGTAAGATTGTGGTGATTCTCTCGTTGTGAACTCGCCCGTTTCGTGTTTGCCACTAACATTGCACGATTCAGGCCAGCTCTCAACGTGAGCGTCTCCATTGGTATCGTGCCGTTCGGCAATTCGAGTCAAGGGCACCGCCCTTGCGGAGGACCTCCTGAGATGACTGCCTCATTTTCTTCTCGTCGTCAGATGCTGCAACGAGCAGGTTGCGGTTTAGGGTTGCTTGGCCTCGCGGGATTGCTGCGTGATGAAGGCTTGCTGGAATCATCGCGAGCAGAAGACAGTCTGGGCAATCGTTCGTTGAATCCTCTGGCACCGCAGCCGGGGCATTTCGATTCGAAAGCCAAGCGAGTCATCTGGATCTTTATCAACGGCGGCCCAAGTCCGGTTGATACGTGGAACTATCGACCTGAGCTGACCAAGTGGAATGGCAAGTCGATTCGTGAATTCGACCCGGAGTTCAAAGACACGACAGGCTTCTTTAAGAACGCTGTCGGTAACTTGATGCAATCTCCATTCAAATTTACTCCGCGCGGTGAGTGCGGCAAGATGGTGCCGGAGATCTTTCCGCATCTCGGTGAGCATGTCGATCGCATGGCCGTGATTCAGTCGGGCTACACAGAATCCAATAATCATTCTCCGGCCTTGTTCGCAATGAACACCGGGTTTGCTCGCATGGGATTTCCCTGCGTGGGTTCGTGGGTCACTTACGGCCTTGGCAGCGAAAGCGCGAATTTGCCGGGCTTTGTTGTGATGAGCGATCCCAAGGGGCGAGGTCTGCCGAAAGGCAATGCGGCTAACTGGAGTGCAGGATTTCTCCCGGGCGTTTATCAGGGGACTTATCTGCGTCCTCAAGGAGAAGCTATCGATAATCTCGTGCGACCAGCATCTCTGACAGAGGCGGCTCAGCGAAACGAACTGGATCTGCTGAAACAGCTTAATGGTTTGCACCAGCAAAAGCACGAAGCCGATTCAGAACTCGCCGCGCGGATTGAGAGTTTTGAGCTGGCCTATCGCATGCAATCCTCTGCCCCGGAGGCTTTGGATCTGGCGAGTGAACCGAAGCATATTCAGGATTTGTACGGCATCGGCGATGAACGCTGCGACCATTTTGCTCGACAATGCCTGACGGCTCGGCGACTGGTCGAACGTGGCGTTCGCTTCGTGCAGATTTATTCGGGCGGGATGGAGAATCAGCGATCGTGGGACGGCCACAGTGACATCGAAGGCAACCATCGTCAGTTTGCCGGCGAGACGGACAAGCCGGTGGCCGGGTTGTTGAGCGACATGGCGGCCAGCGGACTGTTAAATGATACGCTGGTCGTGTGGTGCGGTGAGTTCGGACGATTGCCGATTGCTCAGACCGGTGACAAACCTGGACGCGACCATAATCCTCATCATCTCTGTGCCTGGCTGGCCGGTGGAGGCATCAAGGGTGGCGTCAGCTATGGGAACTCGGATGACATTGGCTACAAGTCGGTGGAAAACCGGGTTCACATCAACGACCTTCATGCCACGATTCTCCATCTGCTGGGGATGGATCATGAGAAGCTGACATACAAGTACAACGGCCGACGATTCCGATTAACGGATGTCGCTGGTCATGTGATTCAGGATATCATTTCCTAAAGGCAATTGAATATGGCACGCGTACTTCTTCTGGCTGGTGATTTCGTGGAAGACTACGAAATCATGGTTCCATTTCAGACTTTGCTGACAGTCGGTGTTCAGGTGGATGCAGTTTGTCCGGACAAAAAAGCCGGGGACAAAGTTCGCACTGCGATTCATGACTTCGAAGGCGATCAGACCTACAGCGAAAAGCCCGGCCACAATTTCACATTGAATGCTGACTTCGCCAGTGTCGACCTGAGCCAATACGACGGGCTGCTGATTCCCGGCGGTCGTGCTCCGGAATATCTGCGATTGAATGCTCGCGTGCTGGAAATCGTGCGAGCGTTCGATGCAGCGAAGAAACCGATCGCGGCCATCTGTCACGGAATTCAGATTCTCACAGCCGCTGGAATTGTGAAAGGTCGCTCCTGCACAGCGTATCCGGCTTGTGGACCAGAGATTTCGCTGGCTGGCGGAACATATGCCTCAATCGCAATCGACGGAGCTCATGTCGATGGCCACCTGGTGACCGCACCTGCATGGCCTGCTCACCCGGCTTTTTGTCGCGAGTTCTTGAAGTTGCTGGGTGTGTTGTCGTGAATTTTTGTTGGTCAGTTTTTGTTCCGATTTCGCCTCGTAGAGGCGGCAGCAAGTAGCCCCAGGCTTTAGCCTGGGGAAATTATTCGAAACGAACGTGAAGCCGTGAAACGGCGACAGCCAGGTGTTCACATCGTCGGAAGAATTCCACTGCTATCGCCGTTTCACGGCTGATGGACTTGTTTTCGCCACCCACCCCAGGCTGAAGCCTGGGGCTAAATGCTGCGGCAGCTACGCTGCCAAACACAGCCCCAACCCGTCAGGACCTCGTTCATGTCTGAAGAGTGCTCACCGAGCATCACTCCCCCCGTCAACTTCGAGCAACTGGCGGCTGCGCGTCGCGAATGGATCGAATCCATTCTGCGTGTCTGGTGTCGGCAGGCGACACTCAGGGAGTTGCGAAAAGCCGAGCAAGAATGGTTCGATATTGCTGGTCGAGCCGACGTGAATCCCACTCTGTGGACATGGGCATGGGAACGCTTCCCGGACATCGTGCATCCGGAGTTACCGGGAGTTCATGAGACCTTCGAAGTCAGCGTAACACTCACCGACGGCCAGCAGATCATCGGCTACCCCGACGGCCGC
>JBILXT010000632.1:0-3285 GCA_044378235.1 Planctomycetaceae bacterium
CAACGAAAAGTTCGCTCCGAAGTTACTCCTCACCTTCGGACGACCCGATGTTCCGGGGTTGGTATGTTTCGACATGCCAACCCCGGTTCGCATTGAGGGCCGCCGCTAACGGTTCTTTGGACTGCTGCAGCCCGCTGCAGCTTTCGGCTCCACAGCCTGCTGTGGAGAACAAATGCGGAATCCGACCAGCTCCAACAACCGTGGCTTGGCAGCAAGGCTGCCTGCGCGAAAGCGGCAGCAGGCTGCCGCAGTCCAAAAGGCCACAGTCCGAACGACCGGTCAATTCCCGCGAGGTTCCTGAAAGGGTACGATGTCTCGCCTGCTGAGATGTCCCGCCGTTGTTGCGAGCCTTTCCTGTGTTCTCTCGCTTCTTTATTGATCGTCCGATTTTCGCCTCTGTGATCTCCATCGTGATCACAATGGTCGGCGGCATCGCGCTGTATCAATTGCCGCTCGCTCCGTATCCGTTGATTGCTCCGCCCACTGTTGAAGTCGCCTGCAATTATCCCGGAGCCAGCGCGCAGACGGTGGCGGAAACAATTGCGGCTCCGATTGAGCAGCAGGTCAATGGCGTCGAAGACATGCTGTATATGAATTCGTCGAGCACCAACGACGGTTCGTATGCTTTGACCGTTTCCTTCAAGCCAGGTGTCGATCTGAATCTGGCTCAGGTGCTGGTGCAGAATCGAGTCAGCCTGGCGTTACCGCTGTTGCCGGAACTGGTGCGCCGAACGGGAGTGACGACTCGCAAGAGATCACCCGACATCCTGCTGACGATCAGTGTGAATTCTCCGGACGGACGATACGACCAGTTGTATCTGAGCAATTACGCTCGCCTGAGACTGCTTGATGAAATCAGTCGGCTGCGGGGCGTCAGTGAAGTTCGAGTCTTCGGGCAGCGTGACTACAGCATGCGAATCTGGCTCGACCCGGACAAACTGGCCGCGAGGAACGTCGCGGTGTCAGATGTTGTGTCGGCCGTACGCGAACAAAATGCCGAGGTTGGTCTGGGACAACTCGGGCAACAGCCAACAGCAGAGAACGCCGTCGTCAACCCCAACATAAGCTCGGTCAATATTCTTACGACTGGCGGTTCTGAATCGAAACCTGCAGACGCCTTCACGCGTACCAATGAAACGATCAACAGCCAGCCACCTGCTCAACACGCCTGGCAACTTCCTCTGCATGTTCAGGGACGACTACAAACACCGGAAGAGTTTGGCGACGTCATCGTGCGGACAACTCCGGACGGTCGCACGCTGCGGATCAGGGATCTTGGGCGAGTCGAGGTGGCAGCCCGAACTATCGAAACCAATAACCGGTTTAATCAGAAACCCACAGTCGGCCTCGCGATCTTTCAGTTGCCTGACGCAAACGCTTTGGAAACCGCCGACCTGATCAAATCCAAGATGGACGAACTGGCGGTCGATTTCCCCGAAGGAGTGATCTGGGAAGCGGGCTACGACACGACCCCGTTTATTCGTGAATCGATCGGAGAAGTTTTCAAATCACTGCGAGATGCCGTGATTCTGGTTTCGCTCGTCGTGCTGCTTTTTCTCCAGGGTTGGCGTCCGGCCATCATTCCATTAATCGCAGTGCCCGTGGCGATTGTGGGAACCTTTGCGGCGATGCTGGCCGTTGGCTTCAGTCTGAACAATTTGACTCTGTTCGGCCTCGTGCTTGCCATCGGTATCGTGGTCGATGACGCCATCGTGGTCGTTGAAGCTGTGGAGCAATATATCGAACGGGGCTTCAGTCCTCGCGAAGCTGCGATTCGAGCGATGGATGAAGTGACGGGCCCCGTGATCGCCGTGGGACTGGTTCTTTCTGCTGTCTTTATCCCGTGTGCGTTTGTGTCGGGAATCGTGGGCCTGTTCTTTCGTCAGTTTGCGTTGACGATTGCCATCTCAACGGTCATCTCCACGATCAACTCTTTGACGCTCAGCCCGGCCCTCGCCGCGTTGCTGTTACGGCCGAAACATGGGCGACAGGACTTGCTGACACGAATCCTGAACTTCTTTCTGGGTTGGCTGTTCCGTTTGTTCAATCGTTTGATGGGGGCCAGCGTTAACGGCTATGTCACGACCACATCAAGGCTACTGCGAGTTCCCATCCTTGTGTTGATCGTTTACGTCGGACTTGTCGGCCTGACTTACACTGGGTTTCATTCTCTTCCCACCGGCTTCATTCCTGCTCAGGATAAAGGCTATTTGACGGGGAGCGTGCAGTTACCCGATGCAACGGCCGCTGAGCGCACTCTGGAAACACTGGCGAAGATCGAACGCATCGCTCTCGATACACCTGGCGTCCGCAGCGTCAACTCCATCGCCGGGAACTCGTTTACTCTGGGCGGTCGAGCTTCCCATTTCTGTTCCATGTTCATCATTCTGGAAAACTTCGATCAGAGAAAAACACCGGAAACAACGGCCAATGCCATTCAGGAATCTTTGCTGAAACAGTTCGCGAAACAGATTCCCGAAGCGACGGTGACATTGGCTCCGCCGCCTGCCGTCTCCGGAGTCGGTCGAGCCGGAGGCATGAAGTTGATGGTTGAAGATCGCGGCGATGCCGGGCTTCGAGTCCTTCAGGAACAAACCGACAACCTGATCACCGTAGCCAGCAAGAATCCGAAGCTGAAAGGACTCTTCACCGGCTTCAACGTAAATGCTCCACAGCTCTATTTTGATGTGGATCGTGATGCCTGCCTGTCACAGGGAATCAGTCTGGGCGAAGTCTTCGGAACTCTGCAGGCTTATCTGGGTTCTCGTTATGTGAATGACTTCAATATGTTCGGTCGTACCTGGCAGGTTGTGGTTCAGGCCGATCAAGGCTTTCGAAATCACGTGGATGATGTCGCAAAACTGCGAGTCCGAACAAATACCGGACGTATGGTCCCGCTGGGTTCTGTGGCCACAGTGCGAACAATCGGCGGGCCATTGATGGTGACTCGCTACAACATGTATCCGGCCGCCGCAATTATTGGCAACGTGTCAACAGGAGTCAGCAGCGGGGAAGGAATTCGAATTCTCGAAGAACTGGCAACGTCTGAATTGCCATCCACGATGGCCTTCGAGTGGACCGAGCTTTCCTTTCTGGAGCGAACATCGGGCAGCACAGGAATGTTGCTGTTCGGTTTCTCCGTGGCGTTTGTGTTTCTCGTCCTCGCCGCGCTGTATGAAAGCTGGTCGCTGCCTCTGGCCGTGATTCTGGTGGTACCGATGTGTGTGCTGTGCTCGATTGCTGGTGTCGCCGTTGCCAAACTGGACATCAATATTTTTACTCAGA
>JBILXT010000225.1:0-11678 GCA_044378235.1 Planctomycetaceae bacterium
CTCACGGCCATTAAAAGTCAAAGCGTGGGGGGGGCGAGTTGCTCGCAGGACCATTGCGGTTTGATCCTTCAATGGCATTTCGAGTTGCGCCCCTCACCCGGCCAACGCCGGATTTGTCGCGCCATGTCGCTTTAAGCAACTGTCAAATAAACGCCGGACAACGCCACCAGCGTCCCGATGATTGCTCGACCTGTGATCTGGTAGCCGTAGGCGATTCGCAGCATCGGCATCACGAACAGCGGCGTCGTACAAGTCAGCGTCAGAACGATCGCCAGATACGAATTCTTGTACGCAATCTGACTCATCCAGATTCCCAGCCAAGGACCGCAGATCACCGCTGGCAGATAAGATTTCAAGGCCGCCGGATCAAATGATTTGCGAGCCGTGCTGACCAGTTGCCTTGTGATAATCGCGATGGCGATGCAACTTGCCGACGCAACGCACACTCGAATCACGGTTGCTTCGAGCGGATCGCAACCGCCAGCGGAAAGCTTCTCACTGCCGAACGTTCCAAGTCGGCTGAAGGTTCCGCCGCACGCATTACATAACGACGCCAACAGTCCCATCGCGACTCCGCGAGACATCGACGCCGGGAAATGTCCGGGCGTCTCAGCCTCCGCTCCACGTTCCGTGACAACGATGGCTATGCCGAACAGTGTTAGCAGGATCCCGGAGATGCTCAGTAACGAAAGCGATTCCTGCAACACAGTCCAGCCAATGATGGCTCCGAACAATGGTGATGTCATCGAAACGATCAGTGCGCGGCGAGGCCCCAGGATCTGCAGGCTGCGAAAATAGAATGTATCGCCGATCAGGATGCCGATCGCGCTGCTGACGATGAGCAGCAGCCAGGTGTTGCGATCCGCTGCAAACATGGATCGTCCGGCGAGGCTTGTGACGACGAACAAGTGCAGGCAAAGAATAATCGATGCCAGAAAATTCTTGCCGAAGTTAATCTGCCATGCTGACAGCTTTGTTCGACCGTAGAACAAACTGGAACAGGCCCATAAAGCGGCGGCTGTTAGTCCGGCGAGTTCTCCGATTCCGATGAGTCCGTTCACTGAACATGAATCCCTTCAAACGACGCTCAGAATGAAGTCGTTCTGAGCGTCGATCCGCAGCATTTATCGCGGCAGTTTCTGACTCTGACCGGTTCGTGACGCTTCATAGATTGCCAGGATAATCTCAACGCTCTTACGCCCCTCCGCACCATCAACTCGAGGTTGTCGGCCGGTTTTAATCGCATCGACAAAATCTTCCAGCTGAAGTTGATGACCAACAAATGAAATCGCCTTTGGATCTGATGCGCCGCCGGAGGTCGCTGAACCCGCGCCGAGCTTTGCCCGGATTTCAGCGTCTTCGGGTTTTTCCTCTGCGAATTCCCATCGCAGAATGGAGTCCTGTTCGACGATCACGGTGCCGCGGCTGCCGTGGATTTCGGTCTTCTTCAACAGACCAGGCCAGGCGGCTGTCGTCGCTTCCATCACGCCGATCGCTCCGTTGGCAAACTTCAGGCAGGCGACTCCCACGTCTTCGACTTCAATGCGTTCATGGGCGAGGGTTCCTGTGAAACCGGCGATCTCTGCGACGTCGCCCATCAGCCAGCACAGGAGATCGACATTATGAATCGCCTGATTCATGTAAGCTCCGCCACCATCCAGAGCCCATGTGCCGCGCCAGCCGCCGCCGTCGTAATACTCCTGAGTTCTCCACCATTTAACGTACGTGTCGCCAAGTGTGATTCGTCCGAAGCGGCCCTGATCGATGGCTGCTTTCAATGCCAGGTTCGCGGGGCTGAAGCGTGACGGGAAAATTGTGCAGAGCTTCACGCCATACTTTTGACAGGCGTTGATGATGTCATCGCAGCGTTCCAGAGTAATCTCGAGCGGCTTCTCTACAACCACATGTTTTCCGGCCTTCGCTGAGGCAATCGCTGGATCGCGATGCGCACCGCTTGGCGTGCAAATTGTGACAATTCCCACGTTGGGATCAGCCAGCAGTTCATCAAGCGTTGAGTAGGCTTTGCATCCGTACTCGGCAGCAAAAGCTTTGGCTTTGTCGACATTCTGATTGAAGCACGCAACGACCTGCCCACCCGGCATGGCCTGAATCGCTTTCGCATGAAAATGAGCGATCATGCCCGTGCCAACAATTCCAAACCCTGTGCTCATAGAGAATATTCCTGTCTCGAAACGGAGTTGAATTCAGAGTGTTTTTTATCGCAATGCGATTCTGATGCCAGCGTGGTGCGGAAAGACGTTCGAATGAGAAGCAGGCAAGGAGTTTAGACGGCGCCATGCAAGGCACACCATTGCCCACATTTCTATGTACATGATCGATCTGGCATTCGGCTCCTGCGTCACCATTGTGGCGATGCACGCTCATTTGCTGCCGGGGAAAGCGGTGCGATAGAGCCCCCCGCACGGCGTCAGCAGAGCTACGGTTTGGAAACTCCAGGCGAACGCAATGCTGACCCGGCCCCTATCAGCCTCACGTGATGCACGCCGGAAAGCTGCGTGATTCGAGCGATTTCGAGGAAAGGTAGGCAATGGTCAGGCCGTCAGATGCGACCTGCGTGAACTTATACAACCGGCATCGTCGACAAATTCCGATGCGTGCGATCAGTTTCTTCACACGCGGGCTTTCGATCTGACGTAGTGAGGATCATGATGACAGCCTTGTGCTGCTTCACTCGGATTGGTCCATTTGGCTCTTGGGACACCTGTCACTATGCCCACAAGTTCTTCCACCGAAAGTTTGTCTGCAGCACTGGCTCAAAAGATCGCAGACAAATCGGCATTAGTGGGCATCATCGGGCTGGGATATGTGGGCCTGCCGCTCATCAGTGCGTTCACAAACGCGGGATTTAAATGTCTCGGGTTCGACGTAGACCCGGAGAAGGTCCGCCTTCTGAAATCGGGCCAGAGCTACATCAAACATATCTCGTCAGAGCGAGTTTCCGACTGGATCAATCGTGGAGTGCTCGCCCCCACCAACGACATGGCGCGACTTGCGGAAGCTGATGCTCTGCTGATCTGCGTGCCGACGCCGCTGAATGCCAGCCGAGATCCGGATCTGCAGTACATTGAATCAACCTCCGAATCAATTGCCGCTGTGCTTCGACCTGGACAACTGGTCGTTTTGGAGAGCACCACCTATCCGACGACGACTCGCGATGTGATGGTGCCGATCCTGAATCGCAATCCATCGGGACTCGTCTGCGGCAAAGATGTGTTTGTTGCGTTCAGTCCGGAGCGAGAAGACCCGGGCAATCCGGATTACACAGCAGCCGGAATTCCGAAAGTCGTGGGTGGTATCGACAACGTCAGCGGCGATCTGGCCTGTGCGTTGTACAGCCATTCGATAGTGAAAGTCGTTCGAGTCGACAATGCGGAGATCGCGGAAGCCTGCAAGATCCTGGAGAACACCTATCGCGCGGTCAACATCGCGCTGGTGAATGAACTGAAGATGCTGTTTGATCGCATGGGCATCGATGTCTGGAAAGTTGTGGACGCGGCGAAGACCAAGCCGTTTGGATTTCAGGCGTTCTATCCAGGACCGGGACTGGGCGGGCACTGCATTCCGATCGACCCGTTCTATCTGAGCTGGCTGGCTCGTCTGCAGGGCATGAACACTCGGTTTATTGAACTGGCCGGAGAGATCAACTCCAACATGCCGCGCTATGTCGTGGGTCGACTGGCGGAATTCCTGAATGAGCAGAGCAAACCCGTCAAAGGCAGCCGCATTTGTATTCTTGGGATGGCCTACAAGAAGGACGTTGATGATCCTCGTGAGAGTCCATCTTTCGAGTTGATGGAACTCCTGATGGAGCGTGGCGCGGTGCTCAGCTACAGCGATCCGCATGTGCCTCGATTGCCGAAGATGCGACACTATCAGCATTTGCCGCAGATGACGAGCAATGCTCTGACGCCGGAGTTCCTGGCCGCTCAGGACTGTGTGTTGATCTCGACGGACCATTCTGCCTTCGACTACAACTTCATCGTCGAACATTCCCGCATGGTACTTGACACACGCAACGCCACGAAGAATGTGGCGAATGGTCGAGAGAAGATCTTCAAGGCGTGAATGTCCTGACATTCAGGGCAACTCTTCGCATGCACCCGGGATTTTCTGAAGCGAAAGCGAAGTGATGAGTGATGGCGTGAACTTACCGGTGATTCAGTCCTGCAACGACTGCGCAGCGTGTTGCCTGAGAACACCGGTTCCGCCATTTCAGCCGGGGGAAGAGGCGGCTCTGGGAGTTCCTGATGAGCTGCTGATTCCGGTTCAACAACGCGTGGCAGCGGATCAGCATTTCGATCTGCTGCCATGCGTGTGGTTGAACGAGGAAACTCGGTTATGTCGGCACTACGACCTGCGTCCTCAGGCCTGCCGTGATTTTCAGATCAACAGTGACCTCTGCCGGCTGTCTCGATGGGACGAAGGCATTGAATAGAACAATCCTGGCCCGTGTTGCAGCTTACGTTGTTTCGCTCTGCCAGACGACCTTGCTCTTGCTCATCAGATCATGCATGGCCTTCTTGTCGGCTCGAAAGAAGCACATGATGAATCCGATATACAGTGTCAACGCCGTTACGAACGCCGACGCGGCGCGACCGAAAGCTTGTTGGCGAGTCTGCACCTTATTGTCATCACGCAGGACGATCATACCAAGGCTCCACTTGCCGAGTGTGGCTCGAGCTGCTCCGGCTTCACCGGAGGCGAAGTAGAACCCGATCAGTCCGAGACTTGCGACAGCCCCGACGCCCAGCGCCAGTTGGTCCGCGATACTCCAGCCGTAGAAGTTGAACAGGAGTCCGAAGAGGGATCCGACAAATCGGCCAAGACCACCCAGCAAGCCCATGATGATGTAGTCGATCAGGAACGCGAGATAACGTGGTCCGAATCCCACTGGTTCCAGATCCGGAAACTCATTCACAACCGCCAGGTCGGCACGGAAGTAAAGGCCGTAAAGCCCGATGACTCGCATCATAAACACGGCGGGGAAACTCATCAGGGAGCAGATGATGAAGAAGAAAGCGAAGGACGCAGAGAAAACCAGTGGCATCTGATAAAACAGAAACCTCAGGTTCCCTTCGCCAAAATCATTAACGTTCGATTTCAGCCATTCCAGAGTTGCCAGTTCCTGAGTGATGAGCCACGTGAAAACTCGTCCCTGCATAACGGCGATCGCGACCGCGACAGCAATCGGAACCAGAAAGACCAGAAAGATGTTCATCGCGAAGACGTAAAGAGACGGGCCGATCGTCTTGCCGAAGTCACGCAGCATCCAGGTCAGCAACCACGCTCGATGCGTATATTTCTGAGCCATATGAACCACAGCGGCCGGCAAGACCAGCAGTGGAATAATCATGATCAGACCACCGACGATCAGTGCTGCCTGGATGTTGAAGAATCCTATGGCCACGGCGATGAGAAACAGTGGCAGCGTCAGAATGACCGGCCAGACGTAGAATCGAAAACCCATGGTGAGGTTGGCGAAGAAGTCCAGCGTAAATCGCTTGACCTTTTTCTCCCCAGCCATCGTCACACCAGCAATGGTCGTGGCCAGAGTCCAGGCCCAGCCACCAAAACCCAGCTGGAACACCAATGTCATCCCCGTCCAGAACAGAGCGGGCGGTTCGCGTTGAGCCATCAATCGAGGTATCGGCAAGCGTGTCACAGACTTGGGGGTCGTATAATAGGTTCCGTCATAAAGCACCTTCGACCCTTTGTCCTCAGGAACAGTGATGACAACAGAATTGCCCTCAACCCGAATGTTCGTCGTGTCAGTTTCCAGCATCGCTTCCAGTGCGGCGGATCGAGTGGTGATGTAGTAGTTGAGGGCAAACGAACATGTGGATGCCATGGAGAGGCAAATGGTCCAGACCAATGCTGTCTGAACACCGAACTGCCAATGCTTCTTCAGGAACTTCCAGCCGTTGCTCCAGACGACCCCGTAGAACTCCGCGGGAGGTGGCCCCTTTCTCGCAATCTTCAGTCGTTGTCGTTCGCTGAGTGCTCCGGTGGCGATCGTTACGCCGCACTTGGGACAGTCGATGTCCTCTTCTCTGACCGGGCGAGCACACCCTGGACAAATCCTGCGCTGAGTATCTTCTGCGCGGTTTAGGTCGACACCGAACAGGACGTCATCCGGATCGTCTGAAGTTGCCTTTGCTTTAACTTTGGGGCGGGGACGGGCTGGCGCTGAAGATTCTGCTTCACCGCTCGGAACCACGACTCGACCACCGCACTGTTTGCATTTCACCGCTTTACCGGCGGCGGCATCCGGAACATTCAGGACCGTTTGACAACCTTCGCATCGTACCTTGATCGGCATATTCAATCTCACACGGCCGTAGGGCCGTTTGGGGGCTGTTACTCAGACATTCTCGCAGTTCTGATGTTCGACTGGAATTCTCGAGACATGAGGATTACCTCCGGCCACGAGTGTCGCCAAATCATCAGACGGTGCGGCCCTGAATCGTACAGGACGTTATCACTGGGTCGGCAAGAATCCTTTTCAGAATCCTCCGCCCGGAGAAGAAATCTATCAGACCCGCATTCCCGAACAACATACCGACAAAAGAAACCCCCGGGGGAGACTTTTTTCTCCCGGCGAGCGCCGTCTTCAGATTCTGTTCGGCCTCGTCGGTCGTGCTCCGACGTAGATGAGTGCTCCTGTGGCGATTCTTCGGAATTTGATGGCTGATCGTCCGCATCACCGGGAGACGACTTTTCCCTGTCTGCGGCCAATTCTTCCCTCAAATACTTGGTGGAATTCATGACTCTGCTAGTGTAGTGTCCCTGAGATTCGTTTCGTTTTGGCCCCGCGCATTTTCATGGAGCCGAGTCGTAAGAGTTTTGACGCGATGGGGAATTCTGGCGAATTCCACTGCGCCTTAATTCGACGGCTTATTGAGGCACTCCACTAGAGTTTCGTACTGGTTGCGGGGCGGCGGGGGGCGGTCGGACAGGGGACGTTTTGTGGCAAATAATCCGTCTGATACGGAACTGATCAGTCGAGTTGCAAAAGGCGACCAGAACGCTCTGGCCGAATTGTTCTCGCAACATCGCGACCGTCTCTGGCGGCTGGTGACGTTTCGTATGGATCCACGCCTGCATGGTCGAGTTGATGCGGACGACATTCTGCAGGAAGCCTGGCTGTCCGCGGTACAGAGAATCGACCATTTTCTGATCGATGCATCTCGATCAATTTTTGTCTGGTTCCGTCTGATCACCTGTCAGACGCTTGTCGACATTCACCGGCGACATTTGGGAACTCAGAAGCGAAACGCAGGGAATGAGTTCTCGATTGATCGAGGCTGGTCAAGTTCGTCAACGTCGTCGTCCCTGTCGTTTCATTTGATGGATCACCTGACAACTCCCAGTGAGGCTGCGGTCCGAGAAGAAATGTCCCAGCAACTCAACCATGCTCTGGAAGACATGAAAGAAATCGATCGCGAAGTTCTGGCTTTGCGACATTTTGAACAACTGACGAATCGCGAGGCGGCTCAGGTTCTTGGGATCTCAGAACAAGCTGCCAGCGACCGCTATATTCGCGCACTGGGGCGCTTGAAGACAGCGATGACATCTCTCCCCGGGTTTATGGCCGAGTAACGCTGACGTCAGTCGGTTGCTCCGGTGATCAGTGCGACAGCAGAGATTCCGGCTGTGATAAAAAGCACGGTCTGGCAGACGGACTTCATGCCGCCGGTCGAAAAATGCGTTCCCAGAGCAGCGGCGATGATTACGAAGAGTAACAGAATCAATAGCTTCATAAGGAGGCTCCAAAGAACAGGCCTCGGTGACTCCTGGCGTTGCACACATCGCGCGTGAGCACATCAGAGTTCGGAGATGAAAGATCTCCGCCGAGTATCATCAGGAAGTGAGTGGCCGAAGAGAGAATGCAGGTCTCGAAAACATGAGGCGACGATTTCGCCTGTTCGATTGACCTGAGGGCTCGCGACGCTGTGCGAACATCACCTGAGCGATACTGCTGTTTCTGACAGCGGGAAGAATCTCACCATAAGGCGTCTTCATCGAGCTGGGAGGTTGCTGTCGGCTGTAAATGCGATACCCCGGCCCGCGTCGCTTCATGTTATCTGTCCGGAGCACCAATGTCTGTATCGATCTGACACATTCAGGAGCCAATACCCGTTTTCGCCTGGGTTTGTTACTCGACTTGAGCCTGAGGCGCTAGCCGGTGTTTCTTTTGAATCGGCTAGCGCCTCAGGCTCAACAACGCAAAACACGGCACGGATGTTGCGTTTTGTTCAGGCCTATTGTGATTATTAGCGGAAGGTGCCTAAACTCCGTGCACATGAGCACAGAAGTGCCCGTTTCCGCAACAGGATGGCGATTCCCACTGCCAAATGAGAAAGATACGAGGACGTGGTAACCACTTTTGATGAACTTTTGACCTCTGACGGAACTCCTCGACATCCGGCCCTGTCCGAATGTCTCTCATCGCTTTCCGCAGAAGTTCTTGCGGAACGGCAGCGACATGCTGAGGAAGAACTGCTGGAGAAGGGGATCACGTTTGCCGTCTACGGTCACAATGATGGCAATGAGAAGATCTGGCCTTTTGACGTGGTGCCGCGCCCGATTTCCTGGGATGAATGGGCCTCGATCGAAGCAGGCTTGAAGCAGCGCATCCGTGCCTTGAATCTGTTTCTCGATGACGTTTACGGGGCTGGACAGATCTTCAAGGACGGAGTTGTTCCCGAGGAGCTTGTCAAATCCGCCAAGACGTATCGTCCGGAATGCATCGGGTTTCGGCCACCGGGCGGCGTATGGACCCACGTTGTGGGAACCGACCTGGTACGAAATCATGATGGCACAATTTATGTCCTCGAAGACAATCTGCGGTGTCCGTCGGGTGTGAGCTATGTGCTTGAGAACCGCGAGATTATGAAGCGAGTTCTCCCGGAAGTCTTTTACGGCTCCACGATCGCTTCGATCGAAGACTATCCGGAACGATTGTTGGATGCGTTGCTGAAGACAGCTCCGGCCAGCAGTTCGTCCACGCCGACGGCTGTTGTGTTAACTCCGGGCGTTTATAATTCCGCCTACTTTGAGCATTCGTTTCTGGCTCAGCAGATGGGTATTGAGCTGGTCAATGGAACAGACTTGTTCGTTGATCGACGTGACATCGTGTGGATGAAGACGACTCACGGACCGCAGCGAGTCGATGTGATCTATCGCCGTATTGACGACGACTTTCTGGACCCGGAAGCGTTTCGTCCCGACAGCATGCTGGGTGTGCCAGGGCTGATGCGGGCGTATCGCAGTGGCAACGTGACGCTGGCCAACGCGCCGGGAACTGGCGTGGCCGACGATAAGGCCGTCTACCGATATGTGCCGGAGATCATTCGCTACTATTTGAATGAAAACGCCATCCTCGAAAACGTGCCGACCTATTTGTGTTCAGAACCTGACCAGTGTCAGTATGTACTGTCGAATCTGGACAAACTGGTTGTGAAGCCAACCAACGAATCCGGCGGTTACGGCATCCTGATGGGACCTCAGGCCAGTCAGGATGAACGAGACAAGTGTGCCGATTCCATTCGCAAGGATCCTCGGAACTATATCGCTCAGCCAATGTTAACTCTGTCGACTGTCCCCACTGTGCTGAACCGAAGTCTGGCTCCAAGGCACGTCGATCTGCGACCTTTCATTTTGTTCGGTGAGGACGTCTTCGTTCTTCCCGGCGGGCTGACACGAGTGGCCCTGAAAGAAGGCTCGATGATCGTCAATTCGTCGCAGGGCGGTGGCAGCAAAGACACATGGGTTCTGCTGCGAGACACCCCGTTTGCTCGGTTGCACCGGCCTTAAGACTTGGGAGCGCGCGACGGCTTGGCCTTGCTTCGTCTGGTGCTGTGTCACGATTTAATTTTGGGGGTAGTGGACCTTGCTAAAGGTCCTGTCGCAAGGGGGATCTTTAGCAAGATCCACTACATCAAGCCCGAAGTTTTTGTTTTGACGGTGCACTAGAATCCAGTCCGTGCCTTCAAAGCGTCGACGGCCACTCGAGCAAGTTGTCCCATTTTGGGTGGCGAGGCTTCAGCATGCACTGTGAACCCATTGTCGACCAGAGCCTCGCTGCAGGTGGGGCCGATGGAGATAACCAAAGTCCGATCTGAAGTGGCGGAGCGGAATTGTTCCAGCACTCCTATGCGTTCGGCCACTGTGAGAACGCTGCTGACCTGATTAGCACTGGTGAACAAAATCGCGTCCACCTTGCCATCCGCTGTCTGGCGAATGGCGGATTCAAGTGGTTCAGTGTTCTCCGGCAGTGCCCAGCGATAAACCGGACACGCCGTTATCGTTGCGCCGCGGTTTTGCAATTCGGCGTACAGTCGAGTATTCGGCAGGCCATATTCCTGCACGACAATCCGCTTGCCATTGAGTTCGAACTTCGCATCATCAATCGCCGTGAGCAATTCTCGCCAAGTGTTTGGTTCCGGAGCCCGCACGACATATTTCAATCCCACTTTACTCAGAACTGCCGCTGGCTTGGGGCCTCGAATAATGATGGGCGTTTGCGCCAGTACGTCAATCAGTTGGTCGTACAAACCCTGTGATCGAGCCACATCGAACAGAGCTTCGGTGCCGACGCCGGTGAGCAGAATGATGGCGTCAAACTTCCGGGCGAGAATCCCCTGAATGATTTCGATGGCCTCAGGGTTATGCTCGATCGGAATCTCTCGCATGGACGGCGCAGAAAGAGGCTGGCAACCCTGGCGAGAAATCAGTGAACACATTTCCTCTGCACGACGACTCTCGAAAGTACAGACAACAAATGGAGTGACTTCAGACATGCGGATCTTGCTTCTGGCTAAGGGAACATCTTTGCCTGCTTAGTTTACGAGCTGCGATTCCCGAATGCAGGTCTGGTACAAGAATTCTCAGTGGATCAAGCCACGGTCTGCGAGCGATAGTCGGCAACTTGCGTGGAACTTTGCTTGTGTCGTTTAAATTCCAGGTTTTGTTTCGGCAGTCCCCGAACAACGCGTAAGAAGTGACTGAATCGCGACATCTGGCAACGGCGGCAAACGTGGTGATTCGGCCATGCTACCCCATCGTTCTTTGCGTGATCGTCAGAAAACCCGGCCCTTTCGCATTCGCTACCGTCGATATTTTCTCCCAGGTGTGTCTTGCCGGGTTCGCCACTATTGAGTGGTTCCCATGGCAGTCACCTTCAATCTTGATTTGGAGCGGAGCGGCGTGAGCCGTCCGGTTTTGCGCGGGATTTGAGTTGTATCACGGGACAGCTTGCGCTGTTCCGCTACAAGTACAAGTGACTGTGATGTCGAGCGTTAGCTCGAAAAGTGGTCAAAGGCTTTGCCTCTCGTTTTGGGATGTTCATCGATGAACGCTCGAGTTTTCATGGTGCTGGTGTTCTCCTCTGTCTTTATGGGCATCTGGAATTCTGACCAGAAGGCGATGCATTCAGCGATTGCACGAAACAAACGATTGAACAAGCCTGTCGCTGTTTTCCCGATGCCACAGGTTGAGACTGTTCGCCGCGAGAATTTATCGCCGATGGAATTCGCAGTGCCGGAACCGCGACCGGTTCGAGTCGCTATGCGAGCGAACGATAACATTGGCCAGAGCGAGCCAGTGATTGAACGCCACGAGGAACAGATTCAGCACGAGGAACAGATTCAGCACGA
>JBILXT010000633.1:0-3274 GCA_044378235.1 Planctomycetaceae bacterium
CCGTGGATCTGCCGGCGAAAGCAACCGCCAATTGCAGCCAGAGTCGCTTCCATCATCGCACCGCGATCATAATAGAAACCAATCCCGATCAGGGACTCGCTCATTTGCTTCTGATCACCCACGCGAATGCTCTTGCCGTTGTGCGTTGAACCATGCCCGCGTCGAGCGATATACAGATCTTCGCGGATCGGGTTCCAGACAACTCCGCACTGAGCCACTCCGTGATGCATATAGGCGATCGACACGGCAAAGTGCGGAATATGGTGTGCGAAATTGGTAGTGCCATCGAGCGGATCGATCACCCACAAATGCTCGGATGAAACATCGCCTGAATTCTCCTCCTCCCCCAGAATCGCATGATCTGGAAAAGCACTACGAATGATTTCGGCGATTCGGCGTTCGGCGGCAACATCCGCGTCCGTCACCAAATCCGCAACTCCCTTGTTTCGTACCTCAAAACCCTCATGAAAATAGCGTGCGAGGACTTTTCCGGCTTCCTGTGCAGCGCAAACGGCGACATCGTACGGGGCTAGCAGCGTGTTCATTCGGGGTTTTCTGAAATTGAGGAGGTCTGATAAAGTTCCGCCCGGTCAAGCCAGAGTTCTGGCTGCAAGTGATCACACTCAGAAATGTCACAGGACACATTTTGAACTGTAATCGTACTTCAGGAGGAGCAGCGATGAAGAACGCTGCCTTATGTCTGATTTCTTCAATTCTTGGTGGCTGCCTCGTTTTCTGGCTGCAGTCGGGAGCTGTTACCCTTCAGACCGCAGTCGCTCAACAGGATCGATTTCCAAGAGACCTTTCGACGACCGGCCGGAAAAACCGTCCGGTCGAGAAGCCCGTTTCGTATCTCAATGATCCTCAGGTTGGAACCGTACCAGTGGATTCCCTGAGCGAAATCGCGCCGCCCCGAGTTTACAACGCCGAGGGTCTGGCTCCGGACGAAGCCGTTTCGACTTATGTTTACGAGACAAATAATCGCAGTGTGGCGAATATCGGGACTCGCATCGGTGCCGCAAGAGGATTCTTCGGGGAGAATCCCACAGAGGATTCCGGGTCCGGATTTATCCTCGATCAGAACGGCCATATCCTGACGAACAATCACGTGATCGAAGGGGCTCAGCGAGTTCTCGTGACCCTGCACGACGGCGAAGAATTCGAAGCAGAAGTCGTTGGCGCAGATCCTATCAATGATATGGCGGTCGTTCGCATCAAAGCACCCCCGGAGAAACTGGTGCCTGTCCGTTTTGCTGATTCGTCCAGCCTGAAAGTCGGCATGCGCGTCTTCGCAATTGGTAACCCGTTCGGCCTGGAGCGAACCATGACGACTGGCATCATTTCCAGTCTGGATCGAACTCTGCCTGTGACTCGAGCGCGCTCGATTAAGTCGGTGATCCAGATCGATGCGGCGATCAATCCGGGTAACTCGGGTGGCCCGCTGATGAATTCTCATGGCGAAGTGATCGGGATGAATACGGCCATCGCCAGCAAGACCGGCCAAAACTCCGGCATCGGTTTCGCGATTCCTTCCAATCTGGTGGCTCGCATTGTGCCAGAGTTGATCGAGCATGGACGTTTCATTCGCCCGGAATTTGGAATCGATGAAGTCGCCAAGCTGGAGGAAGGCCTCCGCATTATCACATTGGTTCCCGATGGCCCAGCCGCCCGAGCCGGTCTGCGAGGACCAGAGATCGTGCGCAACAAACGTGGTTTCGTCACGTTTGAATCCCGCGATGTGAGTCGCGCGGATGTTATCGTTGGAGTTAACGGCAAGAAGACTCTCAAGCCCGATGAGTTTCTGTCAGAGATTGAAAGCCATCGTCCCGGTGACAAGATCACCATCGAAGTCCTTCGCGAAGGCGAGGTGGTTTCAGTGCCTCTGCAGTTGAAGTAGCACCTTTGACAGCATTGGAAACACTGTCGGCGAGATTCAACACCTCGGCTACGGCAGTTGATGGACGCTGGCGGTCCCGTCTCCGTTGGCGACGACGATGCGGCGTCCGTCCGGAGCGAACTGAGCATAATTGCCGACTCGCCCCACACGAGTTTCATACAACAAACGTCCATCGGCCGTATTCCAGAGCTTCAACTGCCCTGAATAGCCGTAGGACAGCATCTGCTCGCCGTTCGGGCTGAACGTGACACAATGGATATAGTCCGTGTGGCCGTCCAGAGTTCGCTGTTCAGTTCCTGTGATCATGTCCAGCACATGAACTTTACGATCCGCCCCGGCGGCCGCGATCAGAGCCCCCTGAGGATGCACGGCGACGGAATACATGGTCGATGGATAAGTCGTCAGCTGCTTCAACTGGCGACCTCCCACAATATCCCACAATCGCAAAGTGCCGTCTGCTCCCGAAGACACCGCAAAGGTCTCATCCGGACTCATGGCAATCGCATGAACGGCACCGGTATGTCCGTTGAGCTGAAATTTCTGTTGACCGGTCAAAGTATCCCAAACTCGAACGGTCTGATCGGTACTGCAGGAGATGACCGTCGAGCCATCTCGATTGCTGTCAACGCCGTAGACAGGTCCGCCATGATTAAACTGCCGCCGCTGTTCCGGTCCGGCATAAGACCATTCATCGACGCGGCCATTTGCGAGTGACACCCAGATGGAACGGCCGTCTGGTGAAAACAGCAGATCATTGATCACGGCTTCGGTTGTAAACTGCTGATGAAGGACAAGTTCGATCGGAGGCTGCACACCGGGCAACGATGGCCCCAGAACGCGTACGACATTGTCGGCTGTTGAAACGAGCAGATTGCGATTATCAGCACTCCACGACATCGCAACAATCGGCGATCCGAACGTAAACGTCAGCAAACTCTGTTCGCCGTTATTGGAGTTAAAGACCAACACTTCCCCCGACTCAAATCCGGCCGCGACTCTTTGATTATCCGGTCGACTGGCAACGGCGGTCGGCTTGCGATCGCCCACGACAAAGTTGCGATCGGCGTTTCCATTCGTCAGGTTCGTCAGCACAACTTTGCCATCAACGCCGGACGTCAGAGTTTGCGCACCGCCGTTGAACATGGCCAGATCTCGAATCGTTCCGGCATGCGCTGGCACCGATCGAAGCACCGATGACTTCATTGTCTGCAGGGTTTTGTCATCGCCAGTGGAAATCAGTGTGGCACTGTCATTCACATAGCGAACTGACTGTACCGCTGTTCCAGGAGCATGCTCACGAAACGACTCCAGCAAACTGCCCGTCGCGATATCGAAGACTCGTACGAGACCATCAACACACGCCGTGGCCACTCGCGT
>JBILXT010000634.1:0-3267 GCA_044378235.1 Planctomycetaceae bacterium
AACTGATCGCTAACAATGGTTCGGCGCGAAATGAATCGCCCAATCCCAGACGAACCAAATGAAACAGTGGGGGATCTCCATCGCGGCACCTAACGGCCTGTTGAATTAATTTGCAGCAGAGCGCTGACCTCGATTTTGTCCGACGAAATACAGCGATTCTCAACCTGGGTTGGCACCCACCGGCTGATGAATGGACTCAATCAAAAGGCTGCTAAGGCTGTGATTGCTCGACAAGGTCTTCGGGGCGAGCAGCGGCTGGACCTCAGAAACCATTAGCGTTCATGAGTGTTCATCAGCGGTCAAAACAACTATTCCGCGTACTTCATTTCGCGCAGAACCCGCACAATCAGTGATGTTCCTGCCGTATGTGTCTTCAATCTGGCTCGAAGCACAATCAAGAGCGTGAGTGCGGTCGACAGAAGTCCCTTCGATTGATCCCGAAGGTGGGCTAACGGATCGACGGTCGCCACCGACGCAACACGATTGGCTCTTAACGTTCTGTCCTGCGTTGAAGCTTGTTCAACAGGAAGTTAACAGACCGTTCACGGAATCTTCATTGATTGTGGCTAGAAGACCATTCTCCAAGTCCAACCTGAATCGGTCACCGGGAAGTGCCAAGGATGCAAAGCTGGATCGTCATCCCTGCTTACAACGAGGAAGCTCGCCTTCCTCATGTACTGCGAGGATTGATTGCCAAACAATTCCGAATCATCGTTGTGGATGATGGATCCGCAGATCGGACGGCCTCAGTCGCGAAGAATGCCGGAGCCATCGTACTGCGACACCTGATTAATCGTGGCCAGGGCGCTGCCTTGCGAACCGGAATTCAGTTTGCCCTTGAGCACGGCGCGGAGGAAATCATTACGTTCGATGCGGATGGACAGCATCAATCTGAGGACCTCGCCTCACTCACTACAGTCCTGCGTACGACCGGAGCGGATCTCGTTGTCGGTTCTCGTTTTCTGGGAAGCGCTCCGGGGATTCCGCTGCATCGATGGTGCCTGCTGAAGCTGGCTGTTGTGTTTACGAGAATCACGACGGGGTTGCATCTTACCGATGTCCACAATGGACTCCGAGCCATGACCGCCGAGGCGGCTCGAAGACTGACGTTCACGGAAGACGGCATGGCGCATGCTTCTCAGATCCTGTCAATGGCTGCAAGGCTCCGGCTGAGTGTGCATGAAGTCCCCTGTTCTGTTGTTTACAGCGAGCAGAGCCTGGCGAAAGGGCAGCGCAGCTCGGCTGCGTTTCGAATTCTGGGACGACTGGCAATTTCAAGGCTGGTGCGATGACATTGTTTCAGTGGCTTTTCAGCGGGCTGATGTCTGCTCTCATCGTGATGGAAGTCGTCCTGCAGCTGACCGGCCGAACTCGACGGATTATTTCCAGCCTGCGAATGGCTGTCTGGCTTCTGGCACTGTCTCTGATCCTTGTCCCCTCAGCGACCAACCGAGTTGCTGAAATCCTCAGTATCGGGCGTGGCGCTGACGTCATCCTTTATTTGACTGTCATTACGTTTCTGTTGTCGTTTTTCTATTTGCTTCACGCGGTTGAATCGCAGCGAGAACAGATCACTCTGCTGGTTCGCAGAATTGCGATGCAGAACCCCGTCTCCGACGATTCGAATGATAATCCGGCATCAGAACCTCGACACGAATGTTCTGACGGCAAAGACGAATTGAGCCGATCATGTCCGCAAGCCTGACTCAGAAGGCGACGACTGCACGAAGCATCGGCCACGCCGAGGCTTCCTTGGGTCTTAGGACCTACATGACGTCATTCATCGCACTGTTTGGCCTTGGTGTCATGTTGTACTGGCCGTCACTCGATGGACCGAGATTGTTCGATGACAATGTCATGCTGGGCGATCCTGGACAGGTGCCAACGTTGCGACAGGTCCTTGGTTCACCTGATTGGCTGAGACCGGAAACAAGACCTTTGGTCCGCCTGACGTTTGGTATCGAGACTTACCTGTTCGGCGATTTGATGTCTGTGCATCGCCTGGGAAACGTGCTGATTCACGTGTTGGCTGCTTTTGCTCTATTTGGGCTGGTTCGAAAGATTTGTGCAGGACCTTCAGAAGCAAGCTCGACCTGGAGCTTCGTTAACGCCGAGCAAACGGCATTTGCCGTGGCATTTCTATGGTTCGTGCATCCACTTCAGTCGGCGGCCGTCGCCTATGTCGCTCAACGAGGTGAATCGTTGATGGGGCTGTTCTTCTTTCTCTATCTGCGATGCCTGGCAGAGTTACTATCGACCCGCGATACGAAGTGTCTCATCGCAACGACTGTCGCTTTCTGCGCTGGACTATCATCGAAAACAGTCATGATCACAGCTCCTCTGGCAGGATTGCTGATGGATCGAGCGTTCTATTCCAGCTCATGGAAGGACGTCTTTCGCAGTCAATGGAAGCTTCTGCTTTTTCCTGTCGTCGGTTCGACTTTTGCTGTTTTACTCCTGCTGCCCGGCATCCTGAAGGGCCAGGCAAATGTCGGCTTCGGAGGTGATGCTCCACCGATCGATTTGCATCTGGCGGCACAGGCAAAAGTACTTTGGCTCTACGTATTCCAATGCATCTGGCCTCAATGGTTGAGCGTCGACCATGCAATGCGACCACCACAATTCGTTTCGGACCAGCTTGGATGGATTCTTCTGACGAGTCTGCTCCTGATCGTGATCGCTGCGTTGTATCGGACCAAGAGGTACGCCACGGGATTTCTGCTGTTGGCTCCACTTTGTGTACTCGCGGTGACGTCGTCATTCATTCCGACTGCTGATCTTTGGGTCGATCACCGGATGTACGTGCCCCTGGCCTCCATGATGATGATTCTTGTCCTCGGTCTGCGGACGCTGGTCGTTCGGATCCAAAACCCTCGAATGAATGCAAAAGTCTTCATGACTCTGGTGGCGATTGCGGGGATCGCACTGGCTGCACGTACCTGGTTGCGAGCTGCGGATTATGCGACGGGGATTACGATCTGGCGCTCTGCAATTGTGGAGAATCCGGACAATGATCGAGCGATGCAGGCCTTGATCGGGTTGTCGCGTGAGCAGGATCCGCCCCAATCCGCAGTCCCACTTCTGAGTCAAGCCCTGCGAGTCGCTGAGCAGTCAGGAATTGTGCCAACGGTCGCTCTCGGGCGTCTGGGTGAGTTGTACGCGGAAGCGGGAGAACCTGAAAAGGCACTGCTATTTTTGATGCGGGCAATTCGACTTGATGATCAGCACTTCTTTTTCGGTTACCGCGGACCTCGCAGAAATTCTGAG
>JBILXT010000226.1:0-11579 GCA_044378235.1 Planctomycetaceae bacterium
TTGCCTCACGGCATTGGCAAGTCGCAGCGAGTGTTGGTTTTCGCGCAGGGCGAGAACGTAAAGATTGCTCAGACGGCCGGTGCCGACTTTGTTGGTGCGAAAGAGCTGGCAGACAAGATTAAGGACGGCTGGTTGGAGTTCGATGTGGCGATTGCAACGCCCGATATGATGGGCGTCGTTGGTCCGTTGGGTCGAGTGTTGGGGCCGCGCGGTTTGATGCCTAGTCCGCGAGCGGGCACTGTTACTCAGGATGTTGCCACTGCGGTGCGTGAATACAAAGCTGGTAAGGTCGAGTTTCGCGTGGACAATGGCTCGAATCTGCATTGTGTCGTAGGCAAGATGTCGTTTGATGCTGTGAAGCTGCAGGAGAACATTGAGTCTTTGCTCAATTACATCCGCAGTTTGAAGCCGAGTGCTTCAAAGGGTGTGTACCTGCGAGGGGTAGTCGTTTCTGCGACAATGCTGCCCTCTATCGTCGTGGCTGTTTGATCCCGGGTTATCAGCGTTTTTGATTTTTTGATGTGAGTGAAGACAATGGGTCGTGAAGTCAAAGACATGGTTATCGCGGATATCCAGTCGCGCATCGGTGATGTGAAGGATTTCATTGTTGTTGATTGCTCGAAGGTTGATGCCATCACTGCGAACCGTTGGCGCCTTGCGTTGCGGAAAGAGCGGATGTCAGCGTTGACAGTGAAGAATTCGGTCGCGAACAACGCTCTAAAGCGCAAGGGCGTGAGTGGGTTGTCGAAGGTGCTGAGCGGCCCATCGACGCTGATTTGGGGCGGTGACGACATTGTCGCTTTGTCTCGTTCGGTGGCGAAGTGGGCGAAGGAGATCAAGAATTTTGAAATCAAAGGTGGCACAGTCGAGGGTGAGTCTCTTGATGCAGCCGCTGTGGATGCACTGAGCAAGAGCGCTGGTCGGCTTGAGACGATTGGTGAGATTGCTGGTCTGATGCTCGCTCCAGGGCGTCAGTTGGCTGGATGTCTACAGGGTCCTGGTGGTCGCTTGGCTGGCCAGTTGAAGACTTTGTCGGAAGAAAAGCAGGCCTAGGGAAGTACCAGGTCGGCTGGATTTGATTAACGAAAAGCAAGTGAACGAAAGAGAAAGGTACTGGCAATGTCTGCGGAAGCGGCCACTGAATTTGATGACAAGACCAAGGAACTCGGCGACAAGATCGTTGGTCTGACTCTTCTTGAAGCAAAGCGTGTTGTTGACTACCTGAAGCAGGTTCATGGTATTGAACCAGCCGGTGGTGGCGCCGTGATGATGGCTGCTGCTCCTGCTGCTGCTGAAGCTAAAGTCGAGCAGACTGAGTTTACAGTGATGCTGACTGGATTCGGCGAGAACAAAATCGGCGTGATCAAGGTCGTGCGAGCAGTAACTGGTTTGGGTCTGAAGGAAGCCAAGGACCTCGTTGAAGGTGTGCCTAAGGCTCTGAAGGAAGGCGTGTCCAAGGAAGATGCTGAGAAGCTGAAGGCGGAAGTCGTCGCAGCTGGCGGTACCTGCGACATCAAGTAGTTGAGCAGTTGAGCTTTTCGTTTGCACCGACCGGGGCGGTTTCGCCCCGGCGGTGGAAGACGAGAGATGTGTGTAGAATTTCCTGTGTGTTGACCCGTTCGTGAATGAAGGCTCGGCACTTCGTGTCCAGCGAGCGTCTGACGGTGCAAAGAATTAACTGGTTGGGTTCTGTTGCAGGCAGCTGTTGAGTGATCAGCAGGTGCCTTTCGTCGCGCGCTGTTCCCGATGAATAGGGTCGATTCACTGGAGCGTCGTCTCATTGATTAATTGAACGCGGGCTGGATTGCCATGCTCGCTTTTTCCGCTCAAGAGTGAAGGCAGGGGTCCGTATGCCCATTCCGTCTGTTCGTACCATCGACCAGGACGCAGTAAGAAGCTTCGGGAAAATCAACGCGGAGTATGAGATTTCCGGTCTGACCCTGATTCAGACGGCTTCATATGCACGTTTTTTGCAGGCTGATCGATCGTCTCGTGATCGACTTGATATCGGTCTCGAAGCGATTTTGCGCGAAGTTTTTCCGATCGAGAGCTATGACGGTCAGTTCCGTCTCGAGTACGTTCGGTACGAGCTTGGCAAACCGCGTTACACGCCTGAAGAGTGTCGTCAGCTTCGTCTGACCTACGGGATGCCGTTCCGGGTTTGGTTGAGGTTGGTGAAAGAACAGCCGATTGAAGAAGAGGTTTACCTCGGCGACATCCCGATTATGGTCGGTGGTGGCGAGTTTATCATCAACGGTGCCGAGCGCGTTGTCGTTTCCCAGTTGCATCGGTCGCCGGGCGTTGACTTCGTTATGGCGGAAGAGACTGCCAGCAGTGACCGCAAGACTCACTCCTGCCGAATCATTCCTGAGCGCGGAAGCTGGATTGAGTTGCTGGTTAGCAAGCGAGATGCGATCGGCGTCCGCATCGATCAGAGCGGGAAGTTTTCTGCTCTGACATTGCTGCGTGCGATGGCGAAGGACTATTCGTCGGATGCAGACATCATTCGTATTTTCTATCCGACGGACAAGGTGAAGATTACTGCGAAGACGGTAGCAGCCGAGCTTGAAGGAAAGTACTCCGTTGAAGACGTGGTATTCCCAGCCAAGCACGAGCGGGCGGGAGAGCTGATTGTTGATGCGGGCTACGAGATCAGCGAGACAATTGCTGAAGAGCTGATTGCCTCGGGTGTCAAGACCGTCGAGATTGTTACGGAAGTGCGGGATCCGTTGATCCTGAAGACACTCGCTGAAGACGGAACATCGACTCACGAAGAGGCGTTGCTAAAGATCTACCAACGTCTGCGTCCTGGGAATCCGCCGAACCTCGACAAAGCGAACGATTTGTTCCGCGAGAAGTTTTTCGACGTGAATCGCTATCGGCTTGGGCGTGTTGGTCGTTTCCGAATTAACCGGAAGTTCCAGCAGGACATTTCGGATGACGAAATGACCTTGAATCCTCAGGACTTCATCAACTCGATGAAGTACATCGTGCGGCTTCGAATTGGCGATGAGACCGCCCAGATCGATGACATCGATAACCTTGGTAATCGTCGTCTCAGAACCATCGACGAACTGGCGGCCGATGAGATTCGTAAGGGTTTCCTGAAGTTGCGTCGTACGGTTCAGGAGCGAATGAGCCTGAAGGAAGTCGACGCGATGACTCCTCGAACGCTCATTAATCCCAAGAGTGTTTCGGCCGCGATTGACTACTTCTACGGACGAAGCGAACTGTCCCAGGTCGTGGACCAGACCAATCCGCTGTCGATGTTGACTCACGAGCGACGATTGTCGGCGTTGGGCCCTGGTGGTTTGAATCGTAAGCGAGCCGGCTTCGAGGTTCGCGACGTTCACATTTCCCACTACGGTCGAATTTGTCCGGTTGAGACTCCTGAAGGTACAAACATAGGTTTGATTTCCAGCCTCAGCATTTATGCCAAGGTTGATGACTACGGATTTTTGATTTCGCCATATCGCGTGGTGAAGAACGCGAAAGTAACCGACGAAGTTGTCTGGCTGCGAGCCGATGAAGAAGCTTCGGGCATGGTCTGCCCGGCTGACACCTTGGTTGCCGACGGGATGATCGCTGAAGAGCGGGTTCTCGCCCGTACCAAAAGTGACGTGGTTTGGATTGACCGCAGCGAAGTTCAGTACATTGATGTCGCTCCGTGTCAGATGGTTGGGGTTTCCGCCGGTCTGATTCCGTTCCTTGAGCATGACGATGCGAACCGAGCCCTGATGGGTTCGAACATGCAGCGTCAGGCCGTGCCGTTGTTGATTTCAGAACGCCCTGTGGTCGGCACCGGGATGGAGCAGTTCGTTGCTCAGAACTCCGGGATGGTTCTCCGTGCCGAGAAGTCGGGCAAGGTCACCTACGTCGATGCAAACAATATCGAGATTGACGGTCGCCGATATCCATTGCGTAAGTACACGCGTCTGAATGAGCGAACCTGTCTGAACCAGAAGCCAATCGTTTCGGTTGGTGAAAAGGTCAAGGCCGGTCAGGTGCTTTGCGATAGTGCTGCCACTAAGAATGGCGTGCTGGCCCTGGGCCGCAACGTACTTGTCGCGTTCATGTCCTGGGAAGGTTACAACTTCGAGGATGCGATCATTCTTTCAGAGCGTCTAGTGAAGGAAGACGTTTACACGTCGATTCACCTCGACGAATTTGATGTCGAGATTCGTGAGACGAAACTCGGTCGCGAAGAATTCACTCGGGACATTCCGAACGTCAGTGAAAAGGCTTTGCGACATCTGGATGACACCGGAGTTGTCAAAGTAGGAACTCGCGTCAATCCGGGGGATATCCTGGTTGGTAAGGTGTCTCCAAAGGCGAAGTCCGAACTGACACCAGAAGAGAAACTGCTGCACGCGATCTTTGGTCGTGCTGGCGAAGACGTGAAGAACGAAAGTCTGGAAGTTCCGAGCGGTGTGGGCGGTATCGTCATTCACACCGAGAAGTTTTCACGACGAATGAGTCTGTCCGAAATCGAGCGCAAGCGATTTGAGGACGATCTGAAGAAGGTTGAGAAGGAAGGTGAGACGGCAATTGCTGCAGCCTTCAAGACATTCCTCGTCGAACTTGAAGCCGCTTTGGAGCAGCCAGTAGTCGATGAAGACGGTCGTGCGTTGTCAAAGCAGGAAGACACGAAGATCGTTGCTGACTACGCCAGAAGATTCCACAACCACTTTGAGGAAATGGATCTTCGAAGTCCTCAGAAGAAGACGGCTGCACGCAAGGTTGTGCGAGAGAGCTGGATTCTTGTTGAAGACGTCATTGATCGGGAAGATCACCGACTGAACAGCATGAAGCGTGGCGACGAACTGCCGAGCGGCGTGCTGCAGATGGTGAAGGTTTACGTTGCGTCAAAACGACAGATTTCTGTCGGGGACAAGATGGCCGGTCGGCACGGGAACAAGGGGGTTATCTCCAAGGTTCTGCCGATCGAAGACATGCCGTTCCTTGCTGACGGAACTCCTGTGGACATCATTCTAAATCCACTGGGTGTACCGAGCCGTATGAATGTCGGGCAGATTCTTGAGACGCACCTTGGCTGGGCGGCCGGCAAGCTGGGTTATCGAGCAATCTGTCCAGTGTTTGATGGTGCTGGCGAAGACGAAGTCAAGGAAGCTTTGCGAGAGGCCGGGCTCCCAGAAGACGGCAAGGCATTTCTGCACGACGGTCGTACCGGTGAAAAGCAGGAGCAGCGAACCACCGTTGGTTACATCTACATGCTGAAACTGCATCACCTCGTTGACGACAAGGTGCATGCTCGAGCCACTGGGCCGTACTCGCTTATTACTCAGCAGCCACTGGGTGGTAAGGCTCGCTTCGGCGGTCAGCGATTTGGAGAAATGGAAGTCTGGGCGCTGGAAGCCTACGGAGCGGCTTACATTCTTCAGGAGTTGCTCACTGTGAAGAGCGACGACGTCGAAGGCCGTACGAAGATTTATGAAAGCATGGTCAAGGGCGAGAATACTCTGGAAGCAGGGACTCCGGCGAGCTTTGACGTGTTGAACAACGAAATTCGTGGTCTGTGTCTTAACCTGCAGCTTGAAAAGGCTGTCCACTGATTCTCGAGGGAATCGTTGGGTCTGGCTGAGTGTGGCTTGCAGGACAGTCGCAAGCATTTCTGATTACAGATGGCGATCTCTGTCCCGGGTTTTCCGGGCCAGAAGCTGTTTTGAACCTCCACTTTAGAGGAGATTCTGGCGTGAGTGTCAGCGAAGGTACATTTGATCGAGTCAATGACTATGCGTCTGTGAAAATCAGTCTCGCAAGTCCCCACGACATTCGCAGCTGGTCATTCGGCGAAGTCAAAAAGCCTGAGACGATCAACTACCGAACGTATCGCCCTGAGCGCGATGGTTTGTTCTGCGAGCGTATTTTCGGGCCTGAAAAGGACTGGGAATGTGCCTGCGGTAAATATCGCGGCATGAAATACAAGGGCATGATTTGCGATCGCTGCGGCGTTAAGGTGACTCACAGCCGTGTACGCCGCAAACGCATGGGGCATATTGAACTGGCTGCGCCGGTTGTGCACATTTGGTTCTTCAAGTCCATGCCTAGCCGCCTCGGCGCGCTGCTGAACATGAAGACCACGTCCCTGGAGAAGGTTATTTACTTCCAGGATTACGTGGTTATCGAACCTGGTGACACTCCGTTGAAGAAGTGTCAGATGCTGACTGAAGAGGAAGCTCGTCAGGCGCGTCGTGACTATGGTGATGGCAATTTCGAAATTGGCATGGGTGCAGAAGCCGTCAAGAAGCTTTTGGCGTCAATGCGTCTGGCTGAATTGTCAGGGGAATTGCGCACTGAGCTGGCCAAGACTGGAAGCCAGCAGAAGAGCAAGGATCTGATCAAGCGACTGAAGATCGTTGAAGCCCTGCGTGACAGCGAGAACAAGCCTGAGTGGATGGTTCTGGATGTGATTCCAGTCATTCCTCCAGACCTGCGTCCGCTCGTATTGCTTGACTCCGGTAACTTCGCAACGAGTGACCTGAACGATCTTTATCGCCGTATCATCAACCGTAACAACCGTCTGAAGAAGCTGGTTGACCTGAATGCTCCGGAAGTGATCGTTCGCAACGAAAAGCGAATGCTTCAGCAGTCAGTTGATGCGTTGTTTGACAACAACCGCTGCAAGCGTCCGGTGCTGGGATCATCAAATCGTCCGCTGAAATCGCTGACGGATATGATCAAGGGCAAGCAGGGCCGATTCCGCGAAAACCTTCTTGGTAAACGCGTGGACTATTCGGCACGAAGCGTGATCGTGGTAGGTCCGGAACTTAAGCTGCATCAGTGCGGTCTTCCCAAGAAGATTGCTTTGGAGTTGTTCCAGCCGTTCGTAATTCGACGGTTGAAGGATCTGGGACACGCCGACACGATCAAGAGCGCTAAGCGTATGCTTGAGCGTCGAGATGAGGACGTGTGGGACATTCTTGACGAGGTGATTCGCAATCATCCGGTTCTTCTGAACCGAGCACCAACGCTGCACCGAATCGGTATTCAGGCGTTCGAACCAACGCTGGTGGAAGGAAACGCGATCCGTCTGCATCCTCTGGTGTGCAAGGGATTCAACGCTGACTTCGACGGCGACCAGATGGCGGTGCACTTGCCGTTGTCCATGGAAGCGCAGATTGAAGCGACGACATTGATGATGTCGACGCACAACATTTTCAGTCCTGCCAACGGCGCGCCGATCATCAGTGCGTCGCAGGACATCGTGATGGGTTGTTACTACCTCACGATGAAGCGACTCGACCGTCCCGGACAGGGGATGGTGTTTGCATCGGCTGAAGAAGTCTTCATGGCGTTTGCTCAGGGTAAGGTCAACCGTCATGCCACAATTCGTCTGCGATTGCCTCGCGGTAAGCGAGTCAAGGGCGAAGGCGCAGAGACGTTCCGTCCGGGCGGGCTGATTGAGACATCTCCAGGTCGTATCATGTTCAATGATATTCTGCCTAAGAAGATGTCGTTTTACAATCAGACGCTGGGCAGCAAGGATCTGGCTCGCGTGATTTCAGACTGCTATCTGGAGCTTGGCCGTCGCGAAACGATCGAACTGCTGGACCGCATGAAGAGCGCGGGTTTCCGAGCTTCAACGGAGAGCGGTTTGTCGTTCGGTGTGAGTGACCTGAGAACAGCTCCGAACAAGGAGAAGGTCATCGGCGAATCAGAAAAGGCCGTTCTGAAGCTGATGAAGAACTACGAACGAGGGATCATCACCAATCAGGAACGCTACAACAAGGTTCTTGACATCTGGACTCATGCTCGTGAAGAGATCACAAAGTCCATGATGGAGCAGCTGAAGGACGACGTGCGTGAAGAAGGCGCATACGTCAACCCGATCTACCTTATGGCCCATTCTGGTGCTCGAGGCGGTGTCGGACAGATTCAGCAGCTGGCCGGTATGCGTGGTCTGATGGCCAAGCCGAGCGGCGAAATTATTGAAACTCCGATTAAGTCAAACTTCCGAGAAGGTTTGTCGGTGCTGGAATACTTCAGCTCGACACACGGTGCTCGTAAAGGTCTGGCTGATACGGCTCTGAAGACGGCGGACAGCGGTTACCTGACCCGTAAGCTGGCGGACATCTGCCAGAATATGGTCATCACAATGCACGACTGCGGCACGACAAAAGGTCTGACTCGCGGGGTGGTTTATCGTGGTGAAAAGGTTGAAGTGGGTTTGGCGGACGCGATTCGTGGTCGAGTCAGCCGAACAAACATCGTTAACCTGATTACTGAAGAGCCAATCGTTCGCGAAGGTGACCTGATTACAGTCGAGAAGGCCCGGAAGATCGAAGAGATGGGTCTGGAGCGAATTCAGGTTCGCAGCCCAATGACTTGTGAATGTACTCTGGGTCTTTGCCAGCAGTGTTACGGTATGGACCTTTCGACGGGCGATCTCGTCGAAATGGGTATGGCTGTCGGGATCATCGCGGCACAGAGTATCGGTGAACCTGGTACCCAGCTCACGATGCGAACGTTCCACATCGGTGGTGTGGCGTCTAAGGACGTCGAAACCAGCGAGCTGTTTGCGAAACGAGCTGGTCAGGTACGATTTACTCGTATTCGCAGCGTTATCAACGCGGAAGGCCGTCAGGTCGTACTGGGTCGAAACGGTGAAATCAGCATCGTGGACGATCGTGGTCGCGAAGTTGAAAAGCAGCGAGTACCAAACGGTGCGGTGCTGTCGGTGACAGAGAATCAGCAGGTCAAACCAAACGACGTGTTGTGCACCTGGGACCCGCACTCCATTCCGATTATTGCTCAGGTCGGTGGTCGCGTTCGACTCGAGGACTGCGTCGAAGGTCAGTCGATGCGTACCGAGAAGGAGCAATCCGGAACGATGCGTCGTACGATCATGGAGCACAAGGCAGGGCTTCATCCGCAGGTCATCGTGGAAGATGGGAACGGGAAGATTCTCGACTTCTACTATTTGCCAGAGGGTGCGAGCTTGGACGCGGAGGAAGGCGGGCATATTTCCGCTGGTACCGTCGTTGCGAAGACGCCTCGAGAATCAACCGGTACTCAGGACATCACCGGGGGTCTGCCACGCGTAACCGAACTGTTTGAAGTTCGTAAGCCAAAGGATCCGGCGGTTGTCGCTGAAATTGACGGAGAAGTCGAGTTCCCTGCTGAGAAGAAGCGCGGTAAGCGAATCGTTCTTGTGAAGGGTGCCGACGGGACTGAAGTTGAGCACGTGATTCCTCACGGTAAAGACTTGCAGGTTCATCCGGGCGATATGGTTAAGGCAGGTGACGCGCTTGTACGTGGTCCGCTCGTGCCTCAGGATATTCTTCGCGTCAGCGGGCCGGAAGAAGTGCAGCAGTACCTGCTCCACGAAGTTCAGAACGTGTATCGCGCTCAGCGCGTGGAAATCGACGACAAGCACATTGAAATTGTGATTGCCCAGATGCTCCGCAAGGTGCGAGTTGACAGTGTAGGTGATACCGATCTGCTGCCAGGCTTGTTGATCGACAAGTTCGAATTGAAGAAGATCAACGACTCTCTGGAATCAATGGGTAAGGTTACCGATCCTGGTGGTTCGGACTTCGAAATTGGTGACAGAGTCCTGTTGACGGACATTGAGGCGGTCAATGCAGAAGTCAGCAAGCCGATCAAGTACACGTCGCTGAAGCGTGCCAAGGCGAGTCCTCAGTTGCTGGGGATTACCAAGGCGGCTGTATCCAGCGAAAGCTTTATCTCCGCAGCAAGCTTCCAGGAAACGACCAAGGTTCTTACCGAAGCGGCTCTTGGTGCTAAAGTGGATAATCTGGTTGGTTTGAAGGAAAATGTGATTTTGGGGCACCTTATTCCAGCTGGAACAGGTTTCCATCTTCACCAGGACGCGCAGGTTCGAATTCACGATTCCGCTTTGCGAGAACAGGAAGAGCAAAAAGCTCGGATGGCTGCCGCTCGTAAGGATTTGATGGGGAATTCCGAGTTGCAGGCTCGCCGCGTTGATCCGGACCGTCCTTCGGCACCTTCACTGGCGGATTTGACACCGGATGATCCTCTGTGATCAGCGAATTAGAGTGATCGAAGACATGCAAGGTTGACGATCAGGGGAATCGTGGATAAAGTGCCGCGTTTTCCGCGTTTCACGGTATGAGTGGTTTAAGCGTATTCAGTTTCTGGTTCTTCTGCTTTTGTCTGGCGATCTATGCCCACCATTAATCAATTAATTCGGAAGCCCCGAACACAGCAGTCCACCAAGTCCAAGACTCCGGTTCTTGAGGGCTGTCCTCAGAAACGCGGCGTTTGTCTTCAGGTGAAGACTGTTACTCCGAAGAAGCCGAACTCAGCGCTCCGAAAGGTGGCCCGTGTTCGTTTGTCGAACGGAAAAGAAGTAACGGCTTACATCCCAGGTGAAGGCCACAATCTTCAGGAACACTCTATCGTTCTGATCCGCGGCGGTCGTGTACGCGACCTGCCAGGGGTTCGATACAAGATCATCCGTGGTGTTCTCGATACTTTGGGTGTTGCTGACCGCCGACAGGCTCGCAGCTGTTACGGTGCTAAGCGTCCAAAGGGTGGCGGTGCTGCAGCGGCCGGTGCTAAGAAGAAGAAGTAGGCGCTCTGTCCGATTGATGGGCTGTGCCAGAAATCAGGCGAATCAGCTGTACTGGTTCGTTGTGTATCTTGTGTGTGCTTTCTGACGTTGTGTAATTGAGAGTTTGTTTCGATGGTTAAGAAGTTTACGGCTAGTCGCAAGCAACTGAAGCATGACACTCGCTTTAACAGCCTGCTTGTCTCCAAGTTCATTAATTGCCTGATGTATGACGGCAAGAAGAGCGTTGCGACTGGTGCTTTCTATCGAGCAATGGATCTCGTGAAGAAGCAGCTCCCGAACGAAGACCCATTGAATGTCTTCCTGTCTGCTGTTGATAACGTCAAGCCGGCAATCGAAGTTCGATCCAAGCGAGTTGGTGGAGCAACCTATCAGGTTCCGACACCTGTGAATCCTCGTCGTCAGCAGGCGCTGTCTATTCGCTGGATTCTGGAAGCCGTTCGTGGCCGTAAGGGACGTCCGGTTGACAAGTCTTTGGCTGAAGAACTTGTTGCTGCATTCCGCCGTGAAGGTGCCGCGATGAACAAGCGAGAAAACGTACACCGTATGGCCGATGCGAACAAGGCGTTCTCCCACTTCGCGTGGTAGTCAAGTTTGCTGTCAGCTTGAATATCAAAGCCAGCTTGACAAATGTCAGCTGGCTTTTTTGTTGCGCAGTCGTTTGTTGGCGCAGACTGAGCAACGTTGGGGGTAGCGGTGTGCAGCCGGTCTGGTCTGATTCTGTCAGGCAGCAGTGAGACCGCAATACATCTTGAGGCGTGGTTTCCATTACAGCTTTGTGCGCGGGACTACTGAGCTAAGTCCACCATCGACTCCGATTGTTTGTCCTGTGATCCAATTGTTTTCCGGGTCTAGTAGCCACGTGATCGCGCTTGCGACTTCCTCTGGCGTTCCCGGCCGGCCGATTGCGTGAAGTTGGGATGAAGCCGCCAGCGATGTTTCTGATTCGCAGATCTTTCGAGTTAGTTTTGATTTGATGAGGCCGGGGGCCACGGCGTTCACT
>JBILXT010000227.1:0-11578 GCA_044378235.1 Planctomycetaceae bacterium
GACAGCGGCGACAGCCTGGGGAAGGCCGTTGCACACAATCCAGAGCCGTGAAACGGCGAAAGCGACTGTCGCCGTTTCACGGCTTGGAGAATCTACGCTCCCAAAACCCCATGCTGAAGCATGGGGGCTACATGCTGCCGCAGCTTCGCTGCGAAACACAGCTGCAAACTATCGACGAGGGCGTTCCGAAAGCGGTTGATTTCCGGGAGGCTGGCAACCGTCTATCCGGAGTTCTATGCCGCGGGCCACAAAGGCATGCATTTTGCGGAACGATTCGTCATTGCATCAAAACGAAAGCTGCGCGACGTTGTATTTGAACCACCCGGTGATGGTCCTTTCGGGTTCTATCGTGCCACCGTCAATTTTGAGGGAACTGATATTCAGATCGTCAACGTTCACTTACTCCCGTTCGTCGTTCCGAAGAACGGTACTCTTGCTGATGTCATGAAAGTGGTCGCCGCGACGGAAACAACCCATGCGACAGAGATTGCTGAGATTCTGAAAGTTGCCGACGGCACTAAGCCTGTAATCGTTGCAGGAGGTTTCAACAGCTTGTCCACGTTCGCTGCGCCAGTTGCACTTACTGACTCTGGATTCATCGATAGCTACGCAGCAGTGCATGAGAAGGCTGATACGCATCCCACGTGGCAGTGGCCAACTCGGCCCATACCCTTACGATTGAAAATTGATTACATCTTTCATTCGAAGCATTTCTGCACCATCGATTCCGCAATAATCCGCCGTGAGGGCTCCGACCATTCTTTGGTTGTTACAACATTTGAATTCTTATCGGCACCTATCCGTTGATGGTGTCAGTGGAGCCCGATTTCTTCAGCAGTGAGGAAGTCCTGAGCAAGGTGCCTGACAGAATAGATTCTCACAACGTCGTCACGAATAGCAAATAAAACGCGATGTGTTTTGCTCCGGTTTAGCCCAACGTGCATTTCACGTACTTCGAATGAAAATCGGTCGCCCTCTATCGCAGGTGGATGCCTTTCCGGATGATCCGCAAGGCCAGCGATTGCTGCTTCAATTCGGAGCATCCGGCGTCCTGTCTGTTCTGTCGAACGGTGCTCGGCCCACCAGAGCACAGTTGAGCGAAGCTCTGCAATGGCTCGTGGGAGGATTTCGACCGTGTACTTCATTCGTTGATGCCGAGTTGGCGTCGAAGTTCGGAGAAAACATCTGCCACATTCTGACCGAGCCCGGCCGCCGCGTCCTTTTCGCCCTGCTCAATAGCTGCCACAACCTCGTCACGCTCGCACTCTTCTCCCCATCGGCGATAGAGAACATCAAGACTCTCGACTTCGCTGGAATGTCTTCGCGCGTAGCTGGAGAAACTGTCGATCTCTTCATTAATGGTCTTTGACATGAACAGTGACTTTCGATCGGAACTGAATGAAGGCCGTTGTTTCCGACAGTATACCCCCGCAAGGCGACGCTCGAAAGGCATTTCCGCTGGCTGAGTGACTTAGTCACGTTCCATCTTTCATCGCGAAATCACGATTTTCCGTACGCCGGATGGAAGTGTCTTCGTTCGAATTCCTGAGAGGTGCACCACGGGAAGGCCGGCAATGCGGCAGAGCACTTCTGGTTCCTCGCAGAAGACCTGCAGCAGTCTTCGAGACGCATCCGATGGCTGGCGAACTCCTTGCTCCCAACTTTGAAGAGTCTTCGGCGAAACGTTAAGCATCCTGGCGAAAACACGCTGAGACATCGCGGACTGAGCCCGCACGCTTGCGAGAGTTTCCGCATCAATCTCCGGCGGCGGATCTGGGATCGCGACCGTTCTGAGCGTTAGTTCGCCTTTGGCATGAGCGATCCCCTCATTGAGCCCCTTTTTCAGTCGCTCGAACAACGGCTTTCGGTCTCGCGTCTTCATGATTTCTTTCCTCTCTTCCCCGTCTGCTTTTGCTTCTGCAATGATGCGACCGCTTCCATTCGAAGCTCATCGCACAATTCACTCAGAAACTTCTTTTCGTCGTTCGAAAGATCATCCTTTTCGTCCTTGCCGTAGATATCGATCATATAAAACCATCGTGCTTCCGGAACATGAAGGTAAATGATCCTCGCGCCACCCCGTTTCCCCTTTTTACGTTTAGGAGCGGCAACGCGAACTTTGCGAAGTCCTCCAGCCCCCTTGATGACATCGCCCTTCTCCGGATCGGCCATCAATTCCTGTTGCAGTGACGAATACAGGTCGTCGGTCAGGTGCTCCGAGACCCATTCCGTGAATTCTGAGGTTTCGATAAAGACGGCTTTCATGCTCCCGTCAATTCTATCCCACTCAGTGGGACACGGCAAGGTTTCATTTGTTCGCAGGGTTACAGTCCCGAGGCGTCTGAAAGAGTTGCTGTACGACGTCTCCATTGATTGTGAGGTCCGTATCGCCACAGGCTTTATCAATCCCGTTGCACACAAAGTCGCGGCCAGCCGCGAAGTCCTCCTCGGCAAGGAGGACCTACCGAAATCGCGGGCTGCACCCTCTGTTGACTCAATTCTTTCTGAAACTCCTTTGAGAATCAATTTAGGGATAGTATAGTTTCCCTAAATTGATTCTGGAGGGCGATTCTCGAATGATCGGGTCAAAATCAGAGCTGATGGCGGTGCTTCGGCAGTACAACCCGTGGTGGGGTGGCGGGCGGCCTTCGGATTTGCCGTCATGGCGGCGAGCGGCGTTTCGCGAGGTTTCGGACTGGATGATCCAGCCGCCAGCCCATCGTGCGTTGCTGCTTACCGGGGCTCGGCAGATCGGCAAGACGACGTTGCTTCTGCAGGCCGTCGATGAATTGCTCAGTCGTGGCGTACCTCCCAACAAAATTCTTTACGCGACGTTTGACCATCCGCTATTGAAACTGCTGGGGCTCGATGGACTCCTGCAACTGTGGCATGAACGAGAACCCGAGGGAGAAGGAACGGAGTACCTGTTTCTCGACGAGATTCAATACACCAAGGACTGGCAGACGTGGCTCAAGCATCAAGTCGACTTTCACAAGCATCGGCGGATTGCAGTCACGGGCTCAGCAACTCCGTTGGTCGTGGAAGGACAGGAATCGGGCGTTGGTCGTTGGCACACCATCAAGCTGGCGACGTTATCCTTCTTCGAATACCTGCAGATCAAAAAGATCGCCACGCCACGTTTACCTAATGTGGCTTCGCTGGCACAGATCTTTGACTGGTCGCCAACAGAAATGGCAAACGTCGGAGCAGAAGCACGTCCTTTGGTTGGTCACTTCCACGAGTATCTGCTGCGAGGTGGCTTTCCACAATGTGCTCAGATTGAGAGTATCTCTCAGGCACAGAAGCTTCTCCGTGAAGATATCGTCGACAAGGTGCTCAAACGCGACATGACGGCACTCTTTGGCGTTCGCCGCGTGCTCGAACTGGAACAGACGTTTCTGTATTTGTGTTTGCATGATGGCGGACTGCTGGACATTCCGGATCTCTGCAAAAATCTGGGAGTAAAGAAGCCGACCGCGAACAGCTTCCTTGACCTTCTGGAGCGAACTCATCTGATACACGTCTTGCCGCCCTTTGGTTATGGCAAAGAAATCCTGCGAGCCCGCTACAAGGTCTATCTTGCCGATGCCGCCATCTCACCCAGCGTTCTGCTGAAAGGAAAGTCCCTGCTGGAAGACTCGACGGCTCTGGGGCAAGCGGTTGAAACGGCATTCTTTAAGCATGTGTTCACTCGGTTTTATCAAAAGAGCATCGGCTTCAGTTACTGGCGAGGTGGAAAGAAGGATTATGAGGTCGATCTTATCGCCGATGTCGAAGGGCGGCTCGTTCCCTTTGAGGTCAAGTACCGGTCTTCATCGACCGGTGCGTCAGACTTGAAGGGGATGACACAGTTCTGCATGGAACGCAATGTTTCCCGTGGTTACGTGGTGACCAAAGAATTGTCTGATTTCGGACTCTTGCCACTGGGGGTGAATTCTGCGACAACCGTACTGAAGATTCCGGCCGCACTCGCGTGTTACTGGCTGGGGCAGTCTGAGGTTGAGGGAACATCATGAGCCACGGAACCGAATCGGAGTTTGAGGAAACCACGATCGAGCGACTCAAAGCTCTCGGTTGGGAGCATAAAGCCACAGTTCCTATCTACTACGCACCAAGGCAGATCAAACTTCATTTGAGCAGAGCCGATATCGACGCGGCGCTCACTCGAATTGTCGCGGACGCAAACGTGGCGGATGCAGATCGCCGAAAGTCGCGTTGGGCGGCCCTTGCGAAAGCGGCTGGAGCGCAGGAACGGATTGATGAGCTGTCAAAGGATTTGCTTGCTCATTTTCTTGACCGTTCGCAGACATTGCGTGGCAAAGCGATGATCGTCTTCATGACCCGCGAGAATTGCGTCAGGCTTTATGATGCGTTGCGAGCCATTCCGGGTTGCCCCGAAATCAAAGTCATCATGACAGGTGATCTCAGCGAAGATCCCCAGGAATGGAACGACGCAGGACACATCACCACGAAGCCTCAACGCAAGGCGATCAAGAAGCGGATGATCGCCCCTGACGATCAAGAACCTTTAGTGAGATGCTGCAGGATACGCTTTTGAAGTATCACAACCGTCTGATCGACGCCGCTGCGGTCGTCAGCGCAATGCTCCAGATTCGCAGGAAAATGGAATCTGAGGATAAGCGTGCTGCCGGCCTGAATCTCGAGGCAGATGAATTGGCGTTCTACGATGCTCTTTCGGAGAATTTTGGGGCCGTCTACGAAACCGGATTCCTGCAAGATGTCGTCCACCGTGTCGTTTTGACATTGAAGCAGAATCTGAAAGTTGACTGGACGCAACCTCACCGCGATGGCGTCAAAGCCGCTATTCGATCTGCAGTGCGAAGAGCGCTAAGGCATGTTGACGGAATTCGGGATGAGGACATCGAGCCGATTGCCGCCAGACTTCTAGCCCAGGCAGAGTCGACATTTCGCGATTGGCCGCTTGCGGTGTGATTCAGGATTCGATCGCGAGAGGTGCGAATACGAAATCGCGGCTATTCATGGTCTTACGAGGTGCGACTTCTCAAGCCGCTTGGCAATTTCTTCCGGGCTGATTTGCAGGACTTCGCCGTTTTCGATGACAACGGCGTATTGGCCAAGGCGCATTTTTTGTTCGAGAACTGCATGTGCGGACTGACGAAGGCTGGTGAGGGCATTCTCGGCAAGTCGTTTTGAGTCCTCTTCACTCATGATTTGCAGCCTCCTCCATCATCGTGAACACATCGTTATTCATGATTGTGCGTTGTGCTCCGCGTTGTCGGAACACCAACAGTCCATCGGCCTGCCAATTCGCAAGACAGATGCACGAACTACAGGCTGGAGCATACTCAAACATCACGTTGCGAACACTGCGAAAATAACGGCGTTCGATCACATCGGCGGGAATATTATGGCCGCCATGCTTCACGCGTTCGGCGACTCGCTGGAGGCAGGCTTCGACGGATGGAAGCCAAAGATAAAACATCTGAACAATCCAGCCGTCGCTGATCAGTTGTCGGATCATCCGCAAATAGGTGCGTCCGGAAAGCGTTGTTTCGAACGCGAAAGACTCTCGGCGACGAATATACTCGTGAACCTCGGCCAGAAACAGCCGAGATGCTTCGAGTTGAGCTTTCTCCGGATCTAACGGGGACAAGCCACCGGCAATCAGATCGGCGTTCACGAAATTTCTTGATGGACCGAAGGTCGGCAAGTAGCCGAGGGCAAAGGTCGTCTTACCTGCTCCGTTCGGACCGGCAATGATTGTGCAGATGGGTTGATCTGTTTGAGGATCCAAAGTTGGCGTACCGTCAAAAGTCATCGACAAACAAGCCTGGCCTGAAGCTCGTCAAGCAAACTCTCTGCGGTTCGAATTCGGCCGGCATCTGCATCAGCAATTCCGCAGCGAATGGATTGCAAGGACTCCTGCATTTCTCGCCAGTCGCGAACGACATTCTCGGGTGTCAGTTCAACTTCTCTGCCTGCAATCCGCTGATCAAGATACTCGCGGAAACTACACAGCTCTGGTATTGCGGGAGAACTCATGTTTGCACCAGTTGAAGAATGAGATGGCCCGCGACGATTTTACAAATTGAACCTGCAATCGGAAAGCACTATTCCCGAACACCGATTTGAATCGATGCCGCTTGTCTGAGAATCTCTGTCCTTGCCAGCGATGGTTTTCTCAACGATATCAACACAATCCTGTCGCCGTTTCACGGCTTAACGTTCATCTTCAAACGTCTTCCCCCAGGCTAAAGCCGGCTAAATCCTGGGGCTACCTGCTGCCACCTCTACGAGGTGAAATCAGAACGACAGTTGTCCCACTAAATCTCGTTGCAGTACCAAAGTTTCTCCACCTCAGGACAAGCCCCACTGTGGCAAGTCGAGCATAAGTCCAAGCCACCGGGGTAAACCCGGTGGCGAAAATGCACATCGCCTGTTCGCAGGCGACTACCTGAGTTCGCACCGTCTATTCCATACGCCCATCATCAAGCAACTCTTCGAGTTGCCGCAGAGAACGGGTCAGCATGACTCGAATCGCGCCGTCGGATTTGCCGAGCTTGTCGGCGATTTCTTTGGACGGCAGATTCTCCACATAGCGCATGCGGAGGGCGGCCTGTTGTTCCTGTGTCAGTTGCTGCATCGCGATCATCAGCCGTTCTTCGCGACGATTGCGAGCAAACGCCTGGCTGGCTGACGTGATGCTGGCGATGAGCAGATCGATCAGGCCGGGACTGGAGTCGGTCGCTCCACTGAGCGGCACGCCTTTGTCGGCCGCTCGTTTTTGAGCCGCGTGATGACGATGAGCATCCACGATCTTGCGTTCGAGCACCTGATGCACCCACGGCATCGGATCCAGGGCTTTGCTGTCGATCTCCGTGAATGTCTTCAGGCAATAGGTAATCGCTTCCTGCACGACATCATCTGGTTCGACACTGCGTTTCAGGAGATCGCTCATTTTGCGAGACGCGGTCGCCAGCAACTGCCCGCGATATCGCTCCATCAGTTCTGCCAGAGCATTTTGATCACCTGTCCGAATTCTGCGAATCAGTGTGTCGTCTTCAGTCGCCATGGAGTTTCGTCAGCCTGTTGAACATCAATACGCGGCCATAAGAGCCCGTAGGCTACTGATCGGCCGGGTGAACAACAACAGTGCGTGAGCCAGAGGACTTCAGAGAGTGTAAAGGATTCATGACCTGAGCGAGTCCGATACACGTCAGCGGGATATCGAATTGTTGGTCTTGTGAGTGAGCGGCGCTGGCAGACGATTGATTTAATCAGCCGGAACGCGTTAGCGTCCGGTTCTTGCCGCTTCAAGACAACCGGGGGCTAACGCCCGGCGGCTGATGAAGATCAACTCTTGCGAAGTTTCTTCAGACCATCAACAGTCTTTTTCGTCGCAATCGACAACAGGGAATCATCATCTTCTTCAACAGTCTTGTGGAACGACTGCAGAACAGGCAGCGGGTCGAACGCCTGCCATGCCGGCATCGCGGACATGAACGTCGTCAGCAGCGAGCCGCCGCGAAGAATCCAGATCACATAACCCACGGATAATGAGGTTGTCACCACAGCCGCACTGCCAACCGCGACTTTGCCTGCAAGTTCCTGGCGTTCTGAGATTGTCGGCTCATTGGTTCTCTGCACAAGCTGATCGAGCGAGAAGAGATTCAGCGACACCAATGCGCTGTTGAATCCGTTGTCGAGAATAATGCCACCGAAGACGGCAGCCTCGGCAAGTTCTGTGGACACGGTTCGGATACGCTCGCTGCGAGTATTCACAAAGAAATCACTCACAAAGACCGACGCGATCAGTTCACCGGTAATTGCAACGTTGTCTCCATTCAGTTTCGCTGGCCCGCTCTCCGTCACTGACTCGGCGACTGGAGTTGCTGGCGTTGTGGAGCTTTCTGAGCGAGTTGATTGAACTGCTGGAGGAGCCATAAACTGCGTCGTTGTCACAACGGTCATCTCACTGCCGCTGTCAGTGCCTGAATCCGCGGAGTCGGTTGTCGTGTCGCCGCCTGATGAATCGGTTGTGGAATCTCCGGAGTCTGCTGACCCGCCAGAACCGCCACTTGACGATCCACCGACAGCGGCGGCGACGTCGATCGTCACAGTCACAGGAGCACTATTTGCTGCGCCATCAGTCACGTAGTAAACGAAAGTGTCGATGCCTGAGAAAACTCCGTTTGGAGAATAGAGCAGAGAACCGTTGGCTCGCAATACGAGCACTCCATTCGCAGTCGTCGACGACAGCACAGCTTGCAGGGTATCTCCGTCTTCATCGAAGTCGTTCAGAAGGAGTCCAGGAGTCAGGACTTCGATTCCGGTCAACTGAATGCCAGGAATCAGATCACTCACGGCAATCGGAGCATCGTTGACATCAAGAAGACGAATTGTGAAGGATTGCAGATGCGTCAGGCCTCCGCTGTCAGTGACTTCAACGACGATATCGTAGGCTGCCGTCTGTTCAAAATTCAGAACAGCTCCGGCCGCCAAATCGATACGGCCGGTCGTCGAGTTGACCACGAACGTCCCGTCGGCATCATCAACCAGCGTCCAGTTCAGGACTTCTCCCGCATCAGGATCAACAGCACTAAGTTGCCCGGCCAATGTACCTGCACCGCGATTTTCCTGAACGGTGCCACCGGCGAGGTTGATCAGAGTTGGAGTCTCATTCACGTCATTGAGAGAAATGATCACCGAGGTTGTTGCTGTCAAACCACCAACGTCTGTGACTTGAATCTGCAACGTGATCGACTGGCGAGATTCGAAATCCAGCAATGCAGCGTCTGTAACGTGAATGATTCCAGTGGCGGCATCGATCGCGAATGGTGAAACTGGAGTGCTGCCGATGATTGCGTACGACTGCACATCCCCGGCATCCACATCGGAGGCTGAGACGGAGCCCACGATTGTTCCGGCTGCTGAGTTTTCATCAATCGACATCGGAGTCGGGACGCCAAATGTCGGCGATTCGTTCCCGTCCATTACTCGGACAAGCACAGTCTGCAGGAGCGAGGTCGCGGTACCGTCACCGACGGATAATGTCAGAGTGTACGTGGCTGTCGTTTCGAAATTCAGCAGTGCGTTGTTAATGACTCGCAATGCACCGGTCGTTGGGTTGATCGCAAAGATTCCATCGGTGTTTCCGGAAACGATCGTCCAGTTCTGAAGTGTTCCAACACCGTCCGGATCAACCGCAGCCACTGCGCCGAAGACCGTCCCGACACTCGCCAGTTCGGAAACGTTGAACTGCTGGCCGGGAGTGATCACCGGAGGAGCATCGTTTGTATCCAGAAGAGAAATTACGAATGTCTGAGTACTTGACGACGAATCTGCGGACGTTGCTCGTACGATAATCGTATGGCTCGTGGATGATTCAAAATCCAGCAGCGTGCCATCGGCGACTGTGATAACACCCGTGTTGGCATTGATCTGGAATCGCCCCCCAGCATCATCATCCAATGAGTACAGGATGATGTTGGTTGTTGCGTCAGCATCGGAGGCCGACGCGGTAATTCCCACAACTGTTCCGGTGGCAGAGTTCTCATTCAAGGCGTTTGCGGCAGCGTTGGAATCAACAATTCCGCTTACGCTGAATTCGTTGATATCGTTGATCGCAATCGAAAACGTCTGCGTGCTGAATGTACCATCTGCTGAAACGGCTCGCACGGTGATATTGTGTGATGCCAGAGTTTCTCTGTTGAGCAACGTGCCGTCTGCGACGGTGACGATGCCCGATACCGAGTCAATCGCGAAGCGTCCGCCAGCGTTGTTTGTCAGAACATATGTGATTCCATTTGTTCCCGAATCACCGTCTGTGGCGGACGCCGTGATACCGACGATGGTTCCAGTCACTGCATTCTCGTCGACGGCATTAAGTGCTACGTCCGAGTCGCTGACGGCCGAAATGCCGAATTCATTCAGATCGTTGACGGCGATGACGAAACTTCGGGGCGCAAACGAGGAGTCCGCCGAGGTCGCTCGGACAATGATCGTGTGCGATGCGGCGGTTTCCGCATCAAGCAGTGTGCCATTAGCGACGGTTACGATTCCCGATACGCTGTTGATGGCGAAACGTCCGCCGGCATTGTCATCCAGCGACCATGTGATAGTGTTGCTGGACACGTCGCTGTCGAAGGCATTGGCCGTGATGCCAACGATTGTGCCGTTGACAGAATTCTCATTCACATCGTCAGCACTCGCGTTCGAATCGGTAACCGGCGAGACATCAAACTCATCGACATCGCCAAGGTTGACGATGAACGTCTGAGTTGAGGACGAGCTGTCTGTCGAGGTTGCTCGAATGATGATTGAGTGAGACGCGACTGTTTCGCGATCCAGCAAAGTGCCATTCGCAACAGTCACAACACCGGTCACTGAATCAATCTGGAACCGCCCGCCAGCATTGTTGTCCAGCGAGTATGTGATCGAGTCTGTTCCGTCCGGATCGGTGGCGCGGGCCGTGATTCCCGTCAGAGTTCCGTTCGCAGCATTCTCCAGAACGAAGTTCATAGTCGCGTTATTGTCGGTGACGACCGAGACCCCCGATTCATTGACGTCGGTAATGTTGATCGTGATGACAAGCGGTCTCGTTCCACCATCCGCACTGCTGGCTCGAGCTGTCACGGTGTAACTGGTTGCCGTCTCGTAGTCGATCGCGGTTGTTCCGACGGTAATCACACCGGTGACGGAATCAATCTGGAAGCGTCCGCCCGCGTTGTCGTCAAGAGAATAGGTGATAGCATTTGTCGTCGCATCTGCATCACTGGCAAAGACGGTGATCCCCGTCAGTGTGCCCTGCAAAGACAGCTCGGCAACGATATTGGCCGCGGCGTCAATGTCTGAAAGCGTGCTGATAGCGAATTCGTTAACATCGATCAGGCTAATGTCCACCGAGAGCACGGCGAATGAACCATCGGTGCTTGTTGCTCGCACGATAATCGTGTGGGCGGCTGCGGCTTCTCGATCCAGCAGCAAGCCATCTGCCACGGTAACAATTCCCGAGACGGAATCAATTGCGAATCGGCCGCCTGCATTATCGTCGAGTGTATAAGACACCGAGTCCGTGCTGTCGGGATCCGCAGCAAATGCGGTGTAGCCGACCGTTGTTCCATTGCTGCTGTTTTCCGCAATGGAGTTGACTGAGGCGTTTATGTCACTGATCGCGGAGACGCCACTTTCATTGACATCTGTCAGCTGAATCAGGAATGTTCGAGTCGAGAAACTGCCATCTGTAGACGTCGCGCGGACGGTAATGTTGTGCGATGTGCTGGTTTCGTAATCGAGGGCTGCTCCGTTGGCGACCGTGACAACACCGGTCACGCTGTCGATCGCGAATCGGCCACCTGCATCATCGGTCAGTGAGTAACTAATCGAGTCTGCGACATCCGCATCAGTGGCCAAGGTTGTGATGCCGACAAACGTTCCGTTGGAGGAGTTTTCGGCGATCACTTCACCGGTGGCGTTGATATCGGAGATGGCGGATATTGAGTTATCGCTGATGTTTGTGACGTTGATCGTTATGATCGCTGTGCTGGTAGCACCAACAGCATCTGAAACTTCGACCGTCAGGCTGAATGTGGTGATC
>JBILXT010000014.1:0-40399 GCA_044378235.1 Planctomycetaceae bacterium
CACGGCACCAGCTAAAGACTGAGATGCGTTACCCAGCATCCCGGAATGTGGCAGGCTGCGTCCCATGCAATCACCCATCTCATGGATGCCAGCTCCTGCACGAGCCGCCAGTTGATCAACTTTGTTGCCTGCGTCACAAGCGGCCTGCGATGCGATACCACCCGCCGCCGAAACAGCGTGACTGGCCATCTCACCGACTGAGGCGACGATATCTTTCGCCTTGTCTGTTGCCTGAGTCCAGTCTTCTTTTTTGACGCCTGGGATCACTGTAGAAGTCGACATGTTCTGGTCCTTGTTTAATGTGTTTCAGTTGCGGAGCCAGCAAACTGCTGACTCGATGTTTCACGGGACAGTCCCGAGTAAAGTTCTCTCTATCACAACCCGAAGCGTTAGTTTCTACGTCTCGCGTTCTCAGGCCCGCAGGGTCGACATATCCAATGCCGGTGGCGTGAGCCGCCGGTAATCAGCCGGAACGCGTTAGCGTCCGGTTTTTGCCACCAAAACCCAGGAAAAGGAACCGGGGGCTAACGCCCTGCGGCTGATGAAGCGAATAAATCAACAGGCTGCTAAGGTTTCAGCCCGTGAGTGAAGTCGTTGACTTCCTTCTCGGCTCGTTCTTTTTCGTAGCCATATCGTTCCTGTAGAACTCCAACGAGCTGTTCTCGCTGGCCGGCTATGACCGTCAGTTCGTTGTCAGTGAGCTTCCCCCACTTCTCTTTGACTTTTCCGGTCATCTGTTTCCAATCGCCTTTGACTTGATCCCAGTTCATCGATTCTTCTCCTGAAAAAACTCACAACCCAAACCGTGCATCCGGCCTCGAACGTTCTACTTGCTGAATTCAAGGCCCTTGTCGTCTTCCGCTGCTCCTAGCAATCGGAAGTTGAATTTCCCGGCGTCAACGGGTGAGACTTCCGCGATCAGCGAGCCGCCATCTTTTCGCTCCAGAACGATCACGTTCTCTTCGACCGTGTATGTTCCACCGAATTCCTGAGCAGCCTGATCCTTTGGCGTAAAGCTCCAGGTGAATTTCGCATCGTTGGTCAGATCGAGCTTGAAGGCAGAACCATCCGCTCGCGTTGAAGCCCATGTTCCGACGAGAGTTTTCGGATCGATCGGCTTCGGTGTGGCTTCCGCTGGCTGATCAGCCGGACGTGGTGAAGACGCAGTGGTGAGCGGATCAGCGGCAGACTCCGCCTTCGGAGGCGCCAGCATTCGCAGCAGATCGACCGCAACACGATCGTTCGGCATCAATGCAACAACCGTCTGCAGCTGGCGAACCGCCGCGTCAGGATGATTCCGGATCGGTTTACTGCAGGAAAGAAGCTGTAAGCCTCGCGGAAGAATCCAACCGTTCCGCGCGACTTACAGTCTGGAGATCTAAATTCCCGGTATCGGAGCGACGACCTGACTGATGGCTGGTTGCGGAGGAGCTGTGACCGCAGGAACACCTGTTACTGCAGGTGACACTACGGCAGCTGATGAACCGTAAACTTCGGTATTCTGATATCCGCCGCCCTGCTGCCAACTCACAGTGCCACAACACTGACCAGCATTCCCATGCTGCCCGTGATGCCCATGATGTTGAACGCCGCATCCCGAATTGTTCTGCCCGGAATACTCATACCCGGACTGATGATGTCCCTGTGAGTATCCCTGATCGCAACATTCACGCTGTGCGTGGTGGCGATGGTGCCGCTGGTGTCGACAATGACGAGCTTCCGCTTCTGAAGCTGTAGACCCCAAAACAAGAGCCGTACCAAGTACTGCCAGTGATAATCGCAATCCAAACATTCCCGAACTCCTTTGATAAACCCCAAACCTACAACACTTTAATTCACTCATTCAGAACAGATCGAACGCTATCGGCGTCCGCAGGTTCATTATGTAAATGCTCTTTATGACGCCTTTGCCACAGCCCGAGACTCTTTAATGCGATCCCAGACTTCCATTCGATGAATAGCAACCTCCGGAGGTGCCTCGATCCCCAGCTTTACAATTCCCTTTGAGATCTCCAGCACCACAATCCTGATCCCGGAGTCCTGACCGTCTGAACGAAAGACGACGATCGATTCCGCTTTCTTCCGAGTCAAAACTAACATCGCAACCTCCCTGTTTAAGCTCTGAAATCTCAACCGTATTCATTGGGGCCAGCACTGAACTTTCCACGCCTCATGCAGCCCACAGTTCTCGTTATTCCGGCTTGAGCAGCTGCACTTTCACGACATGGCCCGACTTGCTGGAACGCACCAGCGTTCGCGTCGCAGGCTCCACACCCGTGAATTCTCGCATTCGCCGGATGTCATGCGATGAGCAACATGCCCTCGGCAATCCGGGATACATCAACGTGGCATCCGACTTCAGCCGGAAAGCGAATCCATCCGACTTTCGACTCGTCGCGTTCCTGCCCGCACCGGCCCACCATTGACCGATCCATCTGGAGATTTCATTCATGGCAAGACTCCTTCCCGGCCGCAGTTCTGCGCCAGCCCACCGCGCAACAAAAAAAGCCGACATGAACCGAACCTTCGTTTGAAGATTCAGTCCATGTCGGCTTACTCTTAAATTCGCCCGCCAGAATTAAACCGGCTTGCGTTTTATTTAGTCGTCCGAAACCATCACTGACAAAAGTGAGCGTTCACTTATCTGGCGTCCTCTATTATATGAAATTTAGGTTAGTGATCAATCATCAAGACTTATATATTCTGTAATTGGTGATTTTAATGCGATTCATTGCTTTACGATTATCGAGGCCTCGGGCGAATTCGAATCCGGCGAATTCAAAGGTGAAGTGCAACGTGGATATTTAAGTTGAATATGGTGTTCAGGTTCTACCTCTCATTGCGCCGCCGATAGAAAATCACAGAGTGCAACAGGACTCCGAGTCCCCAACCCAACAGCGGCCAATAGAACCACATTTTCTCCGGATTTCGCAGCAGATTGAGTGCTGTGAGTCCGGCGTTGACGATCACGAAGACAGCCAGATGAATCCACAGCCCTTTGATTCGTTCCTGATACGTCTTCCGCGGATGATTTTTTGTCTTCGGCATGATGATGTCTCCGGAACTCTTTGGGTCAGATCTGTATTGTTGCACGCGACAGGACGGACTCTGCGGGTAGGCGACTCTTCTTGTGATCAGCGTTCTACCAGGGTTGTTCACGAACAAACGTGTTGTCTGCTTCGCCCGGTCTGATCGCAGCGTCCGGAAGCGAAACAGACTGGAACTTTTCCGGAAGCCCGTCTGAGTCGGAGGAAACCAGCATCGGAAGATCCTCATCCGGTTTAATGGTTCCTGAATCAATCAGACTTGATGCAAAAGGCAACGAAGTCTGATCGCCGTCAAGAGTCGGGTTTGTGAATTCGTTGAGTGGCATGATATTCCTGAAGTAGACTGACCTTGCAAGTGAGATTAACTTCTCATCGAACTCTCAGACGTCGCAGCCGGTGGACCGCCTTCATTGACAAATCGCTCGATCGCGTCGCGATCTGTTGACAAGGAATCCTTTGTTACTGTGCGGCGAGGCCAGATCTCGAGGAGCACCATCGTCACCGTTAACGCGACGGGCCCGAGAATCAGGCCGGATGGCCCAAACACTGCGATTCCCCCGACTACAGAAATAAAGGCCAGCACCGTCGGCATCTGCAGGCGTTGTCCCACCAAAATGGGTCGCAGAAGATTGTCGATTGTGCCGACAACAATCAGCCCCCAAAGTGAAAGCATGATCGCCTGCCCCCATTGTCCCTCGGCAGCGAGAAACAAAGCGGCAGGGATCCAGATAATGAACGCTCCAAGAACCGGGATAATCGCCAGCAGGCCCATCACAACACCCCGGAGCAACGGTGCGGAAAGCCCCAGAAACCAGAACATCAGGCCTCCCAGAAATCCCTGGATTGAAGCGACGGTCATTGTGCCATAAATCGTGGCGTGCATGGTGTCTCCCACGCGATGCAGCATTCGATCCATTTCTGCAGAGGTCAGCGGCAGCGATGTCCGAAGTGCGGAGACGGTAGCACGACGGTCACGCAGCAGATAAAACAAGAGATAAAACGTCAGCAGCAGACTGACTAATTCGATGACCGATCCGCGCACGAATCCGGAACCGGTGGTCGACATCCATGTCGCCATCGACTTCACTGTCGCAGGGAGGTTTTGTTGTTCCATCCAGTCAGCGACCGGAATCAGTCGGGGATGCAATTCAATGGCTCGTCTCCATTCGCCCGATTCGATTCGCGCGTTAATTATCTCTGTGCCGTTGGAGGCTTCTCGGGCAAGCCGTTGGCCCACAAATGTTACAAGAGTAAGAATCGCGGCCCCTATCAGAAAGACTGAGATTCCTGCGGCTAATCCGGGACTGCGAACCATATTCTCAATTCGTCTCTGCAGCGGCACACAGACAACAGCGAGTGCCAGGGACCAAGCTATTGGCGACAGAAAGGGAACGGCCAGCAGGAAACAGAGATAGAGTCCCACACCTGTTGCAAACATCAGAACAAAGATCTGAATAGAGCTGCGTGATCCCCAGTCGTGGGCAATCGGGAGAGCGGCTTCGCTGGTAGAATGAACGGTGGCGATAAGTTTAACCGTGGAGGCTGATGCGTCGGCTGATTTGTCATTGGCATCTGCAGCGATCTCATCAACCACGGCTTCCAGAGCGTGTTCCACTCTTTGAAGGGAAGCATCGCTGGAAATCGGTTCTTCAACGAGAGTCAACACCGTATTCATTGTTGGGCCTGTTCAGGACAAACTGAAGCGAAATCAGGTTTACTCTTCAGCCACTCGCACGAGCAACTTGCCGAAATTTCGTCCTTCGAGCAGTCCAATGAAGGCGGCAGGGGCGTTTTCGAGTCCATCGATAATGTTCTCACGAAACTTCACTTTTCCGTCTCGAACCCATTCGCTCATCTGAGTCTGAAACTCCTCAAACCGATCGCCGTAATCATCGAAGATGATGAAGCCCTTCATGGTCAGGCGTTTCGTCAGAATGGTGCGCATCAGCAGCGATAACCGATCGGGACCTTTGGGCAAAGCCGTGTCGTTGTAGTGCGAGATCAGACCACAAACGGGGACTCGAGCCTTTGACTTTAACAGCGGAAGCACTGCATCAAACACCGCTCCGCCAACACCTTCGAAGTAAATATCAATGCCCTCGTAACAGGCGGCAGCGAGTTCCTGTGGGAAGTCAGCTGCGCGATGATCGAGGCACGCGTCGAAGCCCAGCTCATTGGTCACGTAAGCACACTTTTCAGCCCCACCAGCGATACCGACGACGCGGCATCCTCGTAGTCGTGCGACCTGGCCAACCACGGAACCGACTGCTCCACTGGCGGCGGCAACGACGACCGTTTCCCCCATCTGCGGATTGCCAATGTCCAATAATCCCATGTAGGCCGTGAAGCCGGGCATCCCCAGCACTCCCAAAGCCAGCGAAGGCTGAGGCATATTCGGATCGAGCTTCAACAAACCAACGCCATCTGAGATCGCAAAACGCTGCCAGCCGGACATTCCCACGACAAGGTCACCGATTTGAAACGCCGGATGCCGTGAGGAGATGACTCGTGAAACCGTGCCTCCGACCATCGTCTGCCCAACATTAATTGGCGGCGCGTACGATGCTGTATCGCTCATGCGTCCCCGCATGTAGGGATCGAGCGACAGAAACAACGTCTTGAGCAGCATCTGGCCGTCTTTGGGAACGGAAGGCGGCAACTCCTCAATGCGAAAATTGTCCACGATCGGTTTACCGATGGGCCGCGAATTCATCACGATTCGCTGATTGATTGGACCGTCCTTCGCATAAGACAAATCAAATTCCAGCAATGCCTCGGTCTGTTTTTTCATAAGTCCGTCTTTCTTTAAGTCCACGCTGCGTCACGTTGAACGCAGCGCAACAAAAAAGCCGACGTGATGAAACCTTGGAGAGATTTCATCACGTCGGCTTACTTGATAACTCGCCCCGCGAATTCAGTCGCGTTGCGATTCATTGAGTCGTCCGAAATGTTTTGTGCAATTCATGATTAGTCATCATTGCATGCTGAACCAACCACTTGTAACAAGGCACAGCGGGAAAGCAATCCGCATTTGAGATAGTTTTGTTTAATCCTCACCGGATTGTACGGAACAGCTTTGCGAATCCCGGGGCTACGACGACATCCACACATCGCACCGGCACGTATCAATCGGCCGATGCTGTCGCTATGATGAGAAAACGCAATGACACCAGCGTCGATTCACGTAACAGGACGTTGATGATTCTCCGGTCTGTTCGAAGGCGTTCAACTTGCTCTGAACGGAGTGCTGATCATGATGACTCAGGGTGAGATGGAAGCGGCTGTCTGCGAGGGGGTCTCGCGATTTGAGCAGGAATACATGGGCCGCGGTCCAAAAGAGGTTCGGTGCTTCCTGATCAACGATTTGCTTTTGATTCGACTGCAGGGCGTCCTGACGGCAGCCGAGCAGCATCTCATTCAGACCGTGGCTCCGGAAAAAGGGCGAGATCTTCTGAAGGACGTGCGCACGCAATTGATCGAAATCGCTCGCCCGACTCTGCAGACTCTGGTTGAGTCGATCACCGGCACAAAAGCCATCAGTCTGCACCATGACATCAGTACAATCTATGGGGAAGAAATCATCGTGTTCTCGCTCGAGAACGCTCCTCAGGTACGGTTACCAGCGAAGAGTCCTCGGTCATAGACCCTTCGTCGATGATGCTCAACGAGTCCGTTTTTTGGGGAATTCCGAAACACCATCGCAACCAAATGGACTCTTTTGCTGGCCTGGCTGCCGCGCGGGACGCCTCACGACCGAGGCGGGGGGATACGACGTTCACTCCACCACTCAGAACTGATACGCTGCAGTGCTTTGTCGTTGGCGTGGTTTTCCGCTTCTTTCGCTGTTCACAATCGGGTAAAATCGCCGTGGCTCGGTGTACCAAATCGCTTCACGGGCCATTGTATTTGACTGACGCAACGACGAGATCCGCAGTCCTCATCACTTCGACACAGACTGCGCCTAAGGCCTTCGAAACATGAACCTGAACCATCTGGATCGTCGACGATTTCTTCGTGGAACTGGCGTGGCTTTGGCTTTGCCGTTGTTCGAGTGTGTCGCGTCGTCAAGACTGCGAGCGAACGACGAGCTCGGTTCCGTTAAGCGATTGGCGTGCATCTATTTTCCGGATGGCGTGGGAATGCCTCTGCCGGAAGATCCGGCGTACAAAGACTGGTCATGGTTTCCGCACGGGAACGGAACCGAGTTTACATTCTCGAAATGCGGTGAACCTTTCGAACCTCTGCGAAAGGACCTGACGATCCTTTCCGGGTTCTCGCATCCGGCTGTTCGTAAAGTTCACGGACACTGCAATGCCGATCAGTTCCTGACGGCCGCATCAACGGGAACTGGAGGTCCCTATCAGAACTCGATTTCTCTGGATCAGGTGTATGCGGCACATGTCGGCGACCAAACACGCTTCTCATCGATCGTGATGTCGACCGATGGCGGCACCGGAACACCTCGTGGAGCACAAACACTTTCCTTCGATCACAACGGCCGCGCGATCCCAGCCGAAAATCGTCCGAAGCGAGTTTTCGATATGCTGTTTGTCAGCAGCGACGAAGATGCCGCACGTCGTCTGGCACTCAGCAAGAGCGCTCTCGACGATCTGATGGAAGATGCGGCGTCGTTACGCCGAAAATTGAATTCCTCTGATCAGCACAGCCTGGACGAATATCTTGAATCCGTGCGGGAAGCGGAACGACGAGTCGAAAAGGCACGGCACTGGATCAATACACCGTTGCCAGTTGTCAAAGAGGACCACTTGAAGCTGGACATTACTCCGGATGAGCCTCGCGCCTATGTGCAGACGATGTTTGAGCTGATTTACCTTGCGTTCAAGACCGATTCAACTCGAGTGGCGACGTATCAGATTGGCCGCGAAAACGGATTTGGTATCAGCGATCATCTGGCTCGAGCTGTTGGGTACACTTTGGCCCATTCGCTGACTCATGAAACCAAGAATCCTGACGGATGGAAACGCCTTGGAATCTACTGCCAGTTCCTGAACGAAGAATTTGCTCGATTCGTCACACGCCTGCAGCAGACTCCGGAACCCGCGGGCAAGGGAAACATGCTGGAGAATACGCTTGTCTTCTTCGGATCGGCTTCCAGTGCCTTTCATCTGTCGCGTAACTATCCGCTGGTCCTCGCCGGTGGTCAGAACATGGGTTTCCGTCACGGCCAGTACATTAACAACGCCGGCGCCGACCCTCAGGCCGGTGCGTGGGATGGCGGCACTGAACCGTGGCAGCTGGAAGTTAAGAAAGAAGACAAGCCTCTGTCTAATGTCTTCGCCACGATGCTGCGACAACTGGATGTGCCGACCGACAAGTTTGCGGACAGCGATGGTATTGTGAAAGAGCTGCTGAGTGATCCCGCCTGAGTGATGAGCGGCCATCGGTTTTCACTCTCGCTGCTTAACTGCTGTTGATTCCATCAGCCGAAGCGCAAAGCGTCGTCCGGTTCCCTGCCGCCAGTGTCATTGCGCTTCTCGTAAGCTTGCGGCGGCGTTACTCTATTGGCGTTGCCACGATTGAATCAGCGATTTCGTGGGCGCGGCGAACGCCTCTTGGTTATTCACAGGAGACTCTGATGACACAGGTCAAGAAAACCCGGGGGATGCTGGAATACTCTTCAGCCATTCGTTTGGTGCTTCTGTTCGGTTTTCTGACATTGACGACCGGAGCTGCTTATCACTCAGCCGCCCTCGAGGAATCGCCGCTTATCCGAGTCGTGACGACGTCAGATTCGTACGTTGGCGAACTACAGAACGAAGACGAAAAGACCGTTCAGTTGTTGGACTTCGAGTCCAACCGCAGCGTGTCTCTTAGCAAGACATCGGTCACCCGGATCGAGAATCCGATCACGCTTGACGATGCCGCACGCTACATCGGACTTCCGGCCGTGATGGGACGAAAAATCAGCGTGCTGTCTCAGCGAGAAATCCCGAAAGGAAAGATCGCCAAGGTCAGCCCTCAGGTTGTTTATCTGACGCTGGGCGAATCAAGTGGCGTGATCGTAGGGCAGAAGGTCTCGGTCTTCCGCGGAGAAGGAGACATTCTTGACCCGGATACCGGAGCTGTGCTTGCCAGTGAACGAGCCAGAATCGCAGAACTTCAGATTTCTGAAGTCAGTGGGAAAATCAGCAAGGCCAAACTGATTGGGGATCTCGAAATCAAACTCGAGGTCGGCGACGAAGTCGAACCCCAGGGCAGTGAGGTCGTCGTGGCTGTTTGTCCTTTGTCAAATGATGACGGCTCTGCCAATTCCACCGGCAACAGTATTGCCGAACAGCTTATCAGTGCACTCGTGCAGCGCGATGTGAGTGTTGTCGAACGAAGTGCACTGGATACGGTTTTGGGAGAATTGATTGCACAGAACACGATTCTGTTTGAGCAGAAATCGGCGCAGCAACTCGGGAAACTCACCGGGGCCAGCGTTGTTCTGACAGGAAAAATCATTCAGGAAAAGAGTGCCGGTACCGCTCATCTGCGATTGATTGACGTGAAGACAGGAGAAATCCTGCTGGCCATTTCCGCTCCCGTGAAATTGACCGCTGGATCTTCGACATCGATGTCGACTTCCGGATCTCGACCACGCATCCCCGAGCCGTCTTCAAAGAAAGAAGATATCCCGCTGCCGAGCGGCGAATTCGAATACCTTGGAAAGTCTCGCTCATTGCCGAACTACCTGACGACCACTGCCGCTCTGGAACGAAGAAAGGATGGCGGAGTGCGTTTTCAGGGACCCAAAATGCACGAAGACTTTGATACAGGGATCATCGTTACTCGTGAGCGGAGTTTTCTCGATCGTAATTTCGTGTTCGAAGTGCTGGTGACGTTTGGCCCAAACGATGGAATTGCCCACGTCGGAATGGGAGCGGGAAGACAGGATGGTTCAGCAAATCGGCGAGCTGATTCCGTCTTCATCAAGGTCTGCGCTCCGCACCACTGTGACGGAGAGGTCCAGCTGGAAGGCGGGAAAACAGGTTTGATCAGACTGGGGAAGATTCCTCAGGGAGGAGTGCATCTGGTTCGATTGACGAAAGAGGGTGATACCCTGACGTTTGAAGTCGATCCGGAACACGACGGGCCAACAGATGATGATATGGAGACTGTTATTCCAGACCTGAGAGAACATTCGCCAGCATTGAATTCCAAGAACAGCACACTGTTCCTCGCCGGCACAGGAGAGATTGTCGCAACGCGACTGAAGCTTGTTCCGTAAGACCGGATGTGCAGAGAAGTTCAACACGCGATTTTAACGTCTGCTAATCGCCCGACGCCTGAATCACACTGGTTATCCGACTGAAATGCTTCCATGAGATATCGTGGCACCCAACAGGAATCGCGACAACGCTATCTCGCGGCCTACGACGTCGCCGAGGCATCGAAATATGATTCGTGGATTAATTCAATGGCCCCATCGGATCACGACGCTTGCGTTGCCGATCTGAAACGCTGTATGCAGTTTCGCGATGACATGGACGTGCTCGACGCGGGCAGCGGTACCGGGGCATTGTGCCTTGCATTGGTTCGGATACCGGGACTTCGGATTACGGCCCTTGAACCCTGTTCGGCCATGAGTGACCTGCTCGTGTCGAAGCCTGAACTTGCACGGATTGCGACCGTCAGTGGCTTCTGCGACTGCGATGATGATGAATCCCACTTTCCTCCGGATTCGTTTGACTTGATCGCATCACGACAACTTGCCAACTGCCTGTTCGATCCGCTGGCCGCGTTCCGAAACTGGCGACATTGGTTGCGTCCGGGCGGCACTGTGATCGTCATGGACGGCCTCTTCGACCGCGACGCGTGGTCCGGAACGTGGGACGGCATGGTTGACACACTTCCGCTGTCTGCCTGCAGAACGACTGCGACCGTGCCGTATCTGCTCGAGCAGGTCGGCTTTCACATCGACCATGTTGGGCCGATGGTCCACACAAATGAATTGGTCTCGACCCGAACTCCTCGCTACATCGTAGCGGCGACAAAACCTGGCACATAACCAATAGGCCTGCACCTCATCAGTAAGTTCCTGAGGCTGGATCGCAATCGAGTTTTCGTTACGCCGGCCAATTTCGTCATGGGGCTTTTCGAGCTTTATGCAGTTCGATTTCGAGTTTGAGTCGGTCCGCTTTTGCCATTGAAAGCGAGGTCGAACTGCTCAAACTCGCTTTCACTTTTGCTTCCACAAATTTCTCTCGTTCAACGAGCGTCTCAAGAGATGACTCGATTATCGCAATTCTATCATTCTTCGTTCTCGCCAATTCAAGATCGACGTGCATCAACTCCATGACCAGATCAGCATTCGCGGGAGAGTCTTCGGTGCCTTGCTGGAAGCGTGCGACATGATCGGCCATAACCGACTTGAGTGCTTCACGGCGGGCCGTCAGCAACGCCCGAAGTTCCTTGTCTTCCGACTCCTGAGTGACAGCCATGCTGGAATGGCTGCAATCAACCAGGCCAACAACGGACGCAATGACAAGAACCACCATCGTTGTCTTCATCGGAGTACTCCTCCAGTTTGATTCGTTGACCGTTCCACGTCATCCCTACCTCGTCCCCAGGTATCTCCGCCAATCAACGTGCCGCAAATGCCGGTGACTGCCCGGCGTTCGGAGTGCGAACATGGTTTGGCGGATCGGTGTAGAGCAGAGGATTCCTCAGAATCAGTGAGCCTGTCAAGGCGTTGCCAGCGTCGGTGACTCACTAGATCATACGCCAGTTCGAGTTCTTGCTGAGAAAAGGCAGCCGAGTCCAGAAAAAGCCCAGCAGTTTGACGAAGTTGCGCAACACGATTGGGACGTAGGACGGTCGCAAAACATCGATAAACAGACAGTGTCGTTCCATGTCCGTCAAGTTGCAGGACTGATGCAGAATGGTGTCGTCAAAGCTGAAGAGGGGGCCATCCTGACACCACGTATGACGAGTCCCATTTGCAATGATCAACGCTCCTTCGCCCGGGGTTGGGCCGATGTTGTATAAAACTCGGACCCCAGCGCGGAGCCAGCCAAAATGTCGGCTCGTCTGGGTTTGTGCCGCGAAAGTGGAAACGCCGATGGTGAGTACGTACTTGAAGTTTTTTTGAAAGAGTTCGTAGTCAGCAGCTGGGTTATTGAATCCATACCACTTGTAGATCATCATCGTTCTTTCGCCCGTCTGGCTTCTACGCTGCACTTCCGCGATAATCGCTTCGGCCGCACAATCCGCCGTGATCTGACGAAGCTCATCCTGATACGCCTTGGGGAAATCAGCCAGCTTGTAGATCTTCTTGTTGACGAACGGCAGACACAGAACATCGATCAGGGTGTTGAGCGGACTGAGAAGCCAGGTCAATCCCCCGTTGACCAGGAAATACTGGTAAGAGACTGCTCCGAGATTTCTGCCGTGGCGAAGTACCTCGTACGCGCCGGTGATCACGTACAAAATCGCAACGGGAGGATAAATCAAGCCGGCAATGAACAGTGGCACAGCCCGCTTCAAGACTTTCCGCGTATACCGCCACGCGTTAAATAACCATTGTTTTGGTTGCTCAGTCAGCGCTGCCGAAGCACGCACAGGCGATAGTTGTTGCCCCAGTGACACGTTTACGTACGGTTGAGTGTCCATTCCCTCTCCGAATAACAGAATATCCAAAAGCAGATTCGGGAACGTAAGGGAAAGCAAATTTCAGTGCAAGAACAATCCGATTCAGCGGTTCGCTGACAAGAAGCAGGCGAATCCACGTGATGTATTGCATCTGCCAACTCTATTGGTCCGTAGTTTGCGTCACAATGTCGTCGCGGAGGCGGTCAGTGGATTTTGCGTGCATCGAGCAATCCCGCGCAGGGCTATTCTGTCGCCCTGTCCAGCTAGAGCTTTGTCCAGATTTAAGTTTCGGGTAGTGGACCTTGCTAAAGGTCCTGCAACCAGGGGATCTTTAGCAAGATCCACTACCACCAACCCGAATTCCATATCTTGACGGAGTACTAGTCGTCGCATTGAAAGTTTCCAGTTAGCGGAACGGCGCGAGCCGTCCGGTGACGCAAAAACCGGAGGGCTCGCGCCCTTCCGCTACATGTCAATTTATCACTTTAGTGTTGCCTGTCGAACAAATTGATAACGACGCACCGTCAGAGTTTCGCAAACACGGAGAAACAAACATGACCGATCCACTCCCGGTTTATGTCAACAAGAAGCGCGGCTACATCGATCAAAGCGGACACCTTGTCATCCCGGCGATATATCAGGCAGCCACTCCGTTTTCTGGTGGACGTGCGAGCGTTGGACAGCCGGATCCCAAAGGCAAAAAAGATCGCATTACTGGAGGCGTTCGGTGGCTGTGGGGATACATCGATCCGCAAGGACGGCCGATTACTCCGATGTGCTTTGACCGAGCCCGTGATTTCTCAGAAGGATTTGCGGCTGTTTATCAGCACGGCAAGTGTGGGTACATTGATCAGAAAGGTGACTTTCTGCTGGAGCCGCAGTTTGAAAACGGTTTTGAATTCTCAGAGGGACTGGCGACGGTCTATACGGGCAAAACCATTCGCGCCATCGACACAACTGGTGCAACGGTGTTCGAAGTCGCAGCATCGAGGCTGGGACACTGTCGTGAAGGGCTGATGGTGTGCGAGATCAAACGCAAGTGGTCGTATCTCGATCGAGCTGGAAACACCGTGTTCGGTCTCACCTGTTCTGCAGCAGGAAGTTTTCTCGATGGCCTGGCCACTGTCCTGGTGAAGGGCAAGATCGGTTACATCAATAAGCACGGCGAGATCGTGATCGCTCCTCAGTTCAATCAGGGAAGGGATTTTTCTGAAGGGCTGGCGAGCGTCGAGTTCAATCGAGGCAAATCAGACTTTACGACTCCACAGGTCTTTGGCTACATCGATAAGGCTGGACAGCAGGCGATCTCGAGCGACTTCGCGATGACGGAGAGCTTTTCAGAGGGCCTGGCGGCGGTGAGCGTGAAATCGCGTAACAGGACCAACTACATCGATCAGGCTGGTGAAGTGATAATCGCGGATGTTGAATGTCAGATGGCTGGGGCATTCAGAAACGGACTCGCGTCCATCGATAGGTCGGGCAACAAGCTCGGCTACATCAATCGCAAAGGCGATTTTGTCTGGGAGCCACGAGCCTGAGGCGACATGCAAGAAAATTGAAGAACTGACGCGATACGGCGATGTGCTCGATGCTTGTGCGGACTTTATCGGCGATGGTCCAGTCGCGAAGACTCGGGAGTCACTGTGACTCATTTCACGGTGATCGTGCTCCTTCAGCGCACTCCTGCAAACTTTGAGTGACAACCGCTGCGGCCCTTGGTAAAGTGTGTTCAGCCGCCGAGCGTTTCTGATTGATTCCACAGTGGGCTCGCCTCGATCCCACTGGCCAAATCCGCACCGTGGATAAAGTTCAACGTGAACGATAGGTTGGCCAATCGCCCGACGCATAGATCGCAATTCGTTATCTTCTACTGTCAACTCACTGAGCCCTGAGGCTGGATCCCCCAATGGACGATAACGCCAACCGAGAAGTGAATCTGTTAACTCGCGACCTGGACAGCGCCATTGCGTTCGGAGATAAATTGTGGGTTATCTTCTATATCGGTGTTGGTATGGCGATCAGTCATGCTCTGTTCGGATTCCCTCGTTTCAATGTGTCCGTAGATCAACTGGGGCTCGCAATTGCTTCGGTCATGTTCCTCAGTATTTCCTGGGCTGTTGTCCGATCTGTTCTCCGTCAACGCAAGGGCGTGATGCCTCGAGGGGAAGATAGCGGCAAGACGTTTCTTGAGTAATCGCCGCATTTTCACGAATCACGCTCACGTTATCTGGGCATGCTCGAATAACGCCCCTGTCGGGTGAATTACGAGAGTTCGCTTCACGCTTTGCCTGTTCTGTGATCACTCCTGTCATCGAAATGCATAGCGACTTCTGTCCGTACCTCCTCCACGACGGCGCCACCGGAAAGAAGTCCCGAGCCGTTCTGAAGTCGATCGACGTGAGCGCCGGAGTTTAAAATTGGTTGCCAGTGCTACGCTTCCGATCGTCGACCTTCTTTCGTATCGTCTCCATCAGCATGCATCAGATACGGGATACGATCTCAGAACAGGCGAACGCGAATGGTCAGTAGTATCAACGGCAGCAAAACCGAGATGGTTCGTTCGCGCATCTTCCTGTGCGTTGCTATGAAGCCAGTGAGCATGTGGCTGTTTCTCCTGGCTTTCATTGCGGAATCCAGCATCTGTGCGGTCCATGCAGATGACCCTGGCGGCTCGGCAAAGGCATTGCGGGAGATTTTGGGCGCTTCAGTTCTTGCCGACAATGTGCGGGCGATTCGGCAACGAGCCGCCGCCATGCCTCCGACGGAGCGGGTTGAGTTACTATCTGGAGTCATCTTCCCACTTTCGAATGATGGCGAGATTGAACTGAGGGGTGAGTTTTCTCCAACGGACCTGGCACTCGTGGAGCACACCACGCCCATCGCCGACGTGACAGAACACTCTGGACTTGTATCCCCCATTTACGATTTGTTGGCATCTGCAAAGGAAACAGGACAGCTTCAACAATTGCGAGATCGAATCGACGCCCTTCCACAGACCTCCGACAATCAGCGGAACAAAGTGATTGCGTCGCTGCGACTTCTGGTCAGCCTTGAGCAAGGCGATCAGCAGTCTGCAGAACGCGCGGCCGATGATTTGCTTCGAGCATCCACAAACTTCCCGGCCGTTTCCATCAGTGACATGTGGCCAGAGATGCTCGCATGGTATCGTACCGTGAATGAACATCACGCGGACAATCTCGTGGCGGATCTTCTGTCGTCGATCTCTTTACATAGCTCGCAGGCTGGCGGTCCGCCTGGCAGAGAACTCTGGCAAGCTCATCTGATCGCTTTGGAGAATCAAATCTCAGCCCGCGCGGCAGGTCAAAATCTTCGCACCGGCAATGACCCGTTGCCACTTGGCCCGTCCGCTGCCATGTGGCAGCCCGCTGGCCGGCGAGTGTCGAAGACTCTTGGGTCAAGGTTTCCAGACGCTCTGTGGACAGAGACGGAACGTGAGTTCCATCACGTCAGCGGACATGATATGGATTTTCTGATGTATCGCAGTCCGCTTCGGGGAAACTATGAAGTCGAGGCTGATTTGTACCTGCCGGCCGTGACTCAGCTTGCCGTCGCTGGTCGTGTTGTGGGGATGTCGGCAGGCGGGCAGGGAATCATCCTCGGAACATTTGGCGAAGGAACAACGGTCACAGCGATCCAGCCGCACTGGGGAACGGGGCATCCGTGGATCCGGTATCGAGCTGTCGTTCGCAACGGCTCGTTGACGGTGTCGATCGACGGCCGGCCGGTGCATTCTGAACCGCTGTCGGAACACCATGATCCCTGGATCGGGTTTCACAGCGGAGCGCTGAGTTCCGGGCGAGTTCGCGACATTCGAATCATGGGAAATCCGGAAGTCCCCAACAAAGTCACACTGACCGCTCTGGCTGATCTGCGAGGCTGGGCGTCGTATCACGAAGAGCCGATCGGCGACGACGGGGTTTGGCGCTGGGTCGCAGATCAGGACAGCTCTGGACAGATCGTGGCGACGTCGAATGAATCGCTTAAGGAGACGCTGGCTGAGAGCCTTCTGAGTTACCAGCGTCCGCTGATGGAAAATGGCTCGGTCAGTTACGAGTTCTTCTATGATCCGAAAACAGCAGTCGCTCATCCGGCAATGGATCGACTGGCGTTCCTGATTCAGCCTTCAGGAGTCAAATTGCATCAGGTGACGGATGGTCGCTATGACGTCACGAACGTCAGCCCTGACAACTCAGTCGAAGCGACGCGTGTTCTGCCCGAGGGCCAGCAGATTCCGCTTCGTTCACAAGAATGGAATCAAATCAAGCTCTCGGTCAAAGGAGACACGGTCACTCTCGAGTTGAACGGAGCGAGAATCTATGAACAGCGGCTGGGACCTGCAAATCATCGGACGTTTGGACTGTTTCGATATGCAGATTCGGCCATCAGAGTGCGCAATGTTGTAATGCAGTGCGACTGGCCAAAGGCTGTTCCGCCCGTGTCAGAACAGCTCGACGTTGATCCACTGATCGGCGAGATTGATGCCCGGCTTCCACAGCTGACGTCGCGATTCGATCATGATTTTGCAAAGGACGGAATGCCGGGGCAATTCTTTCGACTGCCATCCGGAAAGCCAGTGCCGGAGGCTACGCCGAATGGAGTCATCCACACGGAAGTTTCTCTCGATGACACCTGGTCCTATTCTTTGATCCACCCTGTCGTCCAAATGCACGGAGACTTCGATGTGACGCTGGGGTTTGATGATCTGCAGATGCCGGGTGTGCATTCTTCCGCCGGGCTTGGGCTGTACATCGGTGAGAATCATCTGGAACTGATCCGCCGACGCGGGGAGCCAACGATTGAGCGGATACACGCCACGTATGTATCTCCCACGCCAGATGGGCAGGGTCGACGGGCGGGGAATGAAATGACAATAGAAGCTCTCGCAGGCAAGTTTCGAATTGTCCGCCGAGGAGACATCGTGACGACGCTGTTTGCCGAACACGACTCTACGGCCTTTCGATTGATTGCGGAGCAAACATGGGACAACTGTCGAACGACTCCAGCAACGTTCGATATCCGCACGATGGCGTACAATCGAAGCCAGACACAGGTGACATGGAAGACGCTGAACGTGGCCGCAGAGCGACTGATGCGTTTGTCGGATCCTTCAGAGCGCGTGCCAATCGTCCTCTTTTCGGTGGATCTTGACGGCACGAATCTGCAAAAACTGGCAGCCCCTTCAAAAGGCTTCATTCTGGTTGGTTCCGGGGAATATTCCAGCGATGGTACGAAGCTGGTTGCGGACATGTCGGACGGTGGTGTTAACACATCTCGCATCGTCATCATGAACACCGACGGGAGCGACATGAAAGTCCTCGGCCCCGGTTGTATGCCAAGTCTTTCACCCGACAACTCAGAGATAGTGTTCAGCCTGCCAGGGGCCGGTATTACGAAAATGAAAAGCGACGGTTCTGGACGTACGCAGATTGATGCCAGCGGCTGGGGAACACAGTGGTCACCAGACGGGAAGACCATTGCGTGGGCCGCCGGTAACAACATTGTTCTGCTGGACTTGAAGACCAACAAACGAAGCAAGTTGCTGACTGCCGAACAATCAGCTCAATTGAGTTATATCTATTGGAATCTCGGATGGTCGCAGAACAGCAAATCGATCGCGTTTAAGGCGCGGAAGCGAGATGGGTCTGGATCCGTCGTGGCTGTTTCCGATGCGGATTCGGCGACTGGATTCGGGGTTGTTTATGATGGTCCGGATCATATCAACGAAGAGTTTTCTCTGAGTCCGGATGGTCGGAACGTCCTGATTTCGCTGAAGCGCACTGGGGCACCGGCGAAACTGTTCATCGTGAATCGTGATATGTCAAACGATGTCAAACTGCTCCCCGGCCAGCCGGAGATCTGGGACGTTTATGGCGGAGACTGGTCTCCCGACGGCAAACAGATCGCGTTTTCAGCGACCGTACCGCCGGTCGCGACAGAATGGCCACAGGAATGAGACGACACCAGCTCTGATCGGGGAGGCAAGCAGATACAAATTGGGCAACTTGCCCGTTTGGCAAGCCGTGGAGTCTCTCGGTCACGGTGTCCAGCTGCTGATCACCTGTCCGATTGAGCGTGCACACTTTGGTTCGTCCGCACTGCCACTCTAATTCCGTCACCAGTTTGACACGAAGAGTCACAATGCACCAGGGGCTCATGGTCCCTCATTAACAATCACTCGGCTCCCCTGATGTACGAACCGAATCCGCAACCCGGAATATCATTACCAGTTGAGCGCGAGCACGGGGAGAGGGCTCGCCAGAGCCCTCCTGAATCCTCAACGCTGCGACGAACATGGTTGCATTCGCAACATGTCGCGATATCCGCTCAGCCTCCATCAGACGACAAGTGTCTGCTTATTTGTCTGTCTTGCTGGCATCAAAGCAGGTCTTGTAGAGCACTCCTGCGATCACAGCCCCAATGACAGGGGCCACCCAGAATAACCACAGCTGCGCCAAAGCCCATCCCTGCACAAATACGGCAGGGCCTGTGGACCGTGCCGGATTGACGGACAGGTTGGTCACAGGGATGCCAATCAAATGAATCAGAGTCAAACCCAGACCAATCGCGATCGGCGCAAATCCCGCAGGTGCTCGCCGATCCGTTGCTCCCAGAATGATCATGAGAAACATAAACGTAAGGACGACTTCGGAAACGAAGCAGGCCAGCACAGCGTACTTCCCCGGAGAATGGTCACCATAACCGTTGGATGCAAATCCGCCCGCCAGCGAAAAATCCGCCTTTCCAGATGCGATCACATACAGAGCTGCGGCACCGGCAATGGCACCCACCACCTGCGAGATGACATAGGGCACAAATTCGCTGACTGGAAAACGGCCTCCAGCTACTAACCCTGCTGAAACAGCTGGGTTGAGATGACACCCTGAAATATGGCCGATGGCGTAAGCCATCGTCAGCACCGTTAATCCGAAGGCCAGGGAAACCCCGACAAACCCAATACCGAGATTCGTCGTGGCTGAGCCCATCGGAGCTTCAAACATGGCGGCCAGAACGGCGCTTCCGCAACCTCCGAAGACCAGCCAGAAAGTTCCAATAGCTTCCGCGACACAACGTTTACCAAGTTGCATGATTTTCTTCCGAGTTAAGTCTCAACGACAAAAAAACTGTCCAGAACAAGTGGCGTCCAGGAACCTTCGCCTCCAGGATGCCACAAACGGCCATGCCGGTTCAATAGCCAGACAGAAAACGGTCCGTTTCGCGGCAACACAAAAAGATGACCACGGTTCTTTCAGGCGCGGGATCCTAGACGAGAGACCGTGTTTGTCAACGGCCTGCAGATTGCCCCACTCGTGCGGGCACGACAAGCATATCGAGTGAGATTCTATGTTATTGACGCTTTCCGGCTCTTCGCGAAATGAAGTGCGTCCCAAGACGAAGCAATGAAACAGCGAGGGATCTCCATGGCGGGACCTGAGCGTCAGCGAAACAGAGAACGGCGAAAGGGCCTGAGTTTAAACCGCTGATAAAGGCCAATGAACGCTGATAAATGAAAAAAGGTGGAGAAACTATGGCATCATCCGTATTGGACATGAAGGCTGTCATTGCTCGACAAGGTCTTCGAGGCCATCAACCGCCGGACTTCAGAAACCATTGGCGTTCATGAGTGTTCATTAGCGGTCTAAACAACTTTTCGATCTGCGCACTTCATTTCGCGCAGAAACCAAATACACTCAATCCACAAAGCTGAAAAGTTCAGCCTATTCAGGCGGAAATTTCCTCTGTCCGGAGTTGCTGACACTGCATACACTTAGGGCCTCGGCCGAGTTCAGCCTGAATGCAGGGAAGTTGTCAGATGAGATCAATTACGCGACTCCGCAACATGACATTGCTTGGCGCTGGCCTTGGCTTAGCGGGTTGTACGAGCGGCTTGCATTTGACACGTGAAGATCCGCAGCTGCAGGCAAAAAGCCCTGAGTACGAACAGGTTGCTGAGACGCATACCAGGAAGCAGTCTCGAAGTCTCTGGGCGACTCGGATGACAGAATGGGATTGCGAGATTCCTGATTCGCGACAATGCGAACTGATTGGCACGATCGACAACCTCACGCAGTTGAGACAGGTCTGGGTTGTTTGTCATCCAGACAAGGAATTGCCTGAGGTCGATTTTGAGAAGAATGTCATTCGCTTGCAAATGATTGATGCTGCTGACGGAAACAGTCGCGGGAGTTACTTCTATCGCGAGCCCGATGGCTCGATTCAGGCAGAAACCATCACTACGACTATGTACTGTAAGCCGAATGAAAACACAAAAGTTGAATTCTACGTTGTATCGCGAAGTTGAGTGTGGGCAGAGCCTGTGTTGTCTCGGATCGATTCGTCAGCAATCTCGCATCCGTCAATAGCCGTGGTCAATTCCCCTTCACCGCCCTTTTCTTCATCTCCCTATCAACCGCTTCCACGCTCTGCACATTCACCAGCACCGCCACACTCACTTGCAGAACCAGCCGCATTAGTCGACGAATAGCATTCTGCATGTTGGGGCGATTGGCGAGACTGTCAACCAGTGCCGTGAGCGTCTGCCGGGATGCCTGCAAAAGTTCCCGAACGTCTTCAATCGGCATTTCTCCAAGGTTATGGCTCACGGTGTTGCACCTCCAGCATCAATCCAAGCTCTCGCGGACTCAATTTCCCGGCCATTGAAGAACGTCGGGAAGATTCGATGAAACTCAAACGCGTTGATGTGTTCCCTGCGCTGACCGTTTGAAGACCCCTGCACAGCGTCGCGCCGGAAAATCATGGGGCCAGCCATCTATACGGGGAAAATCATGGGGCCAGCCATCTATATAAACCAATGAAACGAAAAAGCGACACGCTAATCGTTCCCACGTCACGTTCCGCCAAACTTCAGTCGCGAGCAAACAGGCGTCTTGACGAGCTGATGCTGATCGCGCGGTTGTGGCCGCGAGAGTCGGCGTGGGTCGACATGGACTTCGGTCGGCCGACGCTCGAACGAAACCATTTGCGGAAAATTCACCACGCACTCGACCCACAACTCAGCAGAGACTCCCAGTCGTTCCATAAAACCCGACCGTGGCAAAACCCCACGTCGTTGCCTCAGGAGATGAAACGATCGATGGCTCCATTGTCACGCAACTGATGAATACATCGCGAGTTCCCCAAAAAACTGACAGCAATTCTTATTCTCCAGGGGAATTCCTGCTCAGCGGGGTACGGCGGAATGGAGCGGTTTGTTTGTGGCTGCGATGCGACCTTATTACTATCAGACACGAATTCTTCTTCTCTTTCCGGATTTCCTGTCAGATCGCGATGCGTTCTTCGATGTACTCTGGAGGGCTGCTATGGTTCGCAGGCTGGGTGGTCTTCATCACGCTGGTTCAACATCGAACTCATTTATCGCAGCCCTGAAGTTGAGGGACGAGCCCGCGTGGAATCGTTATCTGGAGATCTATCAACGACTTATTCTGCGAAGGTACCTTCAGGCAGGATTGAGTTTCGACCTTGCAGAAGAACTTGCGCATAACGTAACTGCCGAGGTTCATAATCGTATTGGCACCTTCGTTCCAGGAAACTTCCGAGGATGGTTATGGGCCATAGCGCGAAACATCTGGGCGAATCATATTCGAGACAGTGCCAGACCCGATCGTGCCAGTGGTGGGAGTGAAGTGATTCCTCGGCTGGAACAGGTTTCGCTGCGCCTGGAACAACTCTCCACCGACGAAGAGCTCATGCATAAAGAAAACGTCGCGATCGCGAAAGACGTCTTCCTCACAGTATGTGCGGGAATGAACCTGCCAACGATGGATCAACAGTTGATTCTTGATGTCATAACAGGCGCACTTTCACCGAGAGAAGCGGCCGCAAGTTGCACGGACCTTGAGACAGGAATGACCGGGATTTCAGTCGGGAGTTTTTATAAACGGAAAAGCAGGATTCTGGAGGCCGTTCAAAACGTTCGGAAGATGCTCTATGAGTAGTGATCGCAGTGACGACGTGTCTTGCCCGTCGGAAGATCTCCTGCACCAATATCTCCGCGGCATGTTGTCGCCGGAAGATCAGGAGGCAACGACCACTCACGTTGAAACGTGCGACCGATGTGTGGCCGTCATGGATGGTTTAACTGCCGAGAATAGTGGGCTTATCGACCTGCTGAGAAGCTCAGTTGAGCTGCCACCTGATGCTGAGAGCCGTGATAGTCTCGATTTACAGTTCACTCCGGGACAGCGACTCGGCGAGTATCGAATCCTTGAACTGCTGGGGAAAGGATCCATGGGCGAAGTCTATCGTGCGTTACAGAGATCGCAGCGACGCATGGTGGCTCTCAAAATCGTACGTGGCCCACACAACAACGACGCTGTCTGGCGATTTCACAGAAGCAATCGAATCGCAGAAGGACTTCAGCATTCACATATTGTCCAGTCGCTGGAAGTCTCATAAGAGAATGGTATCCATTACCTTGTGATGGAGTTGATTGACGGTTTCGATTTTGAGGAGTTGTTGGGGCTGCTCGGTTGTCTGAGCGTTCCAAACGCCTGTGAGGTTGTTCGCCAGGCTGCGGAAGGTCTGGCCTATGGCCACGGTAAAGGATGTGTGCATCGTGACATCAAACCTTCCAATCTGCTGATTGACAGGGGAGGCTTGGTTAAGATCACGGACTACGGACTGGCTCTGTTTCGGCCCGGTGTCCGGGATGCTGTAGCATCGACAGCGACAGCAGATGGACTGTTTCTCGGAACACCAGACTACTCAGCCCCGGAACAATTCGACAACGCGAGCGAAGTTGATGGAAAGGCCGACGTCTATGCGCTCGGCTGCACTCTCTATAGGTTATTGTCCGGGGGAGTCCCGTTTGACCTCGGCACGCACAGGTCCCTCAGCACAAAAATACGGGATCATCAGCAAACTACCTCTCCAACATTAAAAGCAGTTGGTGTCGATGTACCGCCAGACCTCGAGACGCTTGTGCAGGAGATGCTGGCAAAGAATGTCGAGCAGCGATGTCAGGCCAGCGAAGTGGCGCGCAGACTAAAGCCACTGTCTGAGGGGGCGGCGCTGAAAGAGCTGATTGAAAAATGTCGAGGAGTACCCGTGGTGCCTGAAAAGCTGCATGCCGCTGATCTGCCTGCTGCAGGGGCGACTCCAAAACGAGGACAAACCACAAAGAATTACTGGCCATGGCTGATCAGTGGGTTCGTTGTCGTCGGTCTTGTTTCCACCGCGGCATTCTTTTTGTCCCGGTATGCTGTGAAGAGGGATGATGATTTCGAGCTGATTCTGGACGACACGGACATTGTGGAATGGAATCAGGTCGAGGGACGTCCAGGATGGCGCAGAAGCAGTCTGCCGGCGGGTTACAACGGGAGCCACTGGTACAACGAGGATGGCGCAAAGGCCGCACGCTGGGTAATATCTGACCTGCCTGAGGGAACTTATACCGTCTACGCAACCTGGCCAGAAGAGGCTGCGGAAAGCTCCAGCGGTCATGTGATTTATCATCTGCACGACGGCGAGAATCCGAATGCCATTACTCGCGCCATTGATCAGCAGAAAGCTCCAGCCGTTACAGGCAGCCACAACATTAAATGGGCTCTGATCGCAACAATACCGCTGACTTCAAGGCGGCTCGTGGTTGAGCTCGATGCGGTTAATTCCCGAGGACCAGGGGTTTGCAGAGTCGATGCGATTCGCTTAGTTCGCAGCGATCTTTCCGACACGGCGCCGCAGGACTAAGCACACCGAACACGCCCGACGGCTTGTTTTGTTTCCTCGAAGGCGAAAACTTCCAGGAATCCTTGTCAGATTCTGTCCATTGGCGCGATGTGTCCTTACGAACCCGCCTCCACTGTCATCACATTTGTGACTCGAAAAGGAATGCCTTTCGAGAATTGGCACGCATTCCCCTGTGAATCGGCGGAGCGGCTTTGATCGTGGGCTTCTTATGAATCTGCAGATGGAATGTACTTGCGGAGAGCGACGGAGCCTTCCGTGGTTCTGGTTCTCTAACCAGCAAGACCTGAAATGCAGGGGGTGCGAGAAGTTGCTGTTGGAGGGTAGCTCGGGAACGTCGTCGGATTCCGGACTCAGCAAGAGTAAAACGAATCCGGCGATGAGGACGCCAACAGCATGTCCCGGATGTTATTCGCCCGTCATGAAGAATGCCGTGATTTGCCTTGAATGTGGACTGGAGTTTGCGTCCGGAAGAAAACTCTTCGCTCAGGATTCATCAGAGACATTCCGCACAGATGACACGGCGCATATCGCCAGTGTCAGGAAGCGAGCTCGTCGAGTTACTTCGCTGAAGGGGATTCGCCTCACGAGCGGGCTTGTTGAAAAGAAATTTGTGGTGCTCGGGATCCTCCTGGGATTTCTTTCGGTTATGGGTGTTGGTTTTGCAAATCAGTCCGGAGGAGGAATTTTCAGAGATGCCGCTGCAACTCTGGGCTTGATTGGCGGTGTGTTGTTTCCTGTGGCTGGTCTGTTTGGCACTCGAACGACATTCCACGCGCACATTGAGAGGGGAATCGTTCTTGTCGAAGTATCGAATACTCTGATGGGTTATCCGCTTCGCAATGAGTCGATCGACATCACAGATTGTGAGGTCGTCCGTACCTATGAGTACGACAAAATGTTTGGACTTCGCTCCATTTGCAAATCGCTGGTGGCCCTGTGTGTCACCATGCCGCTGATCCCCTTCATCGTGATGTTGATTCCTGTCTGGATCATTGCATTCTGGGTCCTGCAGCCTCTGTTTCAGTACCTTCAACGATCGGTTCTTCCCGGATTGTTGTATGAGACCTTAAGAACGGTGAGCATCGCAGGTCGTTTTTGTAATCCCGTGATCGTCTGCGATCGAATTCACTCACGAGACGAGGCAATATTGATCAGCCGTCTGGTTTCTGAACTAACGCGATTGCCGGAACGAGGTGGACATAAGAAATCGAAAATTGCTCATTGATATGGCAGAGGCGCGATGATTACTTTCACTTGTACGTGTGGAAACACATTGAAATTCCGTGATACGGCAGCTGGACGCCGAGCGAAGTGCCGGTTCTGTGAATCAGTGATCAAGGTTCCTCAGACTGATCATGCGACCGAGTCCGGCGAATCCGATTTCCTCAGTACTGTCGAAGATGCGATTGGCATGCTGGAAAGTCATCCAAGTGTCTCTCTTGACCTCGAAGCCCGACAACTGCAACGATCGGGCGATGCGGTGCGAGGTCTGGCTCCATGTCCAGGTTGCGGCTCAAAAGTGGAGAGAACTGCGGAACGCTGCAGCCATTGTCATTTAAGCTTTCGAACAGGTCGTTGTGCCTGTTGTGGGGCTGCAGTCGACGGGCAGGCAAAACGGAATAATCGCAGTGCGGGTCAATGTGCGTGCAATGCTCTCCCCATCATCTGGGGGGACTTTGAACACAATGGGCTATGCACCAACTGCGGTCGCATTTGTTCCGCAATTCCGGGCCGACTCTCACGGCTTGGCATGAGCAGCGCGCCAGCTAATCAACTGTCCTGTCCATGGTGTGCAGCGGACTCGGCGATCGACAGATTCGAGTCAAAACGATCAATAACACAAGACAACCTGTGGCTCAAAAATTCAACCGGCAGTCAGCAACCAAAGCGGCGCACAGACCATCGTCGACTGCAGCAACTCGACCAGATGATTGAGACGTTGAAGCCGAGACTTCGAGATGCCGAGAAGCAGGAACGTCAAATGAAGGCAGGGAACATGATTGGTTCAATGTTCAGTGCTGTGCTGTGGGGAACACTGCTGGGAAGTCCAGCGGCAGGCGTAGCAGTCGCCAGTGTTTCGGGAACCGAAAGAGAGGGAAAGATTCGCGAGGAAACGGGAGTTCATCAACTCCGCGAACTCTTGACGACCGCAACGATGGCACGAACACGCCTTGCGAGAGCCTCGGGGTATGGTGATCCTGGGACGCGGATTCCAATGAAGTTCGTGGTAATCTGTTTGACTGTGGTCGCGGTTTTGATGCTCGCTATTGCCATCGCTGTTGCAACCTCGTCCTGAGCCGAACAAAATTCGTTGTTCCGAATCATAGGGCCAGCCATCTATATAGACCAATGAAAAGCAAAACGTACTAATCGCTAACACGCTGCTTTCTGCCAAGTCTCAGCTGCGGGCAAGCAGGCGTCTTGACGAGCTGATGCTGATCGCGCGGTTGTGGCCGCGGGAATCGGCCTGGGTTGACATGGACTTCGGTCGACCAACGCTCGAACGAAACCATTTGCGGAAATTCACCACGCACTCAACCCACAACTCTGCTGAGACTCCCAGTCGTTCCATAATGGGCGCCAGATCGGCCGGCATTGAGCCACGCTTGTCAGTTCGCACCTGCCGAGCGGTCCAGTCCATCACTTCCGTCCCAAGGCGTGCCTCGGGACGATTCGCTTTCGCGATCCGACCCATCGGGCGCATCACGTCTCCGGAGGAGCGTCGACTTGGTCCGGCTTCAAAGTATCCTGAGCGGCTCGCTGGACGGTCAGCACATAGACCGTGTCGTCCTTGATGGTGAAGACCGCTCGATAGCCCGGACGCGAACCGAGCCCGACAAGTTTGTCTCGGATTTCGTACGGAAACTCATCGTTTTCTGCAGACATGCCGTTGCTCGCGGGAAAGCGTGCCAGCGTTTCGATCTGGTCATATACCGTATCGGACCACCACACGGCCTGTTCGACAGAATGATGATCGGCCCACCAGTCGGTGTTGCGATCGATGTCCCGATAAGCCTGCGGGAGAATGATGACACGAAACGTCACTGCTCACGGGCCAGGAGCCTGTCCCTCGTCAGCTTGCGAGCGTCCGCCAGGGGAATACCGACACCCGCTTCCATTTCTGCAATCCCCTGCGCGATGGCATTGCGATCCTGCTGGCGGCGAAGGGCATCCATTGCCTGCCGGTGCGTTTCACTATCTACGATGAAGTACAGACGCGACGTATCCGGATCGACGACTTCGAGTTCGTGATCTCCAGTCGCGTGCAACGCGGCAACCAGTTCTTTCGTTAGTTTCGCGGTCATGTGCTGTTTATACCGCAAAACATCCTCCCGGAGAAACGGCGATGCGCGAAAAATCGCTCACAACCGCCGTAAGGACCAAGCGTCTTCGCGTCTCTGCTCGACTTCCCCGTTCAATCGCGCTACGCTGACCGTTTGAAGTCCAACTGCACATCGTCGCGCCGAAATCATCACGGTCGTGAATCTCGAGGGCGGTGTCGGCAAGATGCATGCTACGTGGCTGCTTGCCGGAGTGTGTGAGGAACGCGACCTGCATTTCGCGTCGTGTACTTCGCCAAAATGTGCGAGGGATCGTTATGTTCTTTCAGTCGTCGTTCACAATCCGCAGTCTGTCCGACGTATCGTTTCCGGGAACTCTGCGACTGCAAAACGTAGACGAAGAACATCGAAGCCCTCCGCAAGGGCGTAAAAAAAGCCGGGCAATGCCGGCTTGAGTTCAAAAACCAAAGCTCCTCCGGTAGGACTCGAACCTACGACCCGGCGGTTAACAGCCGCCTGCTCTACCAACTGAGCTACAGAGGAATCTTTTCGCTGGTTGACCATGATCACTCACTGTCGTCTGACCGTGAACGATAAGGCGTTCCCTGCGAGAGGGCGGAAAGTAGCGAGCGGCGTTGATGGTTGCAAGTCTGATTCTGACCTCTTGTCGCCTCGATTCCGATTGAGAATCTGAGAATCGGCAGATTCTGCCGTATCAGGCCGCCAGAATTCCATTTTCCCAATGCTTTACTCGCCGCATCTTTCTCTGAGATGACACCAGTCGCCATGCGGTTCACCAGATTTCCGCAATGGATAGAAGAATTTTCGGGGATCAACGCTGCTCCAAGTCCCACGGGGGACTCAACCGACGCTGACGACACTGCGGAATGGAACGACCGAAGGGATCGACGGCGGCTTCAGTCTCGCGAATCGGGGGCGGACGATTGGTTTGAGGTGCTCGACGCGATATCATTCCGCCAAACGCGGTTCCTTCGGGCCGACGTGATTCCGTTTCGGCTCGCCACTGTCGCGAGCTTTCTTCTGGAATATTGAACTCGTCGGACTATGGACGAACTGCAGCACGAATGCGGCGTGGCCGCCGTGTACCACTTGAATTCCGGTGATCTGAGCCCACTGATCCCCAAACTTCGCAGGAAAGATAAGTCGTTTATCGATCCCGCGACCGAGGATCCTCAGACCGTACGCAATCGCGCGTCGCGGCTGATTCCGGGCATGCTGCTGGATATGCAGAACCGCGGCCAGCTGGCCGCGGGGCTGACCAGCTACAACCCAGCTCGCCTGCAGCTGATTCAAACTCGCAAGGACGTCGGCGGAGTCGCTGAAGTCTTTCGCATGAATCATGAAGTCGCGTATAAGGAGTTGATGGCCGAGCACGCCGGACAGGCCGCCATCGGTCACGTGCGTTACGCCACCTGCGGCAAGGACGACCCCAGTTACGCGCAGCCATTTGAACGCCAGCATATCGCTCGATCCAAATGGTTTAGTTTTGCCTTCAATGGCCAGCTGGCGAACTACACCGAACTGCGACAGGAAATCCTCTCAACAACCGACTTCCACCTGACTCGCGAAACCGACACGGAAGTTCTGCATCATCTGATTTCACACGAGCTGTCTCTGAACGCTAACGTGACGCCCGTTGAGTTGCTGCGAACCTTGTCGAAGCGGCTGGATGGTTCCTGGAACGTCGTATTTCTGAATGCTCGCGGTCAGATGTTTGTGTCTCGCGATCCGCTGGGGATGCGACCACTATGCTACGCCGTCGAAGGTTCGATGTTTGCCGCCGCCAGTGAAAGCGTCGCGCTGACTCACCTGGGCTTCTCCGAAGACAGCGTCAAGAATGTTCCGCCGGGCCATGTCGTTGTTGTCGACGGGCAGACGGTGCGAGTCGAAAAGTATGCGGAAAGCCCTAAGAAAGCTCACTGTTTCTTCGAATGGATTTACTTCGCCAACGCCGGCAGTACCTTTGATGATGCGGGAGTTTATCTGTCTCGCAAACGCCTGGGCGAAGAACTGGCCAAGCGAGAAACTCTTAAGATCGATGACGACGTCATCGTTGTGCCGGTTCCGGACACGGCCAAAGCCGCCGCGGACAGCATGGCGTTCCAGCTGAAAGTTCCGTCCCTCGAAGGACTGATTCGTAACCGCTACATCGGCCGAACCTTCATCGAAGGCAACAATCGCGCTGATAAAGTGCGAATGAAATACACGCCACTTCCAGAGGTCATGGAAGGCAAACGGATCCTGCTGGTAGATGACTCCATCGTGCGAGCGACCACGTTGAAGGAACTGCTGGCCTTGTTGAAGGATCGAGGTCGCGCGAAGGAGATTCATGTTCGCATCGCGTGCCCACCAATTATCTCGCCGTGTTTTTACGGAATCGATATGTCGACCGTGGGCGAGTTGTTTGCTCCGGGATTTATGGCGGGCAATGTGATTACTCCGGAGGAAGAGCAGGCCATGGCCGATGCGATCGGAGCGACCAGCCTGCGATATCTTCCGGTGGAAGCTCTGGCTAACTGTGTAGGACTTCCGGAGCATTCCTTGTGTCAGGCCTGCGTGAATACGATCTATCCGACTCCGGCTGGCGATCGGATGTATCAGTTGGCTCTGGCGAAGTCAGCGGAAGAGCGACTGGCGTGTCAGAACGGTGACACTCCGGATGAAACATCCGGAAACCGACAGCGAATTTACGTCTGACCCCGGATTTACGGTGCTCTGATCGATGACGATGGCTTCCGGAGAACCACATAGCGAATCCGCTCCGGAAGCTGGCAGCATGTCGGAGCTGTTTCGCGTCGCCGTGCCACTAATGCTTAGCGCGGGGTCGCAGTCGCTGATGAATGCGGCCGACCGTATCGTGCTGGCCGGTTGCTCCGAGGCTGCGCTGGCAGCGGTTACACCGGCGTCGATGCTGCACTGGACCGTCGTGTGCGTGCCGATGGGAACGATTCTTTACGCGAACACGTTTATCTCCCAATACGACGGCGCAGAGAAAAAAGAGCGGATGATGGCGTCGCTGTGGCAGGCCATCTGGCTGTCGCTCGTTGCTGGAGTTCTGCTGCTGGCATGTTTACCACTCAGCCGCCCATTGCTTTCTCTGACAGGACATTCGCCCGAGATTGTGGAGCTGGAAGCTCAGTACTTCAACACGCTCTGCGCGGGCAGTCCGATGCTATTGCTGTCGACCGCGCTGAGTTGTTTTTTTAACGGGCGACGACGAACCTCGGTCGTGATGTGCATCAGCTTCGCCGGAGTCTTCTTTAACTTCGGCGTTGATTATCTGCTGGTCTATGGCATTGGACCGTTCCCGGAACTCGGCATTCGCGGTGCGGCACTGGCGACGGTACTGGCTCGCTGCGGTGAGGTTCTTATCTATTCGCTGTTGATGCTGCGCGAAGCAAAACGCGAACAGCTTCCATTGATGGCTTCACGAAAGCTGGACTTCGAACTGTTGCGAAAGTTTCTGCGGTATGGCGTGCCGAGCGGTCTGCATTACTTCGTCGACAACTCCGGCTTTACGGTCTTTTTGCTGATCATTGGTAACCTCAGCAGCTCGGATCTGGCCGCCACGAATCTGGCTTTCAGCGTGAACGGACTGATCTTTATTCCGTTGCTGGGCTTTGGGACGGCGATTCAGACATTAGTTGGCCATCATATCGGAGCAGAGAATATCCCGGCCGCCAAGCGGACGACGAATAATGCGGTGGTGCTGGGAGTGTTCTGGACAGGTGTTACGGCCTTGATGCTGATCTTCTTTCCTGAAACCTGCCTGCGGCCATTTTTCTGGTTTGCCGATCCGGATTCCGGACAGGGAGCGGATGTCAAGACGCTGGCGAAGCTCGCGGCGACCTTGTTGCAGTTTGTCGCGGTGTATTCAGTCTTCGATGCGCTGGCCGTTGTGTTTTCGTCTGCGCTGCGAGGAGCCGGCGACACAGTTTATCCGATGCTGATTACTCTGCTGTCCAGCTGGTTGGTGATGGTTCTGCCCGCTTCACTGATTATCCGTTCGGACAATCCGACGGTCTTTGCCATCTGGGTGACATGCACGATCCATATCAGCCTCACAGGTTTGTGTATGTGGCTGAGGTATTTGACCGGTCGCTGGCAACGTCTGCGATTGGCGTCGGATGTACCTGTTGAAGACGAGTAGCTGAGGCTTGAAAATCTATCTGCCCTCGATCCTCACAGGGTGAACATCATCGTCGGGGCATTCGAGTTTCCTGGTTCGCTGCAGCTAAGGGACAGTCCCGAAATAACATCCTGCTTCTACTGCGGCTAAAAAATCCCAACCCGAAACGTCAGTGAGGGATTTCTCTACAAGACACCGATCCCTCGCTGACGCTCTGACGCTTCGGGTTGGGATAGACGGAACTTATTTCGGGACTGGTCCTCAGTTGCGGCGAACCAGTCACTCCCCTTACATCACTTCGGCCACCTGAATGCCCAGCAATGAAAGTCCAGTACGAATCGCGCGAGCCATCAGGTCGCAGAGAATCAGACGGCTTGTCCGGAGTTCTTCGGACTCGGCGTCCTGCACAGAACATCGGTCGTAGAACTTGCTGAACGAATCGGCGGTTTCGTACAACCAGGTCGTCAGCAAGTGCGGTCGATATTCAGACAGCATACTGTCGACAGCATTGCCGAACATCAGCAGTTGCATCACCAGACGACGTTCTTCCGGACACGTCAAAAGCACTGCGGCTCCGCTGGTGGCGACCGTGTTGCGATCCAGATTCAGCTTGCGGAAGATACCGCAGATGCGAGCATAGGCGTATTGCATGTAAGCGGCCGTATCGCCGGTTGTCGCCAGCATCTTGTCCCAGTCGAAGACGTAATCGCTTTCACGATTGTGATGCAGGTCGGCATACTTGATGCCTCCAAGGCCGACGATCTCCGCAACTCGAGCCCGCTCATCACCGGACAGAATTGCTCCTTCGCGACGCTTTTCATCGTTTTCGTCGACGATGCGTCGAGCTCGCGTGATGGCTTCATCCAGCAGGCTTTCAAGCCCGACCGTGTCCCCTGATCGAGTTTTATACGGCTTGCCATCTTTGCCCATGACTGTGCCGAACGACACATGCAGCAGTTTCAGATCGCTGATGCCCCACAGCAGAGTCGTTGCGAAGAGCTGCTGAAAATGCTCTGATTGTCGCTTGTCGACGACGTACAGTAATTCGTTAGCCTGCAAGGTTTCTCGACGATACTGAATCGTGGCCAGATCGGTTGTGGCGTAAGTGAAGGCGCCGTCTGATTTCTGGACGATAAACGGAGCCGCGTTGCCTTCGACAAAAACGCAGGTCGCTCCTTCGCTCAAGCGAGCCAGTTGCTTTTCTTTGAGACTCTGCACAACTCCGGCCAGCATCGGGTTGTAGTAGCTTTCGCCCAGAGTCAAATCGAACTCAATTCCAAGTCGCACATAGATGCGATTCAGAGCTTCAAGGCACGCTGGCAGAAACTGATTCCACAGCGAGTTGTTTTCTGGATCGCCTGCATGCAGTTTGGCGGTCTCTTCTCGTGCTTTGCGAGCCATATCCGGATGAGCATTCGACATAGCCAGCAAGCTGGCATTTTGCTGCACAGAACTGACGGTCTCCGTAGCGGACTTGAAGGCTTCTTCTGCGGCGGCGAGTTGCTTCTTCAGGCCGTTTAGCTGCTTCTTGATTTTCTCATCGGTCGCGGCTGCTTTTTCCTGCTGAGCCAGCAAGTTGCGAGCATCAGCAACGGCCTGCTCGGTGGCCGGGAGTTTGCTGACCGTGGCCTGATAATCGGACAGCTGATTGACGAGCTTATAAAGTCGAGCCAGTTCCGTGACGGCTTCCGTTTCGAAGGCGGCCTGATTTCGGAAATGGCGATATCCGTAGATAATCATTCCGAACTGAGTCCCCCAGTCACCAATATGATTATCGCTGGTAACCTTGTGTCCGGCAAATTTCAACGTGCGACAGATCGCATCACCGATCACCGTGCTGCGCAGGTGGCCGACGTGCATTGGCTTCGCCACGTTTGGGGATGAAAAATCCACGATCACATGACGAGGCGACTCCGCCGGCTGCACCCCAAGACGATCATCGCCAGCAATCTTCGCGACCTGCTCGGCGAGAAACTGATCTTTAAGGCGCAGGTTGATAAACCCTGGACCAGCTACTTCTGGCGGTTCACAAAGATCATCGATCTGCAGCTGGCTTTTGACGGCTTCAGCAATTTCACGAGGAGGCTTGCCGAGCTGCTTGGAGAGTGACATCGCGAAGTTGGCCTGGAAGTCGCCAAACTTCGCATCCTGCGCGGGACGAATCATGTCCAGCAGTGGCGCGACGTCCGATATGAGTGCAGAAAGAGGACCAACAAAACGACTTCGAACAAGAGTCAGCAGGTTCATGAATTCAGAGCTTCAGATCAGCGCGTTGCGAGCAACAGCAGGATAGGGGAATTTTTGGGAATCGATAACTATGGGTGTTGATCAAAAGGATCTTCACAACCCGAAGCGTCAGCGAGGGATAAACTTGCGAGTGTGTGTTGGTAAGGATCCCTCGCTGACGCTTCGGGTTGTGATGAGCACGGCCACTTCCCCACGCCTTCCAAATCAACGAGGCAATACCTACCACCCGATGGACATGTTGGCTTCGATGGCCTTTTGAGCTTCCGTAAGATCAGAGCCTGTATCCAGCATGTACAATCGAATGGCGTGTAACTTGTCACCAGACGCACGAGCCAGACAATCGCGAGCCACATCACAAGGACGCATTTTGCCTTCGAGACCCAGCAGACGCTTGGAGATGACCCAAATATCTCGCGGGCGTTTGGTAATTCTCAGAACTTTCTCTTCGGGGTAGTACTTCTGAGCCATGTGCTCAGCTTGTTCAAGGCTGGAAGCCCAGCCAATCATGATGTGGGCTTCAGTTTCAATTTCAAAAAGAGGCATCGCGGAATCCCTGCGAATGGATGAAAGATCGCCTCCTAATGAAGCGATTCGAACCTGCCAGTTGCCGGACGACGCCGTCGGAGCGTCAGTGCCGAAGCACCGGTCGTCACCGCAGCTGAACACTCGCCTGTTCCCGCCAGCGTCCGTAGGATAGCAGTTTGGGACAGCATTTCGACAGACGGACAATTCTGCAAAATCTCAAAATCATCCGGTCTGAGCAGCCTTGAGCCGGGTTCAATCCGGTAACGGTCGAAAACAAATATCCTGTCTTTAGAATGCTCGGAGAATATCGATGAAACCTGTCAAGCTTGCAGCGTTTGTTCTGACACTGACTGTTCCCGCCCTGTCCATGGCTCAGCCCCCTGAAGGTGATCGGCCCGATGGTCCACCACCGGAAGGGCGACAGGAACGCCCGCGTGACGGTGGCCCGGAAGGTCGTCCGCGTTTCCCAAATCCAGTGCTTGAAGCCATCGATGCCGATAAGAATGGCGAATTGTCTGCGGAAGAAATCACCAACGCTGCGACAGCCCTGAAGTCGCTCGACAAGAACAGCGACGGCAAATTGGACATGGCCGAAATGCGTCCTAACTTCGAAGGCATGGGCCGGGGGTTCGGTGGGCCTCCAGGTGGTCCGGGATTCGGTGGCCCTCCGGGAGGTGGCCAGGGCGGTGGCGGTACAGAAGAAATGATGAATCGTCTGATCGCCATGGATGCGAACAAGAACGGTAAGCTGGAAAAGGACGAAGTGCCTGAGCGAATGCAGTCCATGTTCGCTCGAGCTGACAAGAACGAAGACGGTGCGATTGATAAAGAGGAAATGACCGCGATGGCTCGCGAACGAGCCGGTGGCCAGGGCGGAGGTTTCGGAGGTGGTCCGGGAGGTCCCGGTGGCCGTGAATTCCTGGCTCAGATGATGGAACGTGCCGATGCTGACAAGGACGGCAAACTGAGCGGTGATGAGATCCCCCCGTTTATGCGTGAGCGCGTCGAGCAGACCGACACGAACAAAGACGGTGCACTGGACAAAGCCGAACTGGAAGCCGCCGCAGCTCGCATGGGCGAAGGTCGTGGACAAGGACAAGGCCGTGGTCGTGGCCAGCGTCCTCCGGTTGAAGGCGAAGGTGAAGGCGAGTCAAAGAGCGAAGAGAAGAAGTCCGAGTAACTCAGAGACGCAACCTTCCCCCACAGCGACACGAAAGCCCGACACCTCAAAAGTGCCGGGCTTTTCTGTTTCATGGACGCTGCTGCCTGAAGAATGGCCGTGGCTCTGAGGGACAGTTCTGAGCATCGTCTCCGTTTTCTGAAAGGAGCGCAAGGGCCCTCCGGTCGCGCATCACCGGACGGCTTGCGCCGTTCCGTTACATCGGGAAGGTATTCAGGGACTCTTCCTGATCGCCTCGAACAAATCAACTCCAGACAATCTGATCAAACAGCCGCGTGAGTTTCAGAGCGCGAGACTCGTTGTTCTGTCCAACGTATTGAATGCGGCCTAGCAGGTGACTTCGAAAATCTTGATGAGACTCATGATTCTGGCTTTCGTGGCCCTTCAGAACACATTGATGCAGAATGGCTTTTAGTCGATCAAATTCTTCTCGCGGCACGTTGAGTTTCTGGTTGAGCACCAGTCCTGTAACCATCTGGCGATTGCTTTTGGTCATGACGCTTGTCTTGCGATGATTCACGGTGAATCCTTCTTCCATGGCGATCACTGAGACGAATAGTCGAAAGCGGTTCATCATACGGCGAAAGTTATCATCGCCGGAAAACACAAGATCGTCGGCGTAACGCGTGTAGTCGGCGTTGGCCCACCGAGCCAACCCGGCCAGGCGGCAATCGAGTCGGTAAGCGCAGAGGTTGGCAATAGCGGGAGATGTCGGAGCGCCCTGAGGAAAGTGCGGTCTGCGAAAGAGTTGTTCGGTACCACGTCGCTGTTGACGATCATCGGGATGCGGAAAAGATTTCCAGACAAAGGCCGGTGTCGTATTGGTGCAGAGAGCGGCAATGACGTTGGCGACCTCTTCAGCGTATCCCGTCAGCATCAATATGCGACTCAGTCGGGCCGGTGCAATCGAAGGAAAGAAATCCAGCAGATCCATCCGCAGCACAACCGCTTTGCCGACATGGGGGGCTGCATGAGTCGCCACAGATCGGCCTTTACGAAATCCATGGGCCGCTTTGTGCACAGAAATTTGTTCGAAAACATCGCGGAGAAGTGTCTGCTGAATTTCCTTCAGACGTTGTTTCGGAGATTCGATCAGACGACATCGACCATGACGTTTCCTGATCCATGTATAGCGATAATGCTGGAGCCGCTCAGCGTTGGCATGTTGCTGCAAGTGCTTTCGATCGGCGAGCCAGTCGAAGTGGCCCTCCTCAACGCCAAGCCAGTCTCTCAGATCTGCCGTCGTGTTCCATCTCACGAGAGCTGTTGACGGTGATGAGATTGACCCGGGAACGAAATGGGTTGTCTCGCCCCCGACATCGATTCCAAAGTCCTCAGTGTCGGCAGCTTTTCGAAAGCCACGGTCATTCAACAGGAATTGCACAAGGTCGTGTCGTCGGGGGCGATCAGAACCGAATCGAGCAACAATTCGGTTAACGACTCGATCAAGCCATTTGACCTTTCCCTGAATCAGGGGACGACCACGTCTCAGCAATTCGGCTTCTTCAAAGGGACCGCTCAAAAGTGCCAGAGCAAGTCGGGTTGCTTCTGGTTCGAGGGGCTTCATGATTTGCAGGCTCGCAAGGTCTCGGTGCGGCGTGATTCAGCGAAACTCGAACTGCGTGAGCATTTCTACGTGAAGCGTAGGGCGGCTCACGCCGTGAAAATGTCAGAGAAAGCATTACCCCGGGGGTACCCCGGAGAGACGAAGAGGCCATTAAAAACGACCGTTCGCCCGCCTAAAACTCGGCCGCACCGAAACCATCTTAATTAGACTGCAGCCAGCAGGCCGGTTTCAAGAATCGGTTGTCTGCAATCCCAGATGTTTGTAGAGGTTTGTGGCGACACTCATCAGGAAATGAGCGGTGTCCTCGTTCGACATGGCTTCACTGGAAGCGATGGCAAACGGGAGTCCTTCCATGTGATTGAAGGACTGGATGCGATCGATCGGAACTGTGATGAGCACAGCACACTTGCCACGATCATCCAGGCTGTCGACGATTTGCCGAGGCGTCGCTTCGGAAATGCGAGGATCTTCTGAAACATTTTCAGCCACCGTGCTCGGCGCTGCAGGCCGCGATTGCACCGCAGCCCACTGAGCCGCTCGCTGATTCTCTTCAGCGATTTCAATCAATTCCGCAATCTCATAGCGAGTAATGGCTTCATGAAACTGGCAGCCCAGCGATCGAGCCAACGCTTTCTGTTGCTCGGTGGCCAGCAGTTCCGAATTGCCTGAAGGACGTTCGGAGGGATTTGAGGGCTGGGAAACGCCGATTTGCAGGCAAATGAGCCGCTGGCAACTGGGGCAATGAGCGATGCCACCGATCTTTTCGGGCTTTACCTTAAGCTTCGCATCGCAATGCGGGCACGCCGTCGAAACAGTCTCAGCCACGACCCACCCCCGTTCGTCATCAGAACGAATGTAACTGTCGCCGCCATCAATGGCAGAAAATATGCACTCGAATGGGTTCGAACCATTAACCTTCGGTTCCGTAGACCGATGCTCTATCCAATTGAGCTACGAGTGCTCGGATTCAATCCGTGCTCACGACCGGCCTGAAGCCGAACCGTGACCGCGAGCTGTTTCGAAAAACGGCTGCGGGCGGGAAGTTTAACCGTGAAGTGTCATTTCGCAAGTCGATTCGACGGTTTGATCGCTTCTAGTCGCAAATGAAAAAGAGTTAACAGATCGATTATGCGGATTTCGTGGACTCGGTACACTCCCGAACCTTGACGCAACACGGCTTTTTCTGCCTACGTTACCTGAGCAGCCACCTCGGAAGGCGAATTTGTGACAAAGAATCTTGTTTCCATTGAAAACTACAAGGTTGGCGATTGTCAGCCGTTGCTGTTTATTCTGGGCCCATGTGTCATGGAGTCTGAAGAACTGGTTCTTCAGGTTGCCGGTCGGTTGGCAGAACTGCGTGATCGCCTGAATCTCCAAATTGTCTTCAAATCCAGTTTTGACAAAGCCAATCGCACCAGTGTGGACAGTTACCGCGGTCCTGGTCTGGAAGAAGGACTCCGAATGCTGGAGTTGGTTCGCCGGAAAACTGGTCTGCCAACAACCACTGACATTCATGAGGCCGCTCAGGCAGCTCCGTGTGCGGAAGTCTGCTCGATCCTGCAAATTCCCGCCTTTCTGGCTCGTCAAACCGACCTGATTGTGGCCGCGGCAGATGCCGCCGTAGCCAGAAATATCTGCGTGAACGTTAAGAAACCGCAGTTTGTTGCCCCCGAAGACACCATTCACGCCGTAAAGAAGTGTCGAGCACGCGGTCTGAACAGTGTGATGCTGTCGGAACGCGGTTCAACCTTTGGTTATGGCCGACTTGTTAATGATTTCCGCTGTGTTCCCATCATGAAATCCTTCGGGGTCCCCGTGGTTTATGATGCGACGCACAGTGTCCAGCTACCCGGAGGTGCGACGACAGGTGGTCAGCGTGAGATGGTTTCCGTGCTGGCTCGCGCTGCCGTTGCCGTTGGGTGCGATGCGGTCTTTATGGAAACTCATCCTGATCCGGACAAAGGACTCAGTGATGGACCGAACATGGTCGTGCTGGATCGGCTGGAGGCGATGCTGAAACAGTTGACGATTCTGAGAGAAACCGTGCTGGCCTTTGAAAGCTGATCGCTTCGTACTTCGCTGTCTGGTCTGCTGCCATAATCCGCGTGTTGTTGGTTCTGTCGTGGTCCTGTATTCTTTGAGGTGTTCCTTGTTTCAGAGTCATCTTTTACCTGCGGATTACTGCTGCCCCCATCGTCGATTCCGCGCTGCCGGTCTGATGAGTGCGCTGTTGGTGGCAGTTGGTCTGGCGGGATGCGGCGAAGCTCCGGCGCCGGTCAAAGTGGAAGATCCAGCTGAGCAACAGGTGAATACGGCAGAAGAGTCTCGTCGAAAGCTGAGTTCAGCGATTCAGAGAATTCGTCCCGAAACGATGGCGACTCAGACGCGTCGCGAGATGGTTGTCAATTCTCTGAATTCCTGGCTGGCTACCAGTGCGGAACAGGATGTCGAGAAAATCAAGATCAGTGACCAGAACTCGGCGGCCTTGTCTCCATCGGCCCTGCGAACCGCGACGGCAGTTCGGTACACCGAAAACGATATCGTTTATATTCGCGACTGCCTGCTGATGAAAGCTTTGACAGAGTCAATCTGGAAACAGGCCGATTCCGCGAGCACTTCCGGGCAGGCCAGTGAGCAGGAGCGTGTTGTCGCATTGTTTCGTCATTTGATGCGGAACATGTCGCTGCTTCCAGCGGATTCGACGCGGATTCCCGTCGGGCTTTATGAGGCCATGCTGACTGGTATCGGAAGTGTTGAAGATCGCATTTGGGCATTCTCCGAAGCTCTGCGTCAACGATCACTCGATTCCATTGTGTTGCAGGCGGCAACTCAAGGAGATCCAGCTTCTCCGGATATCACTCTGGCCGCCGATGTGCTGATTGGAGTGGTCGTCGAAGATCGGTTGTTGTTGTTTGATCCACTCCGAGCGACTGCTGTCCCGAAACCCGGTGACGGAGGTGCAATTATCACAGACCCAGCCGGGCTGGATGCCATCTCAAGTCTGGATCGATGGAAGAATGGTTCGGCGTTTGTCGTCTGCCATCCATCCGCGTTTGCACCTCGAATGCTGATTCTTCAGCA
>JBILXT010000015.1:0-40281 GCA_044378235.1 Planctomycetaceae bacterium
CAATGTACTTCTTCTCCATGGCACACCTCCTTGTGGCCAGCAGTCTCCCATGATCTTCGAATGCAACCAACCCCACTTTCAGAGCTTGACGCTCCACTACCATCTTGCTGCAATCGTTGAGGAAAAACTCCTCTCAGTCCTCGAACCCTATGGTTGGCATGATACTTCAGGAGATTTGAAGCGATGACTCAGGCGGGCGACTTTGGCGCGACAGGGGACGGGCAGACGGATGACACCGAGGCACTGCAGCACGCCATTGATGAAGGTGTCGGCGAGCTACTGTTACCGCGTGGGGATTACCGACTGACTCGATCGCTGATTGTTGATCTTGCGAAAGTCGGTCGGACTTCGATTCGCGGTGAGAGCGGTACAGCTCGCATTCTGATGCAGGGCAGTGGCCCCGCAATTCTGCTCAAAGGGACTCACACTACGACGGCAGCTCCCGATGGGTTCCGTGATTCCGAGTGGACTCATGAACGCATGCCAATGATTAGTCAGCTTGAAGTTGTTGGAGAACATCCCGAGGCTGACGGCATTCGAATTGAAGGAGTTATGCAGCCTACGGTCACAGGTGTGTTGCTTCGGAAGCTGCGACATGGCATTCAGATTGCTGGTCGAGCACGCAATGTGCTGATCAGCCATTGCCACATCTACCACAACCTTGGAGTTGGAGTATTTCTTGATGGCGTGAACCTGCACCAGACGATCATTAGCGATTCTCATATCAGTTACTGTCGACTGGGCGGGATTCGCATTGAACGCAGTGAGATTCGTAATCTGCAAATCACAGGCAACGATATCGAGTACAACAACAATGGGGGCCACAAAGTTCCTGGTGCGGACGGTGTTCCCACGGCAGAAATCTGGCTTGATGCGAGTGACGGCAGCATTCGCGAAGGCACGATCTGCAGTAATACGATTCAGGCCACGTACAGTCCAAACGGAGCCAACATTCGGATTATTGGGCAGCCTCAGGAGAAGAATGCCAAGGTCGGAATGCTGGCCATTACTGGCAACTTGATTGGCAGTCAGTGGAACAATATTCACATGACCGCTGCTCAGGGAGTCACGATTTCGGGGAACTCGATCTATTCGGGCCACAATCGCAACATGCTGATCGAAGGATGTTCACAGATTGTGATAGGCGACAACTGTTTCGGGCACAACGCGGACTATGGTGTCGAACGAGAACTTTGTACCGGGGTCACGCTGCGAAACTGCCGTGACAGCATCTTCTCGGGCAATATTTTGCAGGACTGTTTAAGTGGTCGCCACTTGTATCCTGAGGCTCCCGAGCTTCAGCGAGAAGCCTTGCTGGAACTCTATGACTGTTCAAACATCATTCTCAGCAATAACCAGATTCTAGACTCAGCACCTTATGGAATCCGGCTGGCGGACTGCAAAGACATCACGCTGGCGACAACGATCGTTTCTGATCGCCGAACGCCGCCGTTGCAGAAGTCTGCTGTTTTCTGGACGGGTGCCACGGGGCAAAGCATCGTGAATGCGTGTCGGTTTGCCGGCTGCCTGGACACGCCTTTCGTGGCCGAGTCAATTGCCGTCATGGCTGCGTGTCTGCCGTCAAAGTAGCGGTAGCATTGTCACGGTAGCGGAACGGGCGAAGAGTTTCGGAGCCTTGGCCGAAAGTCCCGGCGACTTCCGCTACGGCAAGGGCAGATCGTCGCACTTTTGCTCCAAGGGACAGTTCTGCCGGCAAGCGAATGTGCTCTATCCGCAAATCTGATGTCTCAGCGTTCGGGCAGCGGAATCGACATTGATTCCAGCCTCTTCGGAATGTCTTTCTCCTCAGAGCTGCCGACCGTTTGTTGAATGATCGGCTTATGCCCCAGTTGAGCTTCTCGCACGAAGCCGCGCGTTAATGAAGCAGCTTTGGATGAAGCCGTTCGCGACGGCAACAACACTTCAACAATTTCCGATGAGATCTTCTGACCGTCGTCGCCAATGAGCTCGACTTTGAGTCCGCATGTGACTTGATCGCGATGTCGATTCATATACGGGATAAAGCAACTGTAGGAATGGCCCAATGTGCCTTCCGTCCGATGGATATCCCACGCTTCTGGTTCGAATGTAAATGAATGCAACGGTACCGGATCGTCCAGAAGGTCCAGATCGTAATTGTCGTATTCGTAGATCACGACTTTGCCATGAACACGAGCACCCGTTTCTCCGCGCGGGCCGAAGAACAGGATCTGTCCGGCGAAGCCACGGGCCGGTTTATCATCCGGATCTCGGCCCTGAGCAGCCTCCCAAAGAGTCACGATCCGTACAATGTTCTTCTCGGTTTTCGGCCGACCGACCAGCCTGCCGGGGTCTTTGACCAACATCGACGGATCGCGAAAAATCGAGCCCGTTGAACTGCACCCGACGACTTGAAGTGCACAGCTGACGATCATCAAGATGGCAACTGAATGGCGTTGAGTCTTCATCGGACGTTCTTCCTGCGTTTAGGGCTTCACTTTGAACGGGACTGGTTTGACGAGCCCGGCATCAGTTCATTTTGAGGCTTACGCAAGCGGCAGGAGATGTCCTGCCATCGTAGCGGAAGTCGCCAAGACTCTTGGCCCGAGTTCCGAAACTCTTTGCGAGTTCCGCTACGGTTAGTTTTTTCCTGCCGCCTGCCTTAGAACGCCTAAGGCTGTCCTGTTGGGCAACGCCTTGAAGCATTTTCAGCAACGGATTAATAGGTTCCGAGTCGTAGTGGAACTCGCCAGAATTCCCGGATTCAATGATTGCCATGGGATCTCTGGCGAGATCCACTACGAAATGCTTTTCAGCGTTGCCTGTTGGTTCATGGATTCTCGTTCGGCAGTGTTGCCGGCGGAGTCATGATTTCACCGGACGATTCCGGATAAAGTTCCTGCATCAGCATCTCTGAACTGTTCTCAGTGTGAGGCACACTGTAGAGCGGTCCGTGAATCTCTTCGGCTTCCGATTCGATGAAGTGCAGACGCTCAGATTCGACCTGTTTGATGAGTTCTGAATCTAGATCGCTCAGCACAATACGAGGCGTCAGGAAGATCAGCAGTTCCGTTCGGCTGACCGTCGTGCTGTCGTAGCGGAAAGCACGGCCAACGACCGGCAGATCTCCCAGCCACGGCACTTTTCTTTCCAGTGACGAATCGCTCTTGGTAATCATTCCGCCAATCACGATCGTTTGGCCGTTAGGTACATTCACGATCGTATCCGCGATCGACTGATTGATAACCGGTGACGTAATTGAGCTGCCATCCGGGTTGATGTAGATCGGGATACCATCTCCCTCCACCACATTACTCTTCGACGCAAACACATCCATCGCCACCATGCCGTCCGGTGTGATTCGCGGAGTCACTTCGAGAATGATCCCGGTGTCTTGTCGAATGATCGTTGGATTTGCCGCACCGCCGATAGCACTCGGCTGGGCTCCGTTTACGAGAGGAACGTTTTGTCCGACGTTGACTCGTGCCAGATTATTATGTGTCGTGCGCACCTGAGGTCGGCTCAAAACATGAACTGTTCTGCGAGCTGCGAGGGCTCGTAACAGCACGCTGACCGCATCCGATTGGGCAGAGAACACGAACCCGCCAAATCCGAGGCCGTTGTTCTGCCGTCCCATCGAGAAGTTCGAGAGTCCCTGAGTGCCGACGGTTCCTGGCGATGTTGCCGTGGTCCCAAGACCTATGGTCGTGTTATTGAAGTTGATCCCTGGCGTTGTCGTTGTAGCGCTTCGTGCCAGCAGAAGCGGATCCTGGAATCCCAGTTCAATACCAAACTCATCCGTTGCATCCAGCGTGACTTCCACCAGCAATGCCTGAATAACCACCTCCGGTGGTTGCGCATCCAGCGTTTCAATGATTCCGGTCACCTGGCTAAAGTACTGTGGCGAGGCACTGACAATCAGAGAGTTGCTGTTGATGTCAGGTGCTACCAGAACCTGCTGACGAATCCGCTCGATATTGCTGATCAAGTCTTCAGAACTGTCCTGCAGTGCCTGCTGCTGCTCCAGAAAGTTCAGCAGTGTTTCAGCAACAAGATCTGCAGGAGCATTGCGCAACTGAAAGACTGTTGTTTCCAGCTTTCGGGTGTCGTCGTTGTCCAGACGCAGGAGGATTGCCTCGACAACACTCAGTGACTCCGCGCTACCAACAGCAAGGACAGTGTTGGTACGTATGTCTGCGGAGAACCTGAGAGGAATCAGGCTGCTTGATGAACCTTCCGTGCCAGCCAACTGGATCCCAAGCTGATCTTCCTGATTTGTGTTGTCGAACAATGTCTCAAGAAGATCCACAGACTGTTGTGCGTCTGCATTCTTCAAGGTAAACACTTTGATCTCAGATGTTGCACCGGGTGCGCGGTCAAGTGCCTCGACCAGTGCTGTCATCAGAGTCATGCTGGCTTCGGGAGCTGAGACAATCAGACTGTTGGAACGAACATCCGGGCTGACTCTGACATCGGCCAGAATGCCGGACCTGATCAGGTCCTGAATGCCGCCGTTGGATGTCAAAAACTCCAATGCAACGGACTTGTTGTCACGCAGTTCCTGTGCACCTGTGTTATTGCCACCACCGAATCCACCGCCACCCTGAGTTGTCTGCTGAGGCGGATTGATCACCGCCTGCAGAGCCTGATTGATCGTATCACTCAGTTCCTGCGCTACGGCCTGCTTCAAGGGGATAATCTGCATCCTGACGGTTGCGGATGGGTCATCCTTGTCGATTCTCTCGACTAGTTTCGTGACTTCCGCCAATTCATTCGCGCGGCCCTGAACAATCAAAGAGTTTGTTCGGACGTCGGCAAACGCTCGTACGCTTGTTCCAAGTCCAGGGCGTTCTTCGTAAAAGCTTTCCAAAGCCGTCACAACCTGAGAAGCAATTGCGCTCTTCAGAGGAAATACCTGAAATTCGAGTTCCGGGCTGAGCGGCTTATCAAGTTCGTCGGCCAGATCAAGGATTGACTGCCGTTCGATTTCTGAGGAGAGAATGAGAATAGCGTTCGGCTGAATCACGGGAATGAACGCAGCAGTCTTTCGATTTTCACTTCCACGTTGCCGGAGTTCGGTGAGTTCTTCGTAGACACTGGTCAACAATGTCGCCATCGATTCGGAGTCAACATTCTGCAGCGTGAGCACGTGAATAGCCGGGAGCGATCCGACACTCATTGTCTCCAGTCGCGCGATGATTTCTTCTACCTTTGCGACGTCGGCTTCATTTCCTTTCAATATCAGGATGCCAAGTTCCTGCATGGCCTGAATATTGACTTCACCTCGAAGATTAATGGCTGGATCGTCGCCAGAGGCAAGCTCGCCGTCTGAACGATTCTTCTTATCATTCAATGCTCCGGGTTCGCCTGTGCCTTCATCGGCCATAGAAACGAGCTGATGAATCTGCTCGTTGAGCTCCTTTGCCGTTTTAGCCGAGATTCCTTTGTTCTCGACAACCTTGACTGCTGCTTCGGCACCGAATTCTGCGGGTTTGTCGAGATCTTCGACCAGTTTCTTCAGGTGATTCATGCGTGGAGCCGGAGCTTCAAGCACGAGTTGGTTGGCACTCTGATCGATACCAACTATGAAAAGTGGCGAATTGTCTTTTCGTGCGGATCCGTCTTCGGCCCTGTCGTAGACGGCAAAGCCCGGAAGCCCGTTCACACTGTTTTTCTGCAGCTCAGCACGCTTTTCGAAAACAACGTAGATCGTTCTGGCAAGTTCAGATGCATTGCCATTGTTCAAAGGGATTTCTTCGACAGACATCGGTCCCGCCGGATCCGCTTCCGCGACTTCCTCCTCAACGACTTTTCCACCATGAGAGACAGGGCGAATCGACGATCTGGAGGCGTCGCTTTTCCAGCCGGATTCTTCTTCAGTCGCCGCGAGATTTCGACTTTGACCAAAGGCCTTCGCCTGGCTTCGCGGATTCTCGACGCCTGCTTTCCGCTGTCTTCTGTCACTGGTCGAGGTGACAGTTGATTGTGAAGCCGAGCTCGATTCGTCGTCTGCGACTTTTCGCGAAGCGGACGCAGAACGAATCAACGATTCGGTAGCAGGAGTTCTCTCCTGTTCCGTTGAGCCATCGGTCTTAATGCGAGGGCGCGAATACTCGGTGCGTGCTTTGTCGAGATTCAGGACAATCAGATACGACTTCTGGACAAGAAGTCGATACCCCTGCGGTTCCAGTTCCTTGTTCAGGATTCGAACAGCGGTATCCAGATCGTATTGCTTCTTGTCGCGGCGCGCAAATCGACCGGGCGGAACTGAGTCCATTACGAGAGTCATTTCCTGACTCTCGGCAACGTCCTTGAGTACTTTTGCCCAGGTCGTATCGAAATAGTTGAGCCGAATCCCATCTTCAACTTCTGCCGCCGCAGGTTCTTCAGTTCCCGCCAATGCTTCGCGGAATGAACGCGTCTTCTCTTCGGACGCACCCAGACCGCCATGACGATTCAACAACAAACATAACGCTGTCGCTGAACTTAGCAGCCCTGCTGCGAGAAAGCCTTGCCGTTTCACCTTGGTGATCCTTAAGAATGCAGGCTTAGAACCGCCCCTCATTGGTCACAATCTGCTGAAAATGCGTCGTTGCAGGAGTTTCCAATCGCCCGCGCAACACCGGGATCGCTCAGTTGCGTTCCGTATCAACAGGACGCAACGGGATCCCAACAGCAAAGAGTTCCAATCAATCCCAAGTATCGGACTTTGACGGTACTAACGATGAGACCGGTTGTCCTGATCGAGCGAGTTTTGAGGAGAGCCGGATCGCTTGGAACGTTACGCTTGGCCGAGCAATTTGTTCCAAATCTGCCTCAGGTAAACTTCTGCGGCAACGACTGCCGGATGAAGTGATCTGAAGCCATCGAATTCTCAAATTGACTCATCCGTTCTCCAGTAACCATTGCACGGCAGCACGTGACAATTCGGCTGCGCTGTTGATCGAAAGTTTTCGTTTGATGTTCTCTCGGTGCGTGTCGATTGTGTGCGTGCTAAGAAACAGACGGCTGGCGATGAGGCTGGTGGAGAGGCCTTGCCCGATCATGCGAAAGATTTCCAGTTCGCGATCTGTGAGCTGTTCAATGGGTGTCTTTTTTCGGTCGGACGAACTCAGAGCCTGGCTGATCAGGCGGCGACTGATCTCAGGACTCAGAAAGCGTTCCCCGGCCAGCACGGTCCGAATTGCCTCGATCATTTTCTCACTGGATTCTTGCTTGTTCAGATATCCCATCGCACCGGCTCGACATGCACGCTCCGCGTACAGCGACTCCTGAAAGCCGGAGATGACCAGCATCTTAACGACTGGATCCATGGCGCGGATGCGTTTTATCAGCTCCAGCCCATGGCCGCTTTTCAGTGAGATGTCCACAAGCACAAGATCAGGCTTCAGTTGCTTCACAAGCGTCATTGCCTGCTCTTCGCTTTCCGTTTCGCCGCACACTTCGAGGTCAGCATGCAGCGAGATTCGCAGCGCAAGACCTTCGCGGACCGATGGGTGATCGTCCACAATCAGAATCCTGACAGGGGCAGAGCGTTTCGTCATGGCAGATCAACTCCTCCTGCAGTCAGCGACGCGCATCTGACCAATGTTCCGCCGGTCTCACGACGTTCGACCTGCAGAGTACCACAGATCATACCAGCGCGATAAAGCATGGTTCGCAGTCCCATCCCACGCGATTTAGGATCTGCGATGCGTTGTCCGTCGGTCTCATGAGCTCTCTTATTCTCTGCAGCGATCTTCTCAATCCCGACGCCGTTATCGCTGACTTCCAGAAGAATCTGATTCTGATCCTGCCTCAGTGAAATGCAGATTTCGCTGGCCTGACTGTGCCGCAACGCGTTGTTTACAGCTTCCTGAGCGATGCGGTACAGGTGCGTGGCGGTCGTATTGCCGATAGCGAGGACAGGCTGAGAACATTCGAAGTGACAACAAACTTTGGGCGGCGTATTGGTGGAAGCCGCCAGTTCTTCCAGGGCCGAACGGAGGGCTTCGGCATCGATCTGCACTGGCATGATTCCGTGTGAGAGCTGATGCACGTGCCGATTGGCGTCGGAGATCTTCTGATTGAGTTTTTTCACGATATCACAGAGCCGAGTGAAGCTGTTCTCGTCGAGAGACCTTATCGCCTGACCGTCGGATTTGTGCTCCGGCAAAGCTGTCAGTAAATTCAGCACAGTTCCCGCGACCAGCGAGAGCCCGGTCAGTTCCTGTCCGACGCCGTCATGAAGTTCCAGACCAATCCGGCGCTGTTCGTCGGCCGCGCTCTTCAGAACGTGCTGCTGCAGTTCACGGCATTCTGATCGGTCACGGATGATCCCGGTGAAGTATTCCGAGTTCTCCACCTGCGTTACCGACAGATCAATGGGGAACGTCGCTCCGTCTTTGCGACACGCGACAAGTTCGCGGGGCATGTTGAGAATCTTATGCTGCCCTGTCACCCGATACTGTCTTAAATAGCCATCGTGTTCTTCTCGAAACGGTGATGGCATCAGCATGCTGACATTCTGCCCGAGCATTTCCGAGGACTCGTAGCCGAACATGGTCTCTGCAGCTCGGTTTACTGTTTCGATCAGTCCCTGACTGTCGATCGTAATGATCGCGTCAAACGCCGAGTTCCAGATGGCCTGCAGATGTTCGTGTTTCTCCTGCAGAGCATGGGTTCTCTGAGTGACGACTTCTTCAAGTTCAGCGTTACGCTGACGCAGCCTCGCTTCTTTTATTCTGGAGTCCGTGTCGTCGTACACGTACCCTTTAATACGCACAAGTTCCCCGTGAGCGTCGAACGTCGCTAACACGTTTTCAATCACGTAACGAATCGTCCCGTCACTGTGGCGACCGGCACGTTCGTAGCGTTCGAGTGACTTGTTTTCGATGAGCAACTGAATGAAGCGGGGCCACGATTGCGGTGAATCGAAGAGATTCGCGAGATGGCTGCCAACCGCTTCATCACGACTGCTGAAGCCAAAGATATCCGCAAAGGCCTGATTACAAAGCAGAATTGTTCCGTCGGGCGCGGCCAGATAATCGCCCGTAAAGTCATCTTCAAAGATCAGCCGAAACCGCTCTTCGCTCTGGCTGAGATCCTGTTCAATCTGTTTTCGCTCGGTGACATCACGGAGAAGGCCATCGTAGGCGATCAGAGTGCCCTGATTGTCGTGATAGGGAACGACCGTCTTGCGTATCCAGCGCACGCGGCCATCCTTGCGGCGGATGCGATACTCAATCGCAGCCGGATTGAGATCGGAAATGACATCGGCAATCTGCTGCTCGATGATGGCTCGGTCTTCTTCCAGAGCGATCGCCATCCAAAGCAGAGGATCGGCGGCATACTCTTCGGCCGTGTAACCCGTCACAACCTGACACTTTGCTCCATGGATCTTTCTTCTAATCCGCCCGTCTTCAACCTCAACATGGTAGTAATAGTCAGCGACAGCAGAGCGCAGCGAACGATAACGCGACTCGCTTTCAGACAGTGATTCGAATGGAGAGTTGTTTGTCATGTGTTGAGGATACCAAACCGCCACCGACTGCGGCATGGCGGAATCCACCATGCTCGAATGGTTTCGCCTTCGATTTCCGAAGCAACGTACTCCGGCGACAATAAGTCGCATCGGAACACGGGCAGATTTCATTGTGGAAGGATACTGAATGGCGTCGTTCGAAAAACAGAACGCACGAGCGTGGCACGCAGAGCCGGTCGACGGAGTACTTGCTGCGTGGGAGACGACGGAGCATGGTCTGTCGCAGACGGAAGTCGCGCGTCGCCAACAAAAGTACGGGCCTAACCTGCTTCCTGAGCGAGGAGCAACGCCTGTCTGGAAGATTGTGCTGCGTCAGTTCGCCAGTCCGCTCATCTATATTCTCGTGGCCGCTGCCGTCGTTTCAGTGGTGATCGGCGACTTGAAAGACGCCTCCTTCATCGCCGCGGTGCTGATGCTCAACGCCATTATCGGAACATATCAAGAATGGCAGGCAGAACGCAGCAGTCATGCGCTCAAGAAGCTTCTGCGCATGCACGCGCAGGTGGAACGAGACGGAGAAGTTCGCGAGATCATGGCCGATGAGGTTGTTCCTGGCGACGTGCTGTGGCTCGAGTCGGGCAATCGAGTTCCCTCAGATATTCGACTGCTTTCTTCTCAGGGCCTGGAGGTCGACGAATCGTTGCTCACAGGGGAATCACTTGCAGTCGGTAAAGATCATGCGTGGAAGGGACTCGAGAACGCAACGCTGGCCGATCGACTGAACATGACATTCGCCGGGTCTCTTGTGGCCCGTGGTCGGGCCAAGGGAGTCGTCGTGGCCACTGGCTCGGCGACCAGCGTCGGACAATTGGCTTTGGATGTGTTGGGCAGCGGGGGCGGAAAGCCACCTTTACTGGCTCGCATGGAACGATTCACAAACTACGTCGCGGTCGGAACGCTCGGCGCTTCTGCGATCATCGGCGGGCTGGGGATTCTGCTGGGCGGCTACACGGTCGTCGATACATTCTTCCTTGTCGTCGCACTGGCCGTGTCCGCGATCCCGGAAGGATTGCCTGTAGCCATCACTGTCGCGCTGGCCGTGGCAACCACGCGAATGGCAAAGCGAAACGTAATCGTCCGCCAACTCACTGCGGTTGAAGGTCTGGGAAGTTGTACACTGATCGCAACGGACAAAACCGGCACGCTCACCTGCAATGAACTCACCGTGCGAGAGGTTTGTCTGCCCGATGGTCAAGTGTTTCCCGTGACAGGTCAGGGATTTCTGCCCGAGGGTGAAGTGCAGCATGCCGGGAAAAACGCTGACCTTGCAGAGAATGCACAATTGGAGGCAACAATTCGTGCGGTCGTATTGTGTAACGAAGCCGATCTGCATCGCCGTGATGGCACGTGGATCTGGCGTGGGGATGCGGTCGATATTGCGGCCTTGAGTCTGGGTGTGAAGTCGGATCTGCATCGAGAACAACTGCTTGATACCTATCCTCAGGTGAGCAGCATTCCGTTCGAACCTGAGCACCAGTTTGCGGCCTCATTTCATCAGAACGGGGAACGGGTAGAAGTCTTCGTCAAAGGCGCTCCGGAACGAGTGCTGGATATGTGCGGCCATTGGCTTTCGCCTCTGGATCGATCGCGAGCCGAACAGGTGGCGGTGGGCATGGCGGCTCTTGGTCTTCGAGTGATTGCTGTGGCCAGCGGACAGTTGACGGAGCCACTTCGTCCCGAGAACGCTCCGCCGCAACCGACGAATCTGACCCTGCACGGCTTTCTGGGGATGATCGACCCGCTCCGTGCGGGAGCGCGCGAAGCGGTGGCTGATTGTTACCGGGCTGGTGTGCTGGTCTCCATGGTGACGGGCGACCATCGCGTAACGGCTCTGGCGATTGCTCGCGATCTGGGACTGGCCGATCGAGACGATCCGGTTGCGACGGCCGCCGACGTGGAGGGAAAATCTTCTGAACAACTCGCTGAGATGGTGCAACGAGTCCGCGTGTTTGCCCGCGTGACGCCGCGTCAGAAACTGCAGATCGTGGAGGCGGCTCGTAAGTCGGGGCACTTCGTCGCGGTCACCGGCGATGGCGTGAACGACGCACCTGCGCTGCGAGCGGCCAACGTCGGAGTGGCGATGGGCAAGGCTGGAACCGACGTCGCTCGTGAAGCGTCCGAGCTGGTCATCAGTGACGACAACTTCAGCTCCATCGTCGGTGGAATTGAAGAGGGCCGCATTGCGTATGACAATATCCGCAAGGTGATTTACCTACTGGTCTCAATGGGTGCGGCCGAACTGCTGATGGTTCTGTTGTCGGTGATCGCTGGTCACCCGATTCCTTTGCTGCCCGTCCAGTTATTGTGGCTTAATCTTGTGACCAACGGCATTCAGGGAGTCGCTCTGGCCTTCGAACCGGGTGAAGGAGACAGCCTGCGACGAAGACCGCGTCCGCCCAACGAATCCGTTTTTAATCGGCTGATGCTGGAACGAACAGCACTCGCAATGCTGGTGGTCGGGTGCGGTGGCTTTGTGGTTTACGACATTGCTCTTCGCCTTGGGTGGTCGGTGCCGGAGGCTCGTAATCTTCTGTTGCTGACAATGGTCCTGTACGAGAATTTTCATATTGGCAACTGCCGGTCTGAGACTCGGTCCGCTTTCGCTTTGTCACCTCTTCGCAGTCCTGTGTTGTTCTTCGGCACGCTGGGCGCGTTTCTGATTCATGTTGCGGCAATGTACGTGCCTTTCCTTCAGGAGGCGTTAAGCACCAGCCCCGTGGTTTCATTGTCTTGGGTGGTGGCGATCGGTGTCAGTGTGCTGATCGTTCCGGCGGTGGAACTGCATAAGTGGTGGTGGGCGAAGCGATTCGATCAGGGTGTACCCGTTTAACGGCGAGCCACAGGCGGAGGCGAAATTTGGCAACGCCTCTGCGGCTTACCGTTAAACGATTTGAAGAACCATTCGCATAGCGATTTTCAAAGTCGAAGTTGTTTTTTTCTATTAATCCAAACCGGAGCGTAATGATGACCAAAACGAAAAGAAGCGATCGTAATGACCATTCGAAGTATGCAAACTCCGAGGATATAGCCGTCACAGCAGCCAACTCCGCAGAATCGAGTTCCGCAGTCTCAGTCTCTGTAAATCCGGATCATGAGACAGAGAGTACAGACCAGACAGTGAACCAGCCATCCCAAGAAAATTCCTCTAATGACTTCGATATGGCGGTTCGTGAGCTGGCATATTTCAAATGGGAAGCGGCGGGATTCCCGGAAGGTGACGGTTTCGATTTCTGGCTGGAGGCTGAAAGAGAACTTCGTGCCAATCAGCCTCCTTCGACTCCAACTCCGGAATAAAGAATCTGATGGCGAACTGCAGAACCATCGTTGACGACAAGGGAGGCATTTCCGTGCAAGCCAATACTGATTCGCTTTCACCATCATTTGAGAACGAACTGTGCGAGAACCTGGTGAGTTCACTCGGCCAGACAGGCTATATGCAGCATCGATCACTGAAGATAAGAGCTGAAGAGGGTACTGTTTTTGTTGAGGGGATACTGCCCACATGGTTCATGCGTCAGGTCGCACTGGAGTGCATTAAACGTGTTGCAGGTGTGAACGGAGTTGTCGATCGAATTCAGGTGAGGACTGATCCGCAACACAATGCTGAACCGCATTTCTCCGCAGCCGTCTTCCAGCCGACGACGGAAGACGACGGGCTTGAAGCAAAGCAATTCCATCGACGTTTAACATGAATCTTTTCGGGAGAGACATAAATGCTGAAGCGAATCCTCGTGGGACTTGGGGGCAGTGACTACACCGTAGCGGCTATCAATCAAGCCGTTGCTTTGGCGATAGCTCATAATGCCGAACTGACCGGGGTCAGCGTGATTGATCCTGGGCGAGTCACGCCATTTATGGCGATGCCGATTGGCGATGGACCGATTGCCTATCCGGAAACCGCAAGTTCTTTGGTCAAAGCACGTGAGAGAGTCGAGTGGGCAACTCGCGAATTTACGGAGGCATGCAAGGCTGTGGGGGTCAGACATCGAGTCGTTCGGGAAGTCGGTGAACCATTTTCACTGATGACGGATGAGGCGAGATATCACGATCTGATGGTCTTCGGTTTGAAGAGTCTCTTTGAGACTGATCTTGTTGCCGATCCGCACGATGCACTGATTCGGTTGGTTCAAGCCGGAGTCCGGCCGCTTCTGGCTGTTTCGAAACAGGTCCGACCCGTCAAAAAGGTACTGATTGCCTATAGCGGCTCAATGGAGTCCGCGAAAGCCATGAAGAATTTTGTCCAGATGCAACTCTGGCCAATACAAGAACTGCGAATCGTTTCTTTCGACGATGAAACGGGGCACGCAAATAATCTCCTGGCAGAGGCTGCTGACTACTGTCGAGCTCATGGTCTTGAGGCCGAAACTGAATGCGTCACCGGATCGCCCAAAGAACAGTTATTGCCTTATCTGCAAAACTGGGGTGCGGATCTCACGGTGGTTGGAAACAGTGCACAAAACCTCCTGTTGAGACGCATCTTTGGAGAAACTGCATTGCACATCATACGTAATACCGTTAAGCCTCTGTTCCTTTCCCAATGATCATGTTAAAGAACGACTGAAAACAGCCGAGCGTGTTCCAGGACATGAAAGACTCAAGAAGATGATTGAAGTTGCCGTCTATGACGCGAAGTCCTATGACCGGGAGTATCTCAGCAAGGCTGCCGGCGCACAGAACATTACCTGGCGATTCCACGAATTCCGTCTGAGTGAGGAAACTGCGACTGTGGCCAGCGGCGCGCAGGCGGTGTGCATCTTTGTCAACGATCACGCCGACCGTGCGTGTTTGGAACAGTTAGCGGCACAGGGCATTAAGCTGATTGCACTCCGATGTGCCGGTCATAATAACGTGGATCTGGCCGCAGCACGAGAGCTTGGTCTGCCTGTGGTTCGTGTGCCAGCGTATTCGCCTCACGCAGTCGCCGAGCACACCGTGGGTTTACTGCTGACACTGAACCGTAAGATTCATCGCGCTTACAACCGGGTGCGTGAGTTGAATTTTTCGCTGAGCGGTCTGGTCGGCTTCGACATCCAGGGCAGGACCGTAGGTATCATCGGGACCGGAAAGATCGGTCGTATCACTGCGCAGATCTTTCGAGGTTTCGAAGCCAACGTCCTGGCGTACGATCCGTTTCCTTCGACTGACTGGGCCAACTCGCACGGCATCAAGTATACCGATATGGACAGTCTGCTGGCGGCCAGTGATATTGTCTCGTTGCATCTGCCACTGATGCCGAACACGCTGCATCTGCTGAATGGTCAGACAATCGCCCGGACAAAGCCAGGTGTTTTTATTCTCAACACCAGTCGCGGCAAGTTGATCGACACGACTGCGTTGATTGCCGCGTTGAAGTCAGGGCACATCGGCGGCGTTGCGCTGGATGTCTATGAGGAAGAAGAAGGCATCTTCTTTCATGACCTCTCCGGCCAGGTGCTGCTCGACGATGAACTGTCACATCTGCTGATGTTTCCCAACGTGTTGATCACATCACATCAGGCGTTCCTCACGCATGAAGCGCTCAGCGAAATTGCTCGGGTGACGACATCGAATATCCTTCACCTCGAAACCCATACGGCATTCATGGAAGGGACTTCGTTATGAGTTACCCACTGAACTCAGAACCAATTCTGGTCGCCATGGATTTTTCGCCCTATTCAACGGCGGCTTTGAAGCAGGCCGTATGGCTGGCTCGCAAAACCGGGGCTCCGATCGTGCTGACCCACTCGATACCCGATTTCAGCAAGTCGGTTCACTGGGGACCGTACGAACGAGAAGTCAACCAGCGCGAACTGCATGACAGGTCTGAGACTGCGATGCGCCGTGTCATCGTGGATTTGAATGCGATGGATCTGGACGTGACGTTTCGGACGCTCGTGGGCGAACCCTTCGTCGAGATTACTCGGGCCGTTCAGGCCGAGGGCTATGGTATGGTGCTTGCAGGAACTCGCGGCGCGGGAAAACTTGAACAGTTCTTTGTCGGCAGCACGGCGAAACGGCTGATTCGAAAGTGTCCGGCTTCCGTCTGGATTGTAAAGGCCGAACATCTCGTCCCGCCCAAAGTTGTCCTGGCAGCGACAGACTTTTCTGATGTCAGTCTGAAGGCCGTCAAAGAAGGTTTGAAGATTGCGCAACAGGCTGAGGCGGAGTTCCATCTGCTGCATATCATTGATTCCAAAGATGTGCCCGAAGATTTGATATCGAGAGTTCCTGAAGGCAGTACTTTGCGACAGGAAATCAACGACGAAGCCACAAAGCGTCTCGATGCGTTCGTGGCCTCACTGGACGCTGATCGCACGCAGATTCAGTCGCATCTGTCGTGGGGAACGCCATGGCAGGAAATTCGACGTATCTCGAAGCACCAGGCGGCGGACCTGATTGTCATCGGAACCGTAGGCCGAAGTGGAATCAAAGGGCTGCTGCTGGGAAATACCGCTGAAAGAGTGCTCGATACCTGCGACTGCAGCATCCTGACGATCAAGCCGGATGACTTCGTGTCGCCGATTGAGCCGTAGACCATAAAGCCCCACTCAGCCTGAAGCGTTAACCGATACAACAGCAGAGATCAGGCAACAAACTTCCGGCTTGGCGTTTGGCTTGTCCCCTTAGTTTGTTCCCGTGGTGCCTGCACTGGTGGAATCCGCCATCATGAAATGGCGACGGTTTCGATTACAGCCGAACGAATCACAGTCGACAATCCGTTCAGCGACGACTCGTCGAGCGTCGTTAGGTTGAGTCAGTTTCGGATTCCACTTTTTGTTGACCGCCCAGCCGCAGGCGCCGGCTTTTGTGTTGTCTGGCTTTCGAGTCGGTCGGTGCTTGCGGCCGGCCCCTGCGGCTGGGCGGTAAACGGAATACTATTCTACAAACAAGGAGAATTACGATGCGAATGCTTCAGTCAATCCTGTTGGCCGTTGAATGCCGTCGTGTGGATGATGCTGCGGTGGATGCTGCTGTGCGACTTGCCGCGACGTTCGGCTCGCAGTTGACTCTGCTGCATGTTGTGGAGGCCACTCACCCGGCGATTCAGCTCTATCGCATGCAGGATGCGGAATCCTTCTTAAAGAAGTTGGAACGCCGTCTGGCAGAAGTGCAGGTCCCGGTGGTTCGGTCTGTGGTGAAAATGGGAGCCCCGGCCCAGACGATCGTCGAAATAGCGCAGGAAGTGAATGCCGATCTGATCGTGATCGGAGCAGGCGATCGACGCAACCCGGCCGTGTTTACTCTGGGTCCCATTGCCGAAACGGTGATCGCTCACGCACCACAGCCGGTGCTGGCCATTCGGCCCGGCGATCCGGAACCGAATTTCAGAAGAATTCTGTGCCCTGTGGACCAGTCGAGAACCTCTTTCCGTGGACTGCAGAATGCCGTGCGGCTGGCGAAGGCCCTTGGAGGTGAGCTATTCGTGTTGTCCGTAATTCCAGAAGTCAGTTGGCTGACGGCCGCTGTAGAAACTGGTGTGCTGACCGACGCAAAGCTCGAACATGCAGCGGAGTGGACTCAGGAGTTTGACCAGTTCATTCAGAATATCGACTTTTCCGGCGTCTCGTGGAAGAGTGAAGTCCGGTTCGGCGTGCCTCACGAACAGATCACTGCCGCCGCGAAAGAACTTGGCTCGGATCTGATCGTCATCGGGGCTACAGGTCGCACAGGACTTGTGCAGGTGCTTCTGGGAAGTACAACTCGCCGACTGCTGCGAGACCTTCCATGCTCGCTGCTGACAGTCAAACAGGATGATGTGCTGGAAGAGCTGTTTGAAAGCGACCTCGCTGGCATTTCGCGGATGATGACTGAAGCAAAGTCATTTTCGGACACGAAATCTCATCTGCCTGCCATCATTTTGTATCGTCAGGTTCTTGCTCGTGATCCGTTTCATCGTGAAGCCATGAGTGAACTGACCGTGCTGCTCGAGGCCATCGGAGAAAGTGACGAAGCTGCCAGATACCGCAATCGACTTGCACGACTGGAGTCTTCCAGACAACGCTCTGCAGATTCCGTCGAATGATCTGTGCTACACTCATCTGTGCACTGACTCGGGAACAGCCGCGAAGTAATAACCGTATTTCGGAAGCACCGGAAGGGTGGCTTGTCGAATGTTGAGTTAATCTCAGCATGCGGGCTTCTGTTTACCGCCCAGCCGGACGCGCTGGCTCATGTGCTGGCCGATAAACGATTAGAGCAACACGCTGCATCCGCCGTTCCGCTGATTCGAAAAGCTGAGTCGCTGAAGCCGCGTGGCCTGTGGAAGGTAAACGAAGTATCTTGATGTTCCCCTCGGAAAGGCTGACGAATTGATGTCTGCTGATCTGATCTTTGCCGTCATGCCCATTCTGGTGCTCATCTACTGGATGACGAAGGCGTCGCCGATGCCCTCCGCGAAGGCACTGCCTCTTGCGGCGGTTTTGGCTTATGGAATCCGGCTGGCCTGGTTTGGGACGGACGCGAAGCTGGTTCATGCTTCGGTGATCGCCGGGCTGCTGATGGCCTGGACGCCGATCCTGATCGTTTGGGGCGCGATCTTTCTGTTTCATACGATGGAACAGACAGCCGCGATGGCGACGATCCGACAATGGCTGAATGCTCTGTCTCGCAATCGCGTGGCGCAGGTGGTCATCATCGGCTGGTCGTTTCAGTTTCTGATCGAAGGTGCCAGCGGTTTCGGGACGCCCGCCGCGCTGGCTGCGCCGTTGCTGGTGGGGCTGGGGTTTCCGCCGTTGCGAGTTGCGATGGCGTGTCTCATTCTGAACAGTGTGCCGGTGTCCTTCGGCGCGGTCGGGACTCCCACATGGTTCGGGTTCGCTTCGCTGAAACTGAGCCCCGGCGAGCTGCATGCGGTCGCCTGGAGGACAGCCGTCATTCACAGTGTCGCCGCGTGCGTGGTTCCAATGATGGCCTTTCGACTATTGCTGAGCTGGCAGGAGATTCGTCGCAATCTGCAGTTTATCTATTTGGCTATTGCGGCGAGTGTTGTTCCGATGACGTTGCTGGCACTGCTGAATGACGAGTTCCCGGCGGTGGCCGGAGGAATGATCGGACTTCTGATCACCGTCTGGCTGGCTCGCCGGCGTGTGGGGCTTGCCGACGATCAACCAGTCACAGAAGAGATGCCCGCGACATCAGCGCAATTGGTGGTCAAAGCCATGTTTCCACTGTGGGGCACCGTGCTGGTGTTATTGGCCACCAGAATTCCACAGCTCGGACTGCGGGCGCTGCTGACGATGGCTTCGCCAGTATGGGAAATCCCCATAAGCCGCCTTGGAGTTTTCTCCATCAGTCCCGCACTTGTACTTCGTCTTCGCAGTATTCTGGGGACCGAAGTCGACTGGACTCATCAGGTACTCTACGTGCCGTCCCTGATCCCGTTCGTGCTGATCTCGATCGTGTCACTGTGGGTATTGAAAGCTCCGCCTGGGACGGCTCGACAGGTCTGGAATCAGACGATTTCGAGAATGGCCAATCCGGTCCTCGCGTTGCTGGGTGCGTTGGTGCTGGTGAATCTGTTGATGACCGGTAATGAGTCGTCATCTGTGATGATCGCCGGTCGATCGCTGGCTGCGGCTACCGGTGACTGGTGGCAATACTTCGCAGCGTATCTGGGAGCGATCGGAGCATTCTTTGCGGGTTCGTGTACGATTTCCAACCTGACCTTCGGGCCGATTCAGGATTCGATCGCTGCTCAGTTAGGTCAGGACCGCACCACCATTCTGGCTCTGCAATCTGTCGGAGGTGCGATGGGCAACATGGTGGCGATTCATAACATTGTGGCAGTCAGCTCGGTGCTTGGTATAGTCAATAGAGAAGGCGAGATTCTCCGGCAGACCGTCGGCCCGATGCTTTTGTATGGAGCCATCGCCGCAGTGGCTTCGTTGTGCCTGTTTTGATGTTCGGCCTGCTTGATTTTGCAGTGCACGGAAGCATGTTGATGGCGGAATCCGCCATTCCAAAATGGTATGGGCTTCGATTATGCAGAAACGAGTCGCCAGGCATAATCTCCACAACAGTTTCGAAGAAGTTCTCACGGTTGTTTTGTTCGAAGGTGAGAAAACGGAGGATGGCTACACGTGGCGAACGAACAGAACCTCGATCCAGGGCAGCAAATGCGATTGAACTCAGCCAGCCCACCGTGTGGCCTGCACGGTGTCGAGATTCCTCATTCACGTCGCAATCATCATCACGCAATCGACAACACTGCCGTGAGACAACTTTATGCGGGGCTCGGTGGTGCGGCGTTGAAGACGTTGAGCGTTCTATCGTTGCATGTGCCGTTGAGTGAACGATGGTTTCGAAAACGTATATTTGATCTGCAAGGTGCTAAGCGGATTCTTGATGCAGGTTGTGGAGCAGGGCAGTTGACTCGGCCTCTGGCTCGATATGCCGACCCGGATGCTTCGATTACCGCCTGCGATTTCTCTGTTGAAATGCTGCTCCGTGCGCGTCAGCGATTGCAAGGTTCCAGGATCCAGTTCGTACTGGGGGATTTGAAACAGCTTCCTTTTGCCGATGCCAGTTTTGACTGTATCACGTGCGGTTATGCCATCGAGCATCTATCAGACGCGCGTTCAGGCCTGGCGGAACTGGCCCGCGTTCTGAGGGTCGGTGGTCGACTGCTTTTACGCACGACGGAAGACAACTGGACGGGCCATTTGACATCCCGAGTGTGGAACTGTCTTGCCTACAATCGCCAGGAACTTCAGTATCGATGTCACGAACAGGGGCTGATCTGGAAGAAAGAACTCTGGTATTCGTCGGTGCATCGGCGTCTTGGCATCGGAGGAATCTGTGTGGAGATCGAACGTCAGCGGGTGGATTCAGAGGAATTCTGGCGAGACGAACAACTTATTCCTGTTCAGGCCGAGTTGTCCGCAACGCCTGTCGTCTCGCACATCCTGAATTCTGAAGTTGCTGCTGAGACTTTAAGGACTACCGGAGAACCTGGTTCTATCCTCGCTCGGTAGAAACTTGGATAACTGTTGTTGAATCTTCCAATTTGTTGAATCTGAACGACTTTACAAAACTAGAGGGAACAGTAATGCGATCCAACTTTCCGCTAGCGAAAACGATTTCTGCCTCGGCTGTTCTGACAGCAGTCGTACTGCTGTGGTGGCCTTTTGAATCGCCAGGCCTGAACATCGCTGTGGCTGCTGGCCAGGATGAGAAGAAGGCCGTCACGCCTTCCGAAGAGACGAAGAAGGAGGAAAGTTCTGGAGACAAGAAGGATGAACCGGCGGGAAGTTTGCATCGATTTATGCGTCAAAAGATGCAGGCTTCACACTTGATGCTTGAGGGACTTTGTACGGACGACCTGAAGGCCGTTGCGGCGGGAACTCAGACGCTTATGAAGATGCCCAGTAAAGCCAAATGGCGAGTCTCCAATGACATGATGTACCGCCGTTACAGTAATGAGTTTGTGCAGGCGGTTGAGGAACTGCTGAAAGAAGCGGAAGAAAACGATATTGATGGTGCGTCAATGGCGTGGGTGAATGTCACGATGAAGTGCATGAAATGCCACAAATGGGTGAGGAATACAGTGCTCGCCGAGTCCGACGAATAACTTTGCCCGTCTGGAATTGCCCTCCCTGTCGCAGTCTGGAGAAAACGATCATGCGATTTCTGCGAGTTACCGGTGTTCAGTCCGGATTGGTTTTGCTGATGATGATTTCTGCAGCAATTGCCGTTCTGAAGCTATCCGAGGTCGAAACATCGGCGGCTGTGCAGGTGGAGATTGCGGCACCGCCAGACAAGAAAACGATGGAAAAGTTTATGACACGTAAGCTCGCAGCCGCGCAACGTGCTCTTGAGGGGGTCGCGAGGGATGACCATGCGCTGATTCAGAAGGCAACGGCTGAAATGATTGAACTAAGTCGGCAGGCGGCGTGGGAGCAGATGGCAAGCTACCGCTTTGTTCAGGATACGACGGACTTCGTAGCTGCCGCGGAATTTCTCAGTCGTATGGCAAATGCGAAAGACGTCGAGGGAACATCACTTGGCTTTGTGAGACTGACAATGACATGCACGAACTGTCATAATCATGTTAGAACAGCCAGTGTTGCAAAACTGGATGTGGTACCAGAAAGATCAAAGGAAGAACTCATTGCGTCAACATCCGGAAGAGAAAACATTCAGACGACCGACTTACTTAATTTCAATACACGTCGGGAAGAAGCCAGAACTGATCATCATCCAAGCTCTCAAGGTCATTGATTGCGGATGGGAAGTGACACGGCCATGATTGCCTCTTCTGTGGCATTTTCGAAGGGCAATTCCGGCTTTGTACCGGACAATCAGGTGACTCTGTTACAAAACGGTGAAGCGTTCTTTCCCGCGATCGAACAGGCGTTTGATCGAGCCAGATTCGAAATCTATCTGGTGACCTATATCTACAAAGATGACTCCACCGGTCAAAGGATTGCTGCCGCGTTGAAACGTGCAGTGTTACGTGGAGTCCTAGTCTATGTGGTCGTTGACGGGTACGGGGCCAGCGATTTGCCCGACGCCCTGCGAGACCAGATGCGACAGGACGGCATTGAGCTGCGCATCTTTCGGCCCGGAATATCACCGTGGACTTTGCGCCGTAAGCGTCTCCGGCGAATGCATCGGAAGATTGTTGTCGTCGACCGGGAGATTGCCTTTGTCGGCGGAATCAATATCGTCGACGACAAAGCTGCCGCGAGCGAAATGGCACCCCGCTATGACTACGCTGTCGCGGTCGAGGGGCCGCTGGTGGATACCATCCGCAATTCCGCCGTGCAGTTGTGGTCATTAGTGGCTGCGGGCACGTTTCGACGACGCGTGCATCGCCCTTCAGAAATGCCTGCAACAACGTTCTGCGGGGGATCAATGCGGGCCGCATTTCTTTTGAGAGACAATTTTCGCCATCGCCGGGACATTGAATCGGCCTATCTGCAGGCGATTGGTCGGGCGAAATCGGAAGTCATCCTGGCTCAGGCGTATTTCTTACCAGGCTTTAAGTTTCGCCATGCGCTGATTGACGCCGCACGGCGTGGAGTCAAAGTGGTACTTCTGCTGCAGGGGAAGGTGGAGAAATTCATCGAGCATCATGCGCGGCAGGCGATTTATGGAAATCTTCTTGATGCGGGAATCGAGATCCACGAATATCAACCAAGTTATCTCCACGCCAAAGTGGGGGTGATTGATGGCCAATGGGCAACCGTGGGATCGTCAAACATCGATCCGTTCAGCCTGCTGCTTTCCTACGAAGCGAACGTTGTTGTCGACGACCAGGTTTTTGGTGCGGCTCTGGCAGAAAGTCTCAAAGTCAGCATAACATCGGATAGTCAGCAGATTCTCAAGTCCAACTGGGAACAGCAGCCGTTAGCCATTCGGTTCGTCAACTGGCTTTGTTATGGACTGCTGCGTCTGATGACAGAAATCAGCGGTTACGACTCAGAAAACAGCCGAACCCATGACCTGACCGACTTTAAGGATCCGTAATGTCAGTGATGAACACGCGGTTTCGCAGGCGACTCGCTCGGCCTGAATTCATCAGAGATTTGTTAAGTGACACGGGACCAGGAACATGACGACCGGGCTCTTTCTCTCAGACCTCCATTTATTCAGTCGCCGTTCCATTGGTCAGCGGCACTGGGAGCAGAACACCGATACGATTGCCGCTGCAACGTCGATCGTTCTGGGCGGAGACATGTTTGATTTTCGCTGGAGTCAGCTTGGCAGTCTTGAGGCCTCGCTTGATGCGGCGGCCGCATGGCTGGGGAAAGCAATTGCCTTGAATCCGTCGGCATCGTGGGTGTATCTGCTTGGTAACCACGATTGCCATCCTCGCATGCAGGCTCTGTTGACGTCTATCAGCGACCAACATCCCACCTTTAACTGGAGCCCGACGTTTTGGCGCATTGGCAGCAATGTGTTCCTGCATGGAGATGTGCTGGATGGGATCAGGCATGTCGGTGGTCTGGAGCGTTATCGAGAGCGTTTCCACGACGAGAAGGCGAAAGGGCAGTTGAGTAATCTCCTGTATTCCGCCGTTGTTCAGACTCGATTGCATGGTCTTGTTCCACGAGTGCGACATACGCGAAAGCAGACTTGTCGTACTCTGCTTGAGTACTTGAAGGGCTGCGAGACGGCCCTGCTTCCCGAAGTGCAGAACATCTACTTTGGACACACACATGTTCCGATGCTGGGTTACCGGTTTGACCGTTTCAACTTTCATAACGCGGGTTCGGGAATTCGATATTCAACCTTCACGCCCGCCTCGTTCGATGTTTCGTAGGTGGCGAGCGGTCTCTTCATCACGTTGCTGACCGTCATTTACTTCTCGCACAGGTACAACATCTTCGAGTCCCCGCAACAACTACGGCAAGAACCTTCATGAACGACCGAACGGCAACTCACGGAACGACCAGCGATCAACCTGCGAACGAGCAGACCAGCGAACTCATCAATCTGATTCGCGAACTCAGCCTGATCCGTCAAAAAATGCTCGATCTGGAAACGCTGGGGCTTCAGAAGGCGGGTGAGATTCATCCGACATACCTGCAGAGCGCACGGAATCTATTTCATTACCTCGCAATGCGGCGTCATGAGATGCGTCCCCTTCAGGAACGATTATCAGCGCTGGGGCTTTCGTCACTGGGCCGAACGGAATCCCACGTATTGACAAGCATCAACAAAGTCCTGGAGGCCCTGCATCGTCTCGCTCAGACGCCGACAACTGAGCCAGCCTCACCCGCTCCCATCAACAGCTTTGAAGAGGGCAGGGCTCTTCTCAAGCAGCACACCGAGGCATTGTTTGGAACTGCCCCGGCGAAACGCACGGCTCGCATTATGGTCACCATGCCGACCGAAGCAGCCGACGCTCCGCTACTGATTCAGCAGCTGCTGGCCAACGGTATGGACTGTATGCGAATCAATTGTGCTCATGACGATGCGCCGGTCTGGAAACGCATGTTTGAACATCTGCGACAAGCGGAGCAATCGCTTGGCAGAAAATGCCGCGTCCTGATGGATCTAGCCGGCCCGAAGCTGCGGACCGGTGCCATCGAACCAGGGCCTCAGGTCATCAAATGGAGCCCTCGGCGAAATCCGCTTGGACATGTGATTTCCCCTGCGCGGATCTGGCTGCATCCCGCAGGACAACCGTCAGCGCCGCCGTCTCCTGCGGACGCCAGTTTGCCCGTCTCGATTGGTTGGCTGGAGCGACTGAGTGTCGGCGATCGAATCGATTTTGAAGACCAGCGAGGATCCAATCGATGCGCGCGAGTTGTTGAGGTAGTGGGGCCATGTTTCTGGCTGGAATCGGACCGAACAGCCTACGTGACGCCCGGGACTGTTCTGCAGTTGCGAAGTGGCTACAAGAAGGATCGAAGTCGGGAGAAATCTCACGACGAGACACTCGGGCCGCTCCCCGCGCGGGAACAGTTCTTGATTCTCAAGGAAGGTGACACACTGATTCTGACCGACGATCAGATCGTGGGCAGGCCGGCGCAATTTGACGAAGAAGGCAAGCTGATCAGTCCTGCCCGCATCGGGTGTACACTGCCGGCAGTTTTCTCAGACGTCCACATGGGAGAAAGTATCTGGTTCGATGATGGGAAGATCGGTGGCGTGATTGAATCTGTGGAATCACAGCAGGTGACAGTCAGAATTACTCAGGCCCGCGTTCGCGGCGACAAGTTGCGGGCGGATAAGGGGATTAACCTTCCGGACAGTACTCTGCGACTTCCCGCGCTGACTGAAAAGGATATTCGGGATCTACCCTTTGTTGTAGCACATGCGGACATCGTGGGGTACTCGTTTGTGCGAAACGCGGCGGACGTCGATGAACTGGAATCGCGGCTGAAACTGCTGGGCGGTGGACATCTCGGGATCGTACTGAAGATTGAAACGCGGGGAGCTTTTGAGCAACTGCCGTCCCTGTTAGTTGCATCCATGCGAACGCCGTGTGATGGTGTCATGATCGCTCGCGGGGACCTTGCGATTGAATGCGGGTTCGAGCGCATGGCGGAAGTTCAGGAACAGATTCTGTGGATCTGCGAGGCAGCACACGTGCCGGTGATCTGGGCCACTCAGGTGCTGGAAAGCGTCGCAAAAGAAGGACTGGCGTCGCGTGCGGAAGTTTCTGACGCGGCCAGCAGCCAGCGAGCTGAGTGTGTCATGCTGAACAAAGGAGAGCACATCGTGAAAGCGTTGCAGACACTGGACAACATTCTGCAGCGGATGCAGTCCCACCAGCACAAGAAACGATCAATGCTGCGCCCGCTGGAGTTGGCGAGCCGGTTTCCCTGAGAGTCAGCGATTAACCAGTCACAGGGAACGTTATCGAACGCAAACCTGGCCATTTGAACTGATTTCGGCGAGGTCTATTGACAGGACCGATGAAAGGACGATTCTTCGACTCATTGTTTGCACGGTCTGAGTTTTTTTCGTGAGCTTTTAGTACTGAGGGGCTTGTTTTGCCGGAATCCTTTTTCACGAAGTTCTTTCGTTTGTTCACGCCGCGTCTTTCCGAGGCGAATCTGCTGCGTCGTTTCGAGATGGAGCGGAATCGGCTGCAATCGACGTTTCTTCAGAAGGCTCGTGAAGCCGGGATTCCAAGGGGGTTGCGGTGGACGCAATGTGAGTGGCTGCCATCAATGATCCTGCTGAAGGATCGACAGACCAATGAAATCTGTCTGCTGGCTGGTGTCAATATTTCGTTCGAAGCGATCGAAGGCGGCGACATGGAGAATGTCGCCGCCGTTTCGATGGTGCGAGATGCTTGTGCTGTTTTTCAGCTAACGCCATCCGGCTGGGAAACGAGTGGTCGAGCGTTGTTTAACATGAATCCAGGGGAAGCGGCCGAAAGGCTTCGCGACTCGTATGCGCCTTACGGTGAAACGAAACCGTGATTCATGGAGAATGAAACAGAGTGTTTGATGAATTCCAAAGTCCTGAGAGCAGATGCAACTAATCCGACTCATCACGGAACGGATTGAAACGGACGTATTCCCAGTGACGATACAGCTCGCTGGTTCGCACCAATTGTTCGTGAACTCCGTCGACGGCGACACGCCCTTCGTGAATCAGGACAATCCGCTGACATTTCTTCACCGTAGAAAGTCGAAACGGCAGGAAGATGACCGTGCGATTTGCGGAAAGTCTCTGATAAGCATCGTCCAGCATGGCCTTCGTTTCCGAGTCGAGCGTGATCTGTGGCTCTTCGATCACCAGAAGAGCAGGGGATCTGACTGCGGCTCGCGCCAAGCTAAGACGAAAAACTTGTCCGGGATCCAGTGCAACTCCGTGTTCACCCAGAATAGTTTCATAACCGCGAGGTAAACTGCGGATAAAGTTATCGGCATGAACAAGCTTTGCTGCATCAATTGCCTGCTGACGAGTTACATCGCTCTGGCCACAAGTAATGTTCTCCAGAACAGTTGCATTGAAAACTGCATCCTGACCTGCAATGAACATCGCTTCTGCACGAAGAGATTCCAAAGTGGCTTGGCGCACATCCTTTCCGTCGATCAGGACTTGTCCCGAATCAGGGTCGACAAAACGGGAAACCATACTTGCAAGTGCGTAAGCCGGTCCGGGCTGCAAAGACAGTAGTGCAACTGTTTCACCAAAACCAATTCGCAAATCAAGTCCATTCAGTAGCCGAGGTAGTTGCGGCGTCTGAAAGGAAATCTGATTGAAGGTAAGTGTCTTGGACATCGGCTCCAAAAATCCTGCCCCGGCAGCCTGGCTAACACCCGGGACACGATTAATGTACTCGGAAACCTCATCGGCCTTTTCACTACCTGCAGAACTCAATTCCGTTTGCTCCTGCAATAGCCCGAGTCCCTGAAAGATTACATAAAGACAAGTTGCAAGGAGCACGCTTACTGCCGGGGCATGGCCATGAAGTACTTTGACCGAAATGATCGCAAACGGGATGACGAATATAGTCAGCAAAACTGCATGACGGATGCCTTGTCCAAAACGCTGTTGACGTTTCAAATAACGGCAGCGATTCTGGTAGTCCCGGAGGTGGTTTTCAAACTGCTGTTGCTCAGCTTTCTCCATCCCAAAGCTAGTCACAATTCTCGTCTTCTTGAGGCTTTCTGCCATTCTTGCAAGACCTCGAGAAACCTGATCGGACAGCAAGCGTAAAGAGTTGTCGCTGCGCTGGGATTCTGCTTTCAGGGCCATTCTGCCCAGAAGGATTGGAATTGCAGTCTGAAGAAAAACTCGCCAGTCGGTCAGCCACGCGACAAAAAACACGGCCGCCATATCGGGAACCACGGATAGATAGATACTCCCGCAGCGAGTTGCTGCTTTTTCCAGTACTGATGTGGCATTCTGAAACAGTTGGTCCGTCGCCAACGCCTGTTCTCCGGTCAGATCCGCGGGCTCAAGCCGCAAGGATTTTCGGTGGATATGCTGACGAAATCGGAGTACATCTGAAGCGATTTCCTGTTCCAGCAGATCAAAGGCCACGGTCCTCAAGCACCAGCGTGCTACAAGTAACACAAGACAAACGATGGTCATTGCAACAACTGCAGAAAGCGAGTTGTGAAGCAGGGGGAAAGCCACGATCAAATTGCTGATCGAGCGATCAATCCAGCTATTCGTCAATTGAGCAGCAAGTGGCGAAAGCCCCTGACCTGTGGCCAAGCCATCCGGTACAGGTTGCATTAGTATCCATGCGATACCGCTGGCGATAAGAATCACAAAGCCGAGACAAAGACCAGCAAGAGCACTGGTTATCGAGGCTAGTAAGCGTCGTCGGCCGATGAAGCTTCGCGGAGATACGAGACGATAAAACTCTGGCGACATGGACATAGCAGAATCCTCCAGAAGATCTGAACTGTCAGGCAGTATTGAACCGTCTGTCACTTCAGTGTCAAAACCCGGAAGCGGAAAGATTGCAAATCTAGCACCAATGTGTCAGTACATTTGCAAGTCTAGCGACGTCTGGACGCGGATTCTTGTGTTACACGTCTCCAAAACATGCGATATAGATGAGAGGGCGGAGCCCCTTACGCAAGGTCACGATCTTCGAACAGGAGGAAACCAAGTAGCAGCATAGCCGCGATATAGGTGGTCGCGTAAACAAGGCTCAACCCAAGATAGTCCTGCGGTACGACTCGACCTGTCGCAACTGCGGATGAGACATTGAAGGTCGAGAGAGATGGTACAACCATCGAAATCAAGCGAGCCGTAAACGTGACTGATTCATTTGCCTGCCCTGCAACACTCTGATTGACGATGATTTCGGTAAGGTTCCCGATTACAAACACTGCAAAACACACAACCAAATTCATCACCATGGGCATGCGAGTCGCCACGGTGACGCTGATTGCTCCGAGAACGCAAACCTGAAGGAAGGATAACGCCACGCCGGGCAGGATTTGGGCAACAACACGCACACGGTCCGGATGTGGTGATGGTATTTCGACATTCGAAACCTTATGCCACTGCCACATCGGGGTCACTTCCTCTGATCGTTCTCTTTGGTCGTAACCAACCTTAAAGAAAATCAGCACCGAAAACAGCGCGGTCAAAATCACAAACAGCCAAATGACTGACTGAACGATCCCAATATATTTTCCAAGAATGAACTGTCGACGATCGATCGGCTTGCTCAACAGGGTCATCGCCGTTTTTCCCTCGATCTCACTCGTAATGCTTGTACCAGCAGTCCAAACAGCCAGCAGGGCACCGGAAATCAGGAGGGTCGCCAAACCGCATTCGTTCAGCATCTTTACGTCATCTTCGAGCGTAAAGAATGGCATGACCGAGTTGAGCAGCAGGACTATCGATGAGATCGCAAGCAGCAGCAAAAACAATGGCTGACGAATGGCCTCTTTAGTGGTGGCCCTTGCAATGACCCCGACTCGAGTCCCGTAGGAAACAGCGATGAGAGCCGCAGCCAATCCAAACACGGATAACCATGTGAAGGTCCAATCAGTTTGGACTGGTGGGGCGACTGGAATGCCTTCAGCGAAAGTCAAAAAGCGGTTCATTACAGAGGAAATCCCGAATGCGGAGCCAGAAAACGGGCGCAACGCGGCCTGTACACGTCTGTTACGCTTGTCCAGAACAGGCCGTTGGGAAAATCCGCCAAAGCCAGCCCGAAGCAGCAAGTTGCCACTCTAGCAGTGTTTTTCGCAGCTCCAAGCGAAAAACTCGCCCGCATCCTCGGGAGGGACTAGCGGCGGATGTGAAATCCGGAAAACTCCTCCACGGCCAATACCGGCACTCGTTGGATTTCAGAAATTCCGTCGCCGAACAGGCCTTTGAGCCTAACGACTAATCTGTCAATTGAAGATGCCTCAGCCGTCGCGACCACTTCAACCCGACCATCCGGTAGATTCTGAACAAAGCCCTCAACCTCGGAACCTCTGGCAAGCCTCTGAGTCGCAGCGCGGAACCCCACTCCCTGAACTCGTCCAGAAAAGTAGAGCATTTCGGTAGTGCGTTTCATAATTGTGCTTCTGAATGCAGAGCCCCTGGCCTATTCAATCGGCCGATCAAGAAGTAACTCAATGGCTGCCGCTCTAAGTGCTTCAAGGCCAGATGCCGAGAGTCGATTGAAGTTCGTTGTACCAGCATCATCTTCGTTGGTTTTTGAAACGGAAGCGTCCACTTGCACATAGTGATGGACAAAGTCCTGCATTTGTTTCGGTGTCCAGTTCCTGCGATTCTTCAGAAGATTCAGGTATTCAATCATTTGCTGGGCGTCTCGGTACGCCTTGAGTCGCATGGAATGCCGGATCACAGTCTCTCCACTGGCGTCCGTGTCAAAGATAAAGAGTCCCAATTGATCGGCTTCGGCCAAAGCACTGCCAGACTTGTTGACGGTCTGCCACGGAACGATTCCCTCTGCACCGTATTGCCACGAATCCACGGCCCAGGCCTGAATATTCCGATTCGTCTCATGAACATGGTTCGACGTTCCGTAGATCCAAACGCGAAGTTGATCACTCTCCATTCGATCGGTGATAAGTCGGCGATAGTTCTGGAAGGCAGAAGTTGCCACGACCCAGAGATCACTTCGTCCGTCGAGTTGACCTCTGCAATACTCGGGGCGAGAAATATCAACGCGGTACTGGATCTTTAGATTCTGGTTTCCGGCGTGTCCCTGGTCTGTCAGTTCTCCATAAAACTGAAGTGCCCGATAGTCCCAAAAACTTGATGGCTCATCCAGGATCCATGGAGCTTTCGATTTCTCTGCAAGCGACCCTTTGTTATTGAAGTACACCTGAAAGCCGGTTTCGTTCCATCCTCTCGCATCTGCGACCTTTGCGAAATCATGCAGGATGTTCACATAAGTCTCTGCATAGGCCGGATGTTTGTTAAAGGCCAGATAGGCATCTGGATTTCCATCAAAGAACGCTCGGCAATTCAACGGCCAGCTTTCATGAAAAGTCAGGTAAAACCCTGGAGCAGGTATGGGGCCTCGATGACCATTTTGGAAAAGAGAACCGTCCAGGTATGGTCCAAATGCTTCCGCGAAATCATCCCAATACCCCGATGTGTCGCCCGGTTGAATATTGTCATACTTCTTGTTGTCCATACGGCGCCCCGAGCGAAGTCTCATGTCGAGATTGCTTTTTCTTGATCCCGGCGCGGCCGTGTTATGTGAATAATGCAGAATGTTGCAGTGAACACGATGGTCGTAGGCAATCTGCTGCAGGGCGTAGTAATCATCAACTTTGTCCGGCATCCCGTAGCTGTTCATCTCACAAAAGAACGTCGCTTTGCGAGGTAGAGCAAAGGGAAGCACGACTATTTCGAGCGGCAGGTTACGCCCATCAGAAATCCTTATAGTCCCTCTCTTCACGCCGGGAGCAAATTCGAAAGGAATGAACAGGTCGGCAACGACAGCCTGATCCTTGTCGACGTGGAGGTCAATCGACTGAGGCATCGGCAATAGCGGGTCAGGAATTACACGTCCTTGCGACGGGACATAAAGAGCCTGAAAAAGGTCGACGCGAATTTGCGAGTCATCCAGTTCAACGCTGACCGAAGGCTTTGCTTCACGATCCTTCCTGAGGAGAAGCTGAAAGCTGACGACTTCACCGGCTGCAGCAACGAGGCGGACCCTCTGGCCATCGAAGACTGCGTTATGATCACGGTAATCGTCTGCCAGCATTCCTACGGAACGGCCCGCAGAGTCATACTTGTCTGTGACTGGAATTACGCTGAGGCCGGGGTGCAACGATGGACGCTTTTGCGGAATATTGACTTGCGGAGTGATCGAGGGCGGTGAGTTCCTGATTACACTTTTGACGACGGCTGGCTTGGATCTTCGGCCTGCACGGTTCAGAGTCGTCACTTGGAGCTCAAAGGGCTCGTTAAGATTGACCTCTGAGGGAAGGTCTCGCAGAGGAATTGTTTGTCTTTGGTTATTCAATACCAGCGGAATGTTGTGCCTCGCAAGAGAACGGTCGTTGACCGTGATTTCATAGGCAAATCCATTTCCTGGTGAAGTCAGCAACAGCATTGCAGAATCGACATCATCGCCAACAACTACCAGATCACTCGCCGCTTCTGGAGCGGGATCGTTTTGCTCATCGAGTTCTACAGCCAAATAGGGGCGCTTGCCGGATTGTTCTTTGGAAAAGATCGTGGGGTTACGACCATAATCGGCGTCATGTTCGTGAATGGCGAGGCCGTAAGCGACGCCAATTGACATCGCGTGGACCATGTCGGGGGGAATGTCCCAGTGATATACGCCATTCTTGAGTTCTGAGGGCGACTGGTGAACGAGGGTAAAGCTGTTTCCTCCACAGACTGCCGGAAATTTGGCGTCCGGATATCCCCAGTTCGGAATGCCGTCGACTCCAGAGGACATTCCGTTTGAGCGATTCTCATCCCATGACGTGGCAATAGTCGAAACCGTAATCCTGGAGATGTCCTGGTCTCCCCGAGTGCATACGAGCGTGGCTTTCTTGACTTTCTTTCCCGCAATCGCGGAGGTGTCAAATTCGAAGGCGACCATATGTTGGTTGCCCTTTACTCGAATTCGTCCCTGTTGCCCCGCGTTCTGTTCCCACTCACCGTCGACCATCACAATCGAGTTGTCTTTGGTCACAGACAGGTGAATGGGATCAGAGCCTGCGCACTTACCTGTTCGAACGAGCAATATAGAGACAACCAGAACGAGTAAGAACCGCATTGGGAAGCTCGCTGTTAGGACCACTATCTGCGCTCCGAAACTACCTTCCTGCTTTCGTGACCACGGGAACCAGGGCTTTTCAAAGCAAACGTTTTTCACTGACCATTCAAGTGGCAGTGTAGTGGAACAACGCAGACCAATTGAAGTCTGCTGCGCAGGAACATGCCTGGTTGATCTAAGCTGTCATGCTGTCATCAGAGGCCAAGGGGCCCCGGAATCAGCAGGCGAGGTTCTGCAGGCGATTTTCCAGTTCGTCAACCAGTTCACCGATCGTCCGACCTGAACATGAAGTCGGCAGGCCAATGGGCTCACCACCGGTCACCCACTCGGCAACTTTGCGTTCAGCAGCAACGACCGTACTGTGATCTCGTCCTCCAAAGTACATGCCGATCTCCCGGTAGGCCGACTTCGTCATTCGACGAGACATAAACATTGCAATAGCGCGGGGCAGAGCGATCGCCTTGCGACGTGACGCCGATCGAAGGTCAGCGACAGTTACGCCAAAGACCTCGCATACCACTTTCTCGACGTCGCTGATTCGGACAAGTCGACGGCACTCTTCGGCCATTTCGCCAAGAACTTCACGGGCTACAGGCAGGGTGATGCGCCGACCGTTCAACGCAAACTGTCCCTCAAGCTGGTTGAGTGCTCCTTGAAGTTCACGGATGTTGCGACGGCATCTCCGCACGACATACTCAAGAGCATCATCAGCGAAAACCGCTTTCATGCCAGCAGTCAGAGATTTGGCAAGCTTGTGCCGTGTGGCTTCATCCGGCGACTCGATTCTGCAAACCAGTCCACTCATGAACCTGGTGGTCAACTCCTCGCGAAGCTTCGTGAGCAGTCGAGGGTGTCGGTCCGAAGAGATCACAACCTGGCCACCGTGATCAATCAATTGAGTGATCGTGTGAAGAAACTCCTCCTGAGTCGCTTTCTTGTTGTCCAGAAACTCAATGTTGTCGATTAGCAGAACTTCGACATTCCGAAATCGCTGACGAAACGAGGGAACGGTTCGTGAACTCAGAGCAGCGGTGAAATAGTTGGTGAACGCTTCGCAGGTGAGATACATGACATTCTTTTCAGAATGCTTTCTTCGCACTTCTGTGTAAATCGCTTCCAGAAGATGCGTTTTGCCAGTCCCTGTTCCGCCGTGGATGAACAGCGGATTGTATCTCTCTCCCGGAGTCGCGGAGACTTGACGAGCGGCCAGGACTGCAAGGTCGTTGCATTCTCCGGAGATGAATGAGTCGAAACATCGGAAACGTCGACGGTTTCCCGGCAGATTCAAAGAGCCTGGTCGATCATGCTCAGATGGGGCCGACGGAAGTGGCTGAAGATTCTTTATCGTTTTAAGAGGGCCATTTCCGGGGTCTCGGCGCAGCTTCGCATCGTAATTAATAGCCGCCGTGACGACCGGCTCTGAAATCGGTGAGGACGCGTTGCTCTGGGTGCCAGCCACCTCAAGCATGAGTGACTCATCAACCTCGAGTTGCGATGTTGCCGAAGGACCAAGTACCAACTGTGCAGCCTGATTCAGTGCTGTTCTGAAACGGCGCAACAGCCATCCCAGTATAAATGGATTGGGGACACGAACGAGTAGCCGATCACCAGAGATTTCAAAACGCGTGCGTTTATGAAACCAGTGCTGAAAGTTTTGCTCGCCAACGGCGTCACGGACCGAGTGCGTGATTCGATCCAGCTCAGAAGAGACATCCGACAGATGTGTATGTGCAGAATTGGAAACCGAAGTTCGCGCAGCGGTAGACGAAGCGTCGAACGTCGGTTTGTCGTCATGACGTGCGGGCTGCGTCATGCGCCCCTCCCTCTTTCGCCGGCGCGCAGCATCACCTCAGACAAAGACGGGGCAATTCGCGAAAGCAAGCTGCTTGCGCGGCACTCCATCGCCTGTCGCCACAAGGGCAGGGCGGTGCTTCGGGACTGGCATTTTTGACAGGTTATGCTCGACGACGAGTGCAGATTTCGTCACCGAGCGCTTACTCACTCAACGGGCGGCGATGTTAACCAGACATGAAGAACTGTCAAACGAGGTCACACGAATTCCACTCACTGTTTGTTGAGAGAATTTCGTAAGTGTATCAGTACGAAGACTCTCCGAATTCAGACGATTCTGAGTGTGACTTTCCTGGATCAAAATGGTGCGGTATCGTTGACAAATCCGAATCGATTAGACTGACGGATCAGATGCTAATGCGGAGTAGCTCAGTGTGCGGATCACAAAAATGGCCCTCTGCAGAGATTGCGGGATTTGTTACGCTTCGTGGGTCTTTCGGAATCATCCCAATTCGAGCATTTCGGGGCTCATTGGGTTACAAGAGGTTTCAGAGAAAGACGTTGCTGGAGTCGGAATGACGATCAGGGAGTGTTTGCAATGAATTCCGATGAGAAAGTGCTGAATGACCGTGTTCGAGTCTCTTTTGGCTCGGTGCTGATGGTAGTGGCGTCGATCTTTGCTGTGCTCATTTTTTCTGATCGTATGGAGATGCGACCGTTTGAGTTCCCAACCGTATGGTACTCCACACGTTCCTTTCACCTGTTTTTCTGTGGAGCCATGTTTTTTTGTGCTGCAATGATGTTGAGATCGTCGCCTGATCGCGAGCAGTCTCCAGTTCGGCCACTGTTCTCAAGTTGCCGCTTGTTTACCCGAAAGAACTGCCATTTGTGTGATGATGCAATCGCTGTACTGATGGGATTCCAGGGGGCTCTGCCAGCGATTGAGGTAGTCGATATTGATGATTCTCGAGAATTGATGAGGCAATTCGGAGAGTCCGTGCCGGTTGTGGAGATCAACGGGAAAATACGTTTTCGAGGTGCCGTCAACAGTCAGTTATTGCAGCGCTTGATTGATGCTGCAAAAAGGCGAAACGACTTAGCAGCGTCCGACGAAGCCGTGTTGGAGAACGAGTGATTCTATGTGAGTAAGTGACAGTGGTTTTGGCCAAGACCAGCATCGTTTTGATGTTTTGCCTGATCCTCTATAATCTGGCTGGTTCAGCTGTCCGGACGCTCTGGGCAGGGCAGTGGACTCGCAGGTGTTTTGTTCGTTTGGCACCAATCCTGTCTTTGATGGTGCGTTCTCCGGATTCGGATTCAGTGAGCTATGCAGACTTCGGATATCGATATTTCATCGTCGTGTGTGCTGATTGCTGATGATATTCAGCAGAATCGTGAATTGCTTGAGGCTTATCTTGCAGACGAGGGATACGAGATCCTGATGGCTGCCGACGGTCATCAAACCATGCAAATGGTGGAGAGTCGTCAGCCGGATTTAATTCTGCTTGACATCATGATGCCGCGAATGAGCGGATATGAGGTGTGTTCGCAGATTAAAAGCGACCCGGCCAAGCGCGGAATTCCCGTCCTGATGGTCACTGCGCTGAATGAGGCGGGAGATATCGAGAAGGCGGTCAATGCCGGATGCGATGACTTCCTGACCAAGCCCGTCAATCGGCTGGAACTCAGAACTCGAGTGCGATCACTGTTGCGAGTGCGTCATCTGGCGAATGAGCGAGACCGATTGCTTGCGTATCTGGAAGAAATGGAGCATCGAGTGCTCCGGGGTGACTGATTCGGTTTCGTGTATTTCGCGTTCTGTTAGTTCTTGGTCCAGTAAGGCTGTTTCTAAAGATGTCCGAGCCAGAATCGTTCCTGTCATCCGTTCGCAATGAATCCGTTCAGGAGAAAGGGCAGGGCGAAGTTACGGCTGGAGCTGCTGATGCCACAGCGATCGAAGTTGTGATTCGTAATCGTCGCGCGCAGCCATTCTTTGGAAGACATCCGTGGGTATTTGCAGGTGCTGTTGACCACATAAAAGGGGCGAAACCGGATCAGATTCCACCGGGAACTGCAGTTCGTCTGATCAGTTCCGAAGGGCGATTCATTGCCTGGGGGCTCTATAACTCAAGTAGTCGAATTGTTGTTCGACTGTATTCATGGCGGCCTGATTTGCTGTTGACCAGTGACTTCTGGAAGCCATTGATTCAGCAGGCCATTGCTTCTCGAAGAGCACTGTTTCATCTCGATGACCACAGGACCGGGTGCAGATTAGTCTTTAGTGAATCCGATGGACTCTCCGGACTGACTGTTGACCTTTACGCTGGGTACTTGCTGGTCCAATTCACCAGCCTTGCGTTGTTTCAGCATCGAGAACCAATCCTTGCCGCACTTCAGGCAGAGTTGAACCCTAAGGGGATATGGCTTCGCACTGAAAAAGGAATGCGTGAGGCCGAGGGGCTGGACGTCGTGGATGGGCTGATCGCCGGACAAGAGCCGCCTCGCCCGTTATTCATCGAAGAACATGGTGTCAGTTACGGGGTTGATGTGCAGCAGGGGCAGAAAACCGGATGCTACCTCGACCAGCGTGACAACCGTCTTGCGGCGAGTCGTTACCTGAAGGGGCTTGATGTACTGGACGCCTTTTGTTTTTCAGGAGGATTCGGAATCACGGCCGCGAAGCTGGGAGGGGCCGCTGCCGTTTTGGGGATCGACTCCTCTGAGTCTGCATTGGTCCTTGCGAAGGCAAATGCGGAATTGAATGGCGTGGCCGATCGATGTCGCTGGAAAAAAGATGACGTTCGTCCGGCTCTCGAAGGCATGGCGGGGCAGGGCAGGACATTTGATGCCGTCATTCTTGATCCTCCTCGCATGGCAAGAACTCGTGGAGGTACTGATCGGGCGGTCACAGGTTACTCTCGCCTGAATCAGTTGGCCGTTCAGGTCCTGAAGCCCGGAGGGATCCTTGTTACCTGCAGTTGCTCAGGATTGGTAACCCGCGCCGAGTTTCAGGAAATGCTGGGAGAGGTCGCTCGAGCAACCGGGCGAGACATTCAGATTCTTGAAAACCGTGGACAGCCGTCCGATCATCCGGTCAGTGTAACCTGCCCGGAGACCGAGTATCTGAAGGTCATGATTTGCCGAGTCAATTAATTGGCTACTTCCGAAGCAGTTCGGACAGGACTGCTTCAAGCTCCTTCAACCCCTGAGAAGCATCAACCTCATAGAAGCCGGCGTGGTAGTGCGCGACTTTGCCTTCCGGGGTCAGGACGACCCAAAGTGGCAGTTGCCCTTTGGAATCTCGCGGATCTCCAAATGAATTTAGCAATGCCCCATCATCATGGCCAATTGGATAAGTGAGGTTCATGAATTCAGACAGTTTTCGTGCTGAACGTCTGCCTCGGCCGAGATTTTCCGTTGTCTGAAGATCTGGATTGGTGCTGACTCCAACGACTTCGACGTTCATCTTTCGCTTCTGATTGAACAGAAACTCGAGGTAGCCCGTTTGGCCATAGGGTTCCGACAGCGGGGCGTCTCGATAGTCCCAAAAGTGCAGAACCACAGTCTTGCCTTTCAGTGTTGCGGAATCCAGTTTTGTTCCGCTAACGAGGTTAAGCACGAAGGCTGGCGCGTCTGAATTCATGAGTTCGTTAGCCCTGCTTGCCGCAGAGGCCAGTCTTTTCTGCTGCTGCTCGGCGTCTGTTCGCATTCTCCGAACGAGATCTTCGAGCGGTGTACCCTTCGCAAGGCGGGTTGTTTGCTCAATGCCTGCCAGCACATCGTCCACCTGCCTCTGAGAGAGCTCATACCCATGAGAGTCCGGGCGTCTCTTTAACGCAGCTTGAAGGGAAAGCAGTTGCCCCTTCAGTTCTGATAGTTGAGTACTCACGGCAGCGTCCATCGGCTTTGACGAGGACTTGGCGAGCGTTAATCGAAACTGGTCCCCTTGGCCAATGAAGACGTCAGCTTCTGCCCTTACCGTAATTCCGGAAGAGGCTTCAATTGTCAGCTTTTGCTGACGACCTCGGCGTTCTCTGGCATCCACGATCCAGACACTGGTCCCATCGAGTGTTTGCTCCTCGATCGCAGTCATCTGCCAGCCAGCGTGTTCCCACGTGGAGTCTGGAGCAATGTTTGCCGGCAAGTTTGTCACAAGCGGAGGCAAGTTGATCAAGTAGATCGTACCGTCGTAGTTATAGACGAGGTGGGGCTGCACTTTGTCTTCAGCAACTCCGGCACCCGTCACACCAAAGCTGTCTGGCCATGGACAACCAGCTCGAAGGTCATCCGATACGCTGAAAAAGTGGTCGCCACCACTCGAGTAAAGGTCCGCTTCGAACCGACGCAGAATTTCCCCATCGCCCTCCCCTGGCTGAATTAGTGAGCCGGAGAAAGTTGAGTGTTGTGTCTCGCCATCGGCCAAAGCTCTGGAGCCACCGGGTTGCGTTAGTGCGGCGACGGCCAAAAGTAGCAGTCGAGCGAGGGGCAATCGTTGAGCACGCAGGAACGACATAAATTTTGGGAACATCAAACCGGACCTTCATACGCAGCGGTAAGGTGATGGGCTCAACCTCAATTGGGGGAACAATTGAAGCCAAAATGCAACATGACGTTGCAACCTAAACGTCGAAACAGATATCAGGGACAAACTCACCAGCCGGGAATATGTCAGATCAAAGCAGGAACCACAATTCAGAAGTCCGGCAGCACCTGAAGTTGTGATTTTTAAGGGACTTCCTCATCGGGAGACGCATGTTGCGACTTTCGACTTCCAACAGCCTCGCTGGTCACTGGTATACTGGGCATTGCCGGTGAAGTCGCAGAAATCGGGGAGGTTTTCTATGATCCCGACAGGCTCTGTGACTAATGCCAAAGCTGTTCACCTATAGGTCGTGCTAGACCCGGAGAGATCCATGAGCGAAAATCAGAACGTTGTCGGGGGATACGAACTGAAAAACTGTGTTGCAAGCGGTGCTTCGACTCAGATCTGGGAGGTCGCGCAGCAAGGTGCGACGACTCCATTCGCCATGAAACTTCTTCTTCCGGATGCATTTAAGGAACCCGAGGCCAAGGCCATCCTTAAGCATGAATTCAAGGTGGGCTCGGCATTTGAGCATCCAAATCTCGTCCGTTTGCACAAGCTGGAGGTGAATCGGGACCACGGCTTCTACATTATGGACTATTTCCGTGCGCCAAGTTTGAAGGCTCAGATTTCTGCGAATCTGGCGGAGACGCAGAGTCGATTCAAGAAGATCGCCGAAGCCGTGTGCCAGGCTCTGGTTCACATGAACGAAAAGGGATGGCTCCACCGCGATATTAAGCCAGATAATATCCTTGTGAATAAGACAGGAGAGGTAAGAGTAATCGACTTTTCCCTGTCGACGAAGCTTGCGACAGGGCTGATGAAGATGCTTGCAGGAAAGCAAAAAGCGATTATGGGAACGCGAACTTACATCGCGCCAGAGATCATTCTTAAGAACCCTCCAACCGCACAGTCAGACATATATAGTTTAGGAGTCACGTTTTATGAAGTTGTGACAGGAAACCCGCCTTTTGCAGGGTTGAGCCCCAGTGATCTTCTGAAGAAGCACATTAGCGAAACGCCTGCTCCGCCCTCTTTAGTCAATCCTAATGTCACGCCGGAATTAGATTCTGTGATACTTAGGATGTTGGCTAAGAAGCCCAAGGACCGCTATACGGAGATGCGCGAAGTTATGTCTGCTCTTCGCAATGTAAAGTGTTTCAAGGAAGATCCCTATGAGCTGTTCGAGCGAAAAGTCAAGGAGGCTAAAGCCAATGAAAGCCTGAGCGTTGACAAGCGGCTTGACAGTCGCGCCGACGCGGATCGCGTTTCCCGCGGAATCGC